>JAPDPX010000004.1:0-300000 GCA_034506255.1 candidate division KSB1 bacterium | reverse complement strand
GTGTGCATGAGCCGCCGCATCTGCATCGAGCTCTACCGCGAGATCGTCCGCCTGCGCCCGCACTGGCACGACGACGATGACGGCCGCGGTGCGATCAAGGTGGTGATGACCGGCTCGGCCTCCGATCCCTTGGACTGGCAGCCGCACATCCGCAACAAGCCGCGGCGCGAGGCGCTCGCCAACCGTTTCCGCGATCCGAATGATCCGTTCAAGGTCGTCATCGTGCGGGATATGTGGCTTACCGGCTTCAATGCGCCCAGCCTGCACACGATGTACATGGACAAGCCGATGCGCGCCCACGGGCTGATGCAAGCCATCGCGCGCGTGAACCGCGTATTCAGAGACAAACCCGGCGGCCTGGTCGTGGACTACTTAGGGCTTGCCCACGAACTGAAAGCGGCATTGGCGACCTACACCGAGAGCGGCGGCACGGGCCGCACGGCGCTCGACCAGGACCAGGCGGTCGCCCTGATGCTGGAAAAGTACGAGGTCTGCTGCGGCCTCTTCCACGGCTTCGACCGAGCGAAGTGGACGAGCGGGACGCCGCAGGAGCGGCTCGGCCTGCTCCCCGCTGCGCAGGAGCACATCCTGCGCCAGGAGAACGGCAAGGACCGGTGCGTGCGCGCCGTGCGGGAGCTGTCCCTGGCGTTCGCGCTGGCGGTGCCGCACGAAGAGGCGCTGCGCATCCGCGACGACGTGGCCTTCTTCCAGGCCGTGCAGGCGGTGCTCGCCAAGCGCGCGCCCGGCGAAGCGCGCCCGGAAGAGGAGCTGGATCACGCGGTCCGGCAGATCATCTCGCGTGCCGTGGCCCCTGAGGGCGTCGTGGACATCTTCGCGGCCGCCGGCCTCCAGAAGCCCGACATCTCGATCCTCTCGGAGGAGTTCCTGGCCGAGGTGCGGGAGATGCCCCAGCGCAACCTGGCGGTGGAGTTGCTCCAAAAGCTGCTCAAGGGCGAAATCGCGATCCGCCGGCGCAAGAACGTGGTCCAGGCTCGCTCGTTCGCCGAGATGCTGGAGCAGACGATCCGCCGCTACCAGAACCGGGCGATCGAGGCGGCCCAGGTGATCGAGGAACTCATCGCCCTGGCCCGCGACATGGGGGAGGCCAACGCCCGCGGCGAGAAGCTGAATCTGAGCGAGGAAGAGCTCGCGTTCTACGATGCGCTGGAGACCAACGACAGCGCGGTCAAGGTGCTGGGTGACGAGACGCTCCGAACGATCGCGCGCGAGCTGGTCGCCACCGTCCGCAACAACGTCACGATCGACTGGACCCTGCGCGAGAACGTGCGAGCGCAACTGCGCGTGCTGGTCAAGCGCATCCTGCGCAAGTATGGCTACCCGCCGGACAAGCAGGAAAAGGCCACGCTGACGGTGTTGGAACAGGCTGAAGCACTCTCGACGGAATGGGCGCTGGCGGCATAAGAAACATATGCCCGCAGCCCGCCGGTGAGAGAGGACACTGCGTTTTCGCCGGTCCGCAACTGCCTCTGTGATTTTTGCCGAATCTCATTCACCCCGGGGGAAATGCCGCCAGCTTTGGGCTGGCCGCCTCTGCCCGGGAAAAACTACCTCGCCTCCACGATCACTGTCGCGCCCTGGCCGCCGCCGACGCAGGCGGAGGCCAGACCATATTTCTGCCGGCGCCGGCGCAGCTCATGGATCAGGGTGAGCGTCAAGCGCGTGCCGCTGGCTGCGAGCGGATGGCCAATCGCAATCGCACCGCCGTTGACGTTGGTGATGGCGCGCTGCAGTCCCAATTCCTTTTCGACGGCCAGGTATTGCGGCGCGAAGGCTTCGTTGATTTCCACCAAGTGCATCTCCTGCAGCTCGAGACCGGCGCGTTGCAAAGCCTGACGGCTGGCCGGCACGGGGCCGATGCCCATCAGGCTGGGCTCCACCCCGGCGAAGCCCCAGCTCACCAGCCGTCCGAGAGGCGACAAGCCGCGTTTGGCGGCGGTCGCGGCGGTGGTCATGACCATGGCCGCCGCACCATCGACGATGCCGCTGGCATTGCCCGCGGTGATCGTGCCGTCTTTTTTGAAATAGGGTGCGAGTTTCGACAAAACCTCGAGCGTGGTGTCGGGCCGGGGATGTTCATCGCGTTGGAAGAGGGTGACACTGCCTTTTTTGCCGGGCAATTCCACCGGCACGATTTCCTCCTGGAACAAGCCGCGCTCCCACGCCGCGGCAGTGCGCTGCTGGCTTTGCAGGGCGAACTCATCACATGCCTGGCGGCTGATGCCATACTTGTCGGCGAGATTTTCCGCAGTCTGGGCCATGGTGAGGCCGCATTGCGCGTCCAGCAGCGATTCCCACAAATAATCCTCCAGCTTGCCGGCATTCAAGCGCAGACCCCAGCGTGCGCCGCGAATGATGTGCGGGGCCTGACTCATGCTCTCCGTGCCGCCCACCAGCACCATTTCCGCTTCGCCAAGCTGCAACAGACGTGCAGCCTGCACGATGGCTTCGAAGCCCGAGCCGCACAGCCGGTTCACGGTGAGTGCCGGGGTTTCAATGCGGCAACCGGCCTGCAAAGCGATATGGCGCGCGAGATAAATCGCGTCCTGGGAGGTTTGCATGACGTTGCCGAAAATCACATGCCCGATCTCGGCGGCGCTGATGCCGGCGCGGGCAATCGCGGACTTGGCGGCAATCACGCCCAACTGGGTGGCGGTCAGGTCTTTGAGTGCACCGCCAAATGCGCCAAATGGCGTGCGCACCCCGCTGAGAAAAACCACTTCCGGAAGGTTCATCGTCTGCCTCGTGTGATGGTGTATGGGTGATCTTTTTTGATGGCAATGCCCCGCGCTTTCTGTCCCCGCGACGCGATCCGCAACCTGATCTGCAACGGCTCGGCCGTTGCTTCAAATATGCCGGATTTTTCCCGAGGCTGGCTGTTTTGAACAGCCCAGCTCAGCCGGGGTGGATACGTTTTCGGACGGGCACATCCTACCTGAATTTTGCACCCAGATTGATCGCCTCCGCGAAAAACCGCCCCAGCTCATGGGAAATTCCACAGGCCACTCCCGACGGAGTTTGAAGACACGCAAGCTTCCGATGTCTACAAACAGTTCACTCCTGACGGAGTTTTGTAAACACACCATCTCTCCCAGGCAACAGCAAGCCAGCAGGCAAAATTCAGGTGCTGCCTTTTAGCAGACTTTTCAGACTCGGTGCCTGAAGGCACGACTCCAAAAGTTCATTTTCCTGCTGCAAACTGCCGCGTGCGGCAGGGCAATTACCCCGCGGTTCTTTTCACTCCAACCATGCCGCGCGTGGCCGGCAAAATAACAAAAAAGAGTCTTGCCGCCAAGCGAAAGATTGTACCCCGGTAATGCCTCAGCTATATGTGGGGAGATGGCGCAGACATTTTGTCTGCAGGCAGGGAGGCCTGCATTGCTCCACAAGTTACCGGGGGATCACTTCGAATGCTGAGCCGCCCTGACTGCGAAATTCGCCTGCTTGCCGAAGGCGTTATGTTTGTTCCTCCCGCGCAAATGCATTCCCACGAAATGGCTTTTCCCGTGGCAGTGCCGCTATCGTGGGAGAATTTTTGTGTTTGATCCTGACCCTGCTGGTGGAATCACTGCTGTGCTGTAACCTGAATTTTGCACCACAGTTGATCCCCTACGCGGGAAACGCCGCTTTGATCGTGACGCCCAACCACCGAAGGGGTGGCGCATAAAAATTTGAAGGCAAACTTGTGCTCAACTCCGTCAGGAGTGTCTATGAACAGTTCACTCCTGACGGAGTTTGATGAACACGCCATTTATTCCAGGGAACAGCAAGCCAGCAGGCAAAATTCAGGTGTAAACAGAGCGTTCCGGGCGGAACTGCCGGTTGTCCTCCCTCTCATCTCGAGGCAGCACCAGAAAACAGCTCCCTTCCTTAATTGTCACTCCGGGCAGCGGCTGCAGCCAGCTGCTTTGCTGGTAGATATACCATCGCATTACCGCCCGGCCGGCTTCTGACCGGGCAATGACAAAAAGCCGGCTGCCTGGGGTCACGCTCTCCGGTTGTGCTGTTCACCGCATTACAACAAATGACCCGGCATGCCATCTATCCGCTCTTCACCCTGCAGGAGTTCCGCCATGCCGCGCCCCACTGTCTGCCTGTCCATGCTGCTGCTCGCCCTGTTCACCAATTTTCCCGCAAGCCCGGCGGGTGAGTTGAAACGCGACAAGCTGGACGCAGAAAAAGTCATCAAACTCGCGGATTGGGAACGCTGGCAACACCGCAACCGTCAGGCTGCCGGCGTCACGGCTGGTGTGACCACCGCCCTGCTCTTCCAGGATGATTTCGAAAGCGGCACAACCGCCTGGCAGGTTTCTGCGGGCTGGGGCAGCACGCCCCAGAACGAGGGTTTCGCGATTGCCGGCAAAAGCGACTGGCAGCTCGTGACCGGCAACGCCAACAGCGGCAGCCACAGTTGGCGGGAAAGCGAGGCCGCAGCGGTTCAAACCGACATGCTGCTGTCGCCGGTTATCCGGCTGCCGGAAACGCTCGCGGCAACCGGCGGCCGGTTGCGCCATGTCAGCCTGAGCTTCGCACTGGATTGGGATGCGCCCGATCCCGAAGCGCAGTTGCGCATTTATGCCGGCCGTGCCGAAACCCTGTGGGCTTTCAGCGATCAAAATCCCGGCGCCGGCCGCAGCGCCTGGCGCTGTGCCGTTCCCGATACCGGCCACTACACGGAATTTTTGCGGCAGTTTCTCCTCACGCCGGAGATCGATCTCACCCGGGTCACGGGGGCGGTGGAGCTGTCTTTCCTCTATCAGTCTTTCACCGAGGCGAATTTTGATTACAACAGCGTCGAGATCTCCAGCGATAATTTTGCCGGCTACCAAACCCTGATCGCCTTCACCGGCGGCGAGGCCGGTGCAGGCTGGAAATCCGTTTCTTTGAATCTCAGCGCCTTTCGCGGTGGCAAAGTGCGCCTGCGTTTCAGCCACAGCGGCGATTTTTCCATCGTCGCACCCGGCACGGTGTTCGCCCTCGATGAAATCAAAGTCACGGCGGGCGGCACCACCCTGTTTTATGACGATGGCGGCGAAAGCGGCGGGACGCGCATGACGCGCGCCGGCTTCGCGCCCGGCAATCAGCTTGCGGTTTTGCAGGGCCTGCCCAATCCCACCCCCGCCTGGACTGTGATCGGTCCCGGCTGGCTCGGCATCGATTTGCTGGCAGGCTCGAACGGCCTGGTGGCGCCGGGCGACAGCATTCGTCTGGGGCTGGTTTATGTCGCCTCCCGAAGCGCCCTCCCGCGCCGCGGCATCTACCTTGACGACCTCACGGTGAGCGGCATCGCCCGCCCCGATCACGATGTTGCTGCCGTGGAGATCGTTGCGGCCTTTCCCGCCGTGGCGGGACAACCCCTGCCCTTCGGGCTGCGCGTGGCAAACACCGGCAGCGAGTATCAATCGAACATCTCCTGGCAGGCGGCCGTGCGCGATGCCGCCGGCAACGAGGTTTTCTCGCTGAGCGGCGCCAGCGCGCGTTTGTTGCTGCCCGACAGCACAGTGGTGATCCCCGCACAGCAACCCTGGATACCCGCAACACCCGGACTTTACACGCTCACCGCCCGCGTGACTGCCAGCAGCGATGAGGTGGCGTTCAACGACACCACCCGCCTGCTGCAGGACGATGACGCCCGGCTGCAGGCCGGCGCTTATTCGCGGCTGTTGGTGCTGCCGGAGCAGCTCGTGTTCGCCGCCGATCTGGCGCAGGCCCCGCTCGATTCCACTGCTGCAACCCTGCACCGCATGGGCTTTCAGGTGCAATCCCACGGCCCCGGCAGTGCGGCCACCTGGCACACCGGCCGCAGCCCGGGCTATGATTTTCGCGGCGCATTGATTCACACCGGTGCCACGGGACGGCAGCAGGTGGCGGATCTGATCCTGCCCGCTTTGAACTTCGGCACGGTGGCCTCCCACGCACGTCTCAGCTTCAAAGGCCTGGCGGCCGGCGGCACCGCCTATTCGCGACTCGCCGTGGGAGTGAGCAGCGACAGTGGCCAAACCTGGAGCGAGGTGTTCGAGCAGCGTCTGGGCACGGATCCCCAAACGGGCGTCAGGTACAGTGATTCGACGCTGGTGGTTGCGCCGATGAATCCCGCAGAGGTGGATCTTACCGCGCTGGTGGCCGGCCGCGCCAAGGTGGCGGTTCGTTTTCGCTATGAGAGCCTCGGCGAAGGCTTCTGGCTGCTGTGGCACGTCGCGTTGGCCGGCCGGCGTTTGCAGCCGCCCCGGTTGCGCAGCGTGAGCGATGTCCCGGAAGATCAGGGCCGCCAGGTTGAACTCGTCTGGTCTGCAGCCTCCAGCGATGGCATCGCGAGTGCCGCGGCTGTCACTTCTTATCGGATTTGGCGCGCTCAGCCCCGGGTCACGAGCAGCAATCCGCTGCCCACCATGGCGGCAGCCGGCATGACCTGGGAGCCTGCCGGGGTGTTGCCCGCGCGCGGGGATTCAGTCTATCGGTTCATCGCGCCAACCCGCTGCGATCGCAACGCGACAGCCTTTTACATTTCCGCCCACACCGAGAACCCGGAGCTGTTCGCAAACTCAAATGTTGTGTGCGGAATCTCCCTTGACAATCTGCCGCCAGGCGCACCGCATGAGCTGGAGGCGCAGGTTACCACGGCCGGCATCATGCTGCATTGGAGTCCGCCCGCCGATGAGATTCCGGCATTCTACACCATCCTGCGCAGCAACACCAGTGGCGACTATTCCAATCCGCCTCTGGCCACCACCTCTGCACTCTGGTATCAGGATTCGAGCGCCACGCTGAATCAAACCTGGTTCTATGCGGTCACCGCCACCGACAACAGTGGCAATCGCAGCCAGCCCTCCAATGAGGTGGCGGTGAAGGTGACCGGCGTTGCTGTCACGGCCGGCAACCACCTGCCGGCCACTTTTGCCCTGGGGCAGAATCATCCCAATCCCTGCAATCCCGCCACCCTCATACCCTATCAAATGCCGGTGGCGGGCGTGGTGCGACTGCGCATTCTCAATGCGCTTGGCCAGGAGATTCGTGCCTTTCCCCTGGGCCTGCAGCCGGCGGGTTATCACAGCGTGCGCTGGGATGGCCGCGATCAGGATGGCCGCCCGGCGGGCAGCGGCATTTATTTGTATCATCTCGAAGCCGGGGACTTCACCGCCACGCGCAAGCTGGCGGTGGTGCGATAATTTTGCGCAGTAGCGTTCGCACTTGCGCAGTCCTCACGGCGCGAATCATCATGTAAAAAGGCCGGAGTGGAACGAGATGGTAATGACGAATTTACTTTTGTATCGAAATATTGCAGTTCTGACCAGGCCGAAAGCACACCGCCTTCCCGCCGGCCGCGGAGCAACTGACGGGAATATAACGGTTTACCTGGCAGGGCATAAAAATTTGCCGGCAGGGCGTTCACAGAAGCCGGGGCGCGGCATGGCACTTGCAAATGAAAGGGGCAGAGACGTTAATCATCGCCGACAGGAGGTCGGCACCAAGCGCGTCCGGCTCGGTTGTGACGAGCTGGCTTCTGGCAACTCAAAACATCAGGACGTTGTGAGCAGGAGGCTCGATCTGCGCTGCGGCTCCCGCCAAGTCGGACGCCTTTGCCAACAATGCTGTACTTTGGAATTGTGGCTCCCCCTCACAGCCAAGAGGTCCGGGTCGAAAGACTCGGGCCTTTTTTATTTTGATGAAATTCCTGCTGGCTTTGCAGCCCCGGGCGATTATATTTCGGATCGAGCGGCATGGTATTCCCGGGAAAACACTCTCACGCAGGAAGTCTGCGCGGCATTTTCATCCGCAATTTTGCATCTTCTTTTTGCCACCTTTCGCCTGAGAGTAAATTCCCGGTCTCAAAGCTGAAACCACCTGAAGGCGGCTGCCCACCAATCGGGTGCCCAGTCGGCCGTTGGCCCGACCTGCGCTTTGAGCCGGCGATTTCCATCGCAGGCGGTGAGCGCAACACGACCCATGCCAAATTCAGATTCATTCTGAAGGGTGCCGCACGCGGCATGGCAAATGACGCGGAAAAGCGACCGTGCCCGAGCAGATTTTCGGAAAACAGATTCTCGCCGACGAACACAGAAACAAAAAATCAGCGATGATCAGCGTTCAACTGTGCCCGGAGATCGTGGTTGCAATTTGAAAGCCGCATTCCGATCGCCAATGCGCAGCAGGTGTCGCCTCGCCCCGGATGGTGTGCTCCGAAATGCCGGCACCCCAGGCAGGAAATTCACCGGAGGAAGCTCATGCAAAAAAGTGAAAGGCCCGCGGCACTCACGCTGCAGGGAGTGTTTCCGCCGATCCCAACGCCTTTTGAAGACGGCCGCTTTGCCCCGCACCGCCTGACGGACAATCTCAACCGGTTGCATGACACCGGGCTGGCCGGCTATCTCCTGCTCGGTTCCAACGGGGAAGCGCCACTGCTCAGCCATGCCGAGAAGCTGGAGGTGTTGCGTGTGGCGCGGCGTGCGATTCCCGCGAACAAAATCATGATCGCCGGCACCGGACAGGAATCAACGGCGGCCACCTGCCTGTTCACGCAGCAGGCCGCCGACCTGGGGGCCGCGGCCGCGCTGGTGCTGACGCCCGCATACTATCGCGACCGCATGTCACACGAGGCCCTGCGCCGGCATTTTGAAACCGTTGCCGAGGCCTCGCCGATTCCGGTTTTGATTTACAACGTGCCCAAATTCACCTCTCTCAATCTTGCTCCCGGCCTGGTGGCGCAGCTCGCGGCGCATCCCAACATTATCGGCATGAAAGACAGTGCCGGCAATCTCGGCCAGTTGCTCGAGCTGCGCGAAAAAACGCCCGCAGACTTTCAGATTCTTGCGGGCTCCGATGGCGTTTTCTTTTCCGCGCTGGTGCACGGCTTTGGCGGCGGCATTCTGGCATTGTCGAATATCGCGCCGCGGGCATGTGTCACGCTGGTGGAATGGGTGCAGGCACAGCGCTGGCAGGAGGCCGCCGCCCTGGCGAAAAAACTCGCGCCGGTGGGGCGGTTGATCGTCAGCCGGCTGGGCGTTCCCGGCTTGAAAGCGGCGCTCGATGAGCTGGGTTATTTCGGCGGCGCGCCGCGCCCGCCGCTGTTGCCGCTGAATGCAGAAACGCGGCGTGACATTCGGGAGGTGTTGCGCCAGGCAGAGCTGCTGTGAAGCGTGGATCTGCCGCCCGCCGGGACGCGGTCAACTTGAATGGTCCCTCCCACACCGCAGTCAGTCTGTAAGCAGACCCGCCGGCAATGAATTGCGAGGGTCGGTGCCTGAAGGCACAAAGACGAAAGTTCATTTTTTCATCATGCCGGCTGTCGCACGCGGCCTGGCAAATTACCCGAAAAAATCCCGACCGGGAAGGTTTTTTGAACCGCCAGGGCACGAATAACGCAAAGCGATGCCAGCATGGCGTTCTTCGCAACTTCGCCGTTCAAGTTTGGTACGAAAAGCCCTGCCGGCAGACAAGACTCTAGGCGACGTTTTGATCACGATGGGTATGCCATTGCACATGACGATCAACACAGTCTTTAAAATTCAGATTTGTGCGGATCACTGCAGGTAAAAATCCGTGTGAATCCGGGTCGCGCCGCGTCCGGAGAATTTGGTGGTGCCCGCGTGCCGCGTCACGATTTACCCACACCGATGAGGATAGAACCGGAAAACATACCCAACGACAGGGAGATTGAGAGATTTGATCGCGAGTCAACCTTCGGCGCCGCCCGGCGGGGAATGCCACACACGCGCAGATACGAGGCAGGCAAGGCAGGGGCGATCCTGGCAGGGGCCGGCGGAGCTTCCTCCGGCCCTGGTCTCGCGAAAACCGGTGGCGAGGAATCGGGTTCCGGCGCCGTGATTTGTCCTGGCAAGCAAACGGCGGCGAAATACGCCGCTGGAGATTGAGCGGCAGGCGCTTCACTCAATTGTCGTGCGATGTCAATTACTGCCGTGCAGCTTGTAGTTCGGGGCTTCGTGGGTGATGATGACGTCGTGCGGATGGCTTTCCCGCAGGCCGGCGGAGGTGATGCGCACGAAGCGGCCCTTTTCCTGCAGCTCGGCGATGGTGGCAGCCCCGACATACCCCATCGCGGCTCGCAAACCACCGATCATTTGAAACACCACGTCCGCCAGTTTGCCGCGATAGGGCACACGGCCCTCGATGCCCTCCGGCACCAGTTTCTTCCGCCCCTCCTGAAAATAGCGGTCGCTGCTGCCCTGGCGCATGGCAGAGATCGACCCCATGGCACGATAGGTTTTGTAGCTGCGGCCCTCCAAATAGATCATCTCGCCGGGGCTTTCTTCCGTGCCCGCCAGCATATTGCCCAGCATGACGGTATCCGCGCCCGCGGCAATCGCCTTGGCAATGTCACCGGTCTGCTTGATGCCGCCGTCGGCAATCAGGGGAATGTCGAATTTGCGGCACACCCGGGCACAATCCATCACCGCCGTGATTTGCGGCACACCAACGCCGGCCACCACGCGCGTGGTACAGATCGAGCCGGGGCCAATGCCCACTTTCACCGCATCGACGCCGGCTTCGATCAACGCCAGGGCGCCGGCTTCGGTGGCCACATTGCCCGCGACCAAATCGACCTCGGGATGGGCTTCGCGCAGTTGCCGCACGGTTTTGATCACGCCTTCGGAATGGCCGTGCGCGGTGTCCACCACCAGCACATCGGCATGCGCCTGCACCAGAGCCGCGGCGCGATTCAGGGTGTCGCGGCCGACGCCCACTGCCGCACCCACCCGCAACCGGCCGCGTTCATCCTTGGCCGCGTTGGGATACATTTTTTTGTTCTTGATGTCCTTGACCGTGATCAAGCCCTTCAGCCGGCCGCGCTTGTCGACGATCGGCAGTTTTTCGATGCGATGTTCCTGCAACAGGCGCTCGGCGGCCTCCAGCGTCGTGCCCAGCGGCGCGGTGATGAGATTGTCGCGCGTCATCACCTGGTGAATCGGCAGGTCAACATTGTCCTCGAAGCGCAGGTCGCGATTGGTGAGGATGCCGACCAGCAGCTCACCCTCCACCACCGGAATGCCGGAGATGTGATAACGGCTCATGAGCTGCAGCGCTTCGCGCACGGTGTTGTTGGGCGCCAGCGTGATGGGATTGTAGATCATGCCGCTTTCCGAGCGCTTCACCGCATCGACCTCGGCAGCCTGTTTCTCGATGGACATGTTCTTGTGAATGATGCCAATGCCGCCCTGGCGCGCCAGCGCGATGGCGAGATTGGCTTCGGTGACGGTGTCCATCGCCGCACTCACCAGCGGAATGTTCAGGGCGATGCGCCGCGTAAAGCCGGTCCGCAAATCCACCTCGCCGGGCAGCACGGCGGAAGCCTGCGGCACCAGCAGCACGTCGTCAAAGGTCAGGGCTTCACCAATGACTTTTTCCATGTCACAGCTCTCCAATAACGCTTTCCGCTTCCCGCAAGACTGCGCCGCTGGCGAGCAGGTGCGCGGCCGCCGCCAGATCATCCGCCAGCAGCCGGTCTTCCGTCAACGGCGGCACGTGCGCGCGCACGAGATTGCGCACCGCACGGGTGGCCGGCCCCGGCTCCAGGGGCAGTCGCAGATCCAGCGCCTGGCAGGCACAGACCAGCTCGATCGCCAGCACCTGCAGGGCATTCTGCACGGCATGGCGTGCCTTCACCGCGGCATGCGCGCCCATGCTGACGAAATCCTCCTTGTTGGCCGACGTCGGAATCGAATCCACCGAAGCAGGATGACTGAGCACTTTGTTTTCAGAAACCAGACTGGCAGCGGCGACATGGGCGATCATGAAGCCCGAATTCAGCCCGCTGTTCTTCACCAGAAAAGGCGGCAACTCGCTGAGCGTGCTGTCCATCATGAAGGCGATGCGGCGCTCGCTCATGCTGGCGAGATGCGTAGCCAGAATGGCGATGAGATCGCAGGCGATCGCCAGCGGATGGCCGTGAAAGTTGCCGCCGGAGAGCACCTCCCCGTCTTCGGCGAACACCAGGGGATTGTCGGTGGCGGCGTTGAGTTCGATGGTGAAGGTTTCACGCAGTGGCTGGAGATAGTCGCGCACCGCGCCGTGCACCTGCGGCAGACAGCGCACCGAATAGGCATCCTGCACGCGTTGACATTGCAGATGGGAGTTGCGGATCGGGCTGTCGGCCATCAGCCGCCGCAAGTTGGCCGCCACTTGCTGCTGGCCGGCATAGCCGCGCGCCACTTGAATGCGCTGGTCGAACGCCACCGGCGTGCACAACAACGCCTCCGCACTCATCGCGCCGCAAATGTCGGCGCTGCGCGTGAGCGTGGACAGTTGCAAATAAGCCAGGCTGCCCACCGCCGCCATGAACTGCGTGCCGTTGATCAACGCCAGCCCCTCCTTCGCCGCCAGTTCCAGCGGCTGCAAATCAACGAAGCGCAGCGCCTCGCGGCCGCTGACTCGCTGGCCCTGCACCAGCGCCTCGCCCCGGCCGATGAGCACCAGCGCCAGATGCGCCAGGGGCGCAAGATCGCCGGAGGCACCCACCGAACCTTTCTCGGGAATCACCGGCAACACATCTTTGGCGAGCAGGTGGTGCAGATAATGCGCCAGCACCGTGCGGCAGCCGGAATAACCGGTGAGCAGGGCGTTAAGCTTGAGTGCCATCACCGCGCGCACTTCCGGCGCGGGCAGCGCCGGGCCGCTGCCGCAGGCATGGCTGAGAATGAGATTGGTCTGCAGCGTTTGCAGATCATCGGGCGAGATGCGCACATCGGCGAGCTTGCCGAAGCCGGTGTTGACGCCGTACAGCACACGGCCGCTGTGCAGAATGTTTTCGATCACGCGCCGCGCGTTTTCCATGCGGCTCAGTGCCTCACCGGACAATTCCAGCTCGGCGTCGCCCCGTGCCACCTCGGCGAGAATTTCCAGCGTGAGGGATTTGCCATCGAGGGTGTGCTTCATAAGGTGGCGGATGATAGCGAAGTTTTGCGCCAGAGTCAAACGAATTCTCCCTCCCCCTGCGTGAAGCGCGGCCCGCCCAGCACTGCCACCCGCCACGGCTGTGTGTCACCGCGGTGGTTTTTCCTCTTGCTTGCGGAGGAAATCGGTGTAATTTTGCCGATTCGCTACGCCCCTGTTGCACCGGTAGACGGTTTCACACGCGCCGGCGCTTTCTCCACTGATCACAGGCACGGATTGATTGCAAATCCCCAAAACGGAAAGCAATGGTATGGCAACCGCAGTCATACAAAATCCCGGGAGCATTCTGGAAAAAAGGCTGCAGAAGGGAGAGCGGCACTTCACCCTCAACGAGGCCGCGGCCGCGACCGGTTTGTTCATCGACGACGCGCGTCGCGCCCTGGAACAATTGATCCAAAAATACGTGTGCCGGCTGCAGGTCACCGAAAATGGCGATTTGATCTATGACTTCGGCAAAACTCTGCAGCGCCGGGGGGAGAAAACCTGGGCGGAACGCCGCGCAGAAATCGCCGCCGCCTTGTGGCGGGTTTTCACCGTCATCTACAAAGCCTGGATTGCCGTCACCCTGGTGGTTTACTTCGTGCTCTTCCTGCTCATCCTGGTGGCGCTGGTGCTTGCCATGAGCAGCCGCAAAAACGGCAAGGACCGCGGCCCCTCGCTGGATTTCCTCGGCGACCTGTTCACCTCCATTTTCCGCTGGCGCACGCATACCGACACGGTGTTGTACCGCACCGACCGCCGCGGCTATCGCTACCGGCACTATGCGCCCACGCCCTCGCCGATCAATCAAAACAAGAAAAGTTTCATTGCCTCGGTGTATGATTTCGTTTTCGGCCCGGCGCGCGTGACCATCGATCCCCTGCAGAATCACAAGGAAGTCGCCGCCTATTTGCGCCGGCAAAAAGGCATCGTGGTGGCCACCGAACTGTGTGCGCTCGCCGGCTGGAATTTCGCACAAGCCGAGACCTTTCTCACCGACTGCCTGGTGCGTTTTCAAGGCGAGGTGAAAGTGAGTGAAAACGGCGTGCTGTACGGCGAATTCAACGACCTCCTGCGCGGCGTGGGCGGCACGCAGGAAGCGCAGATCATCTACTATTGGGATGAGTACGAACCGGAATACCAGCTGGCCGGCAACACCCCCGGCCGCAATCTTGCCATCGTGCTCATGAACGGATTCAACCTCGCCTTTTCATTCTACCTGCTCAACCATCTCCTGCCCCGCCTGCTGCAAAGCCGGCTGCCGGAAGAGATTCTGCCGGGATTGGGCAGTTGGATCGCCACACACGCCACCTCCGCCTATCTGCTGCTGGGCTGGCTGCCGCTGATTTTTTCCCTGCTGTTTTTTATCATTCCACTGGCACGCTGGTTCAAACTGCAGTCAGCCAGGCGCCGGCGGCATCACAACAACATCCGCAAGCGTCTGTTCAAAGCCATCTTTCAACAGCAGGGCAAACCGCAGACCGCCAGGGCGATCCACCAGGCCGTGAACGACAACGCCCGGGAGGAAAAGCTGTCACCAACCACGGTTGAAAGGGGCCTGCATGAAATCGTGCTCGACTTCCCGGGTGAGACACTGGTCTCCCCGGAGGGTGAAATGCTCTATGCCTTCCCGCGTGTGGCGCGCGAACTCGCTGAAGTCGTGCACTTGCGTGATCAGCGCCGGCTGGAAGCGGGGCTGGGCAAAGTCATTATGGATTCGGACAACTGACGGGCAGGCGCAACCCCGGCATGAGCGGCGCACAGGGTCTGCATCACAAGATGGCAAGAAAGGCCATCTCGCAAGAAACCCGGGCAACGGAAGCAACATCATACCCCGATTTCCCCAAAAATTCCCCTTGAAAATGTATTGCCCGATTTGCATACGTGCGCCAATCAATTGGGGCGGCTGCTCCACGCAACCACGCGGGACGCCGGCAATAACGAGGAATCCCCCTGCAAGCTCCGTCGTTGCCCTCGGCAAAAGTTGCCTCTCCCCCTTCGGAGAACCATAGCCGCAGTGCACGTTTGACCGGCCTTCTTTCCCCTCGCGAGGAGCAACCACCTTCATTTTCATCCCTGCCCAAGCTTCTCGAGCAAGTACGAGCCATGATCCGTGCCAGGCACTTTCGTCCTCGCACTGCAGAGGCCCGTGTCGGCTGGATCAAGCGCTTCGTTCGATTTAATATTCTCCGCCATCCGTACGAAATGCGCACGCCGGGGGTTAATCACTTTTTCTCCCGCCTCGCCACCCGGGAAAAAGTCCCTGCTTCTGCGCAGAATCAGGCCATGCAAGCCCTCTTGTTTCAATACAACCAGGTGCTCAACCTGCCGCTCGGGCAATTGGGCGGGATCATTCGCGCAAAGAAACCGGGGCGCCCTTCCGGTCGTGCTCACATGCGTTGAAGTCAAAGCCGTTTTCGGCCAACTCACCGGCGTAAACTAGCATCGCGAATCAGTGCTGTCCGGTTGAGACTGCGTTAGAACCGCAGGCATATCTGATTAGTACTACAACGTTAAGTTCTAAAATCCTCTCCGCAACCCAAAACTGTCATTCCGGAGGAATTTTCCTGAGTACCGGGATAGATGCTCAGAGCCTATCCGAAAACCGCGAGGGTACGGCGAACGGCAATGATCGCACACGCCAGATGGAGAAAGGCTTCATCATTGGCCGTCTTCTTTTCCCAACGAATGAGCAGCCGGCGATTTCCATTCATCCACCTGTGTGTGCGTTCCACCACCCAGTGCCGCGCGCGATAACCCGGAATGTTCTTTTCCTGTGCGTGCTCTTCACCGCGGCGCCGCAGGTGTGCGGTGTAACCGTATGCTGCCACGATTTTCGCCACCTCCGGATAATCATAGCCCTTGTCAAGACACAGGTTTTGTTGCCTGCGCGTGGTCGGTTGGGGGCGTGCCATCACGAGATGGTCCAACACCGCTTTGGCTTCTTTGAAATCATTACGATTGGCCCCGCTCACCACCAGTGCCAGCGGAATACCCCGGCCGTCGGTCAGAAGATGCCGTTTGGTGCCTTGCCTGGTGCAGTCAGAGGGTTCCTGGGGATGGCACCATCCATAACTTGCCACTCCCCCATCAGAGGGTGGACATGATCACTGGAAATGGCGATGGGAAGAGTCATTTTGGATTGGGACGGTTGGTGGGTGCCAAATTTCCTGTTGACATTCGGGGGCTTGTTTTTTATATTGGCGTCCGTTTTTGAGAAATTATCGTGAACAAATTTAAGCAATTAGGAAATCCATGGCTCACCATGCTGCCTCCCTAAAAAGCATCCGCAGGGACAAAATGCGGCGGGCGCGCAACCGCAGCTATCGCTCCGAGTTGAAAACCATGACCAAGAAAGTCCTGGCAGCCGCTGACCTGACCACCGCGGAGAAGCTCTACCGCGAGGCCTCTTCTCTGCTGGACAAAATGGCGCGCCGGCGCATCATCCACCCCAACAAGGCTGCCAACCAAAAGGCACGCCTGGCGAGGTATCGCAACCGCTTCACCGCGCAGGCTTCGTGATTTTCACCCCCGCCGCCGATATTGAGAAATGCCGGACGTGACACAGCGCCTGGCATTTTTTGTTTAATCGAATCCCGGATAACGAACTGGCACCACGACACTTTGCTGGAGGAGGAAAGATGGACATAAAAACCGTTGGCGTCGTCGGCTGCGGCCTGATGGGTTCGGGCATCGCGCAGGTCAGCGCGCAAGCCGGCTACAAAACCATCGTGCGCGAGGTGAATGAGCAATTGCTGCAAAAAGGCCTGGCCCGCATTCAAGATTTTCTGGACAAGGGCGTCGCCCGGGGCAAACTCACCGAGGCGCAGAAACAAACCGTGCTGGGCAATCTCCACGGCACCACCAGTCTGGCGGATCTCCACCCTGCGGATCTCATCATCGAAGCGGTGAGTGAAAACCTCCCGCTCAAAAAGGAGATCTTCGCCGAGCTGGACCGCGGCTGCCCGAGTCACACCATTTTTGCCAGCAACACCTCCTCGCTCACCATCACCGAAATGGCGGCCGCCACCCAACGGCCGGATCGCTTCGTCGGCCTGCATTTCTTCAATCCCGTGCCGCTGATGAAACTGGTGGAAGTCGTGCGCACGATCGCGACCAGCAGCGCAACTTTCCAAACCGCTTTTGCCTTCGCCAAAACCCTGGGCAAGGAACCCATCGCCTGCAAAGATAATTCCGGGTTTGTGGTCAATCTGCTTCTGGTGCCCTATCTGCTGGATGCCATCCGCGCCGTGGAAAATGGTGTGGCTTCGGTGGCGGACATCGACAAAGGCATGATGCTCGGTTGCGGCCATCCCATGGGCCCGCTGACGCTGCTCGATTTCGTCGGCCTGGACACCACGCTCGCGATCGCCAACATCATGTTTGAAGAATATCACGACGCGAAATATGCACCGCCGCCTCTGCTGCGCAAAATGGTGCTCGCCGGTTTGCACGGCAGGAAGACCGGCCGGGGTTTTTACGATTACTCCGGCAGCCAGCCCACCGTGGTGGACTTGGGGCTTTAATCCGGCCGGCCGCCACCGGCGCAGGTGCGAACGCGCCGCCGCCAGCCCTCGCGGCCCCCGGCTTCCTCCATTCCGATTACACGGCCATGAGCCTGAAAACCCCGGATTACTTTGAAATCGCGCGGACGGTAACGGAACTGCTGGTGCACGGTTTCGGCTATCGCTATGTGCACGGCGCCGAGGAAGGCTTCCAGCAGGAACGCCACAGTGCCAGCGAGACCCTGCTGCTCACCCGGCTGCAGATGCGTCCCGGTGCCCCACCTCTCACCCAGGTATTGGCCGAGCTGTCGCCGGCTTCCGCGTCACCGCTGGCAACCATTCGCCGGCAAATCCACCGCAAGCTCATCCGTGCCGCTCCCCCCGCCCGTTCGAATCAAGCATTTGGCCCCGGTTATTACTTCGATTTTGACCATCCCGAGAACAATGAATTTCTCCTGGTCGAGCAGTTCACTGTGCCGGGCTTCACCGGCCAGCAGGCGCTCGATCTCGTCATCTTTGTCAATGGTATTCCGCTGGTAGTCGCGGAAATTGCGGCATCGGGTCCGGCCGGTTTGGCGCAGGGCTGGGCGCGGCTGGAAGAATTGCAGCAGCCCGCCGGTGTTCCCCGCCTGTTTCATTGCGTGCAATTGTTGTTGATCCTGCAAAAAGACGCGGCATACTATGCTGCGCCCGGCTCTCCGCCCGGGGCATTCCGCCCGTGGCCGGATCCCTTTCCACTCAATCTGGAGGAGCTGCGGCGGCGGCTGGCCTCCCTGCCCTCCCGGCTTTCCGATTTTCCCACGCCGGCCGACGCGCTGCTTGCCGGTTTGCTGGCGCCCGGCAATCTTCTGGATCTGGTGCGTGGCTTCGTTTTTTTTGCGCCCTTTCCACTGGTGGAACATGCGCGTCTGACACGACCGCATCAATGGCAGGCGGTGCAACTGACCGTGCGTCACTTGCTGCGCAGCAAGGGTGCGGCAATCCGGCCGGAGGATGGCGGCATCATTTGGCATCCGCTGGGAACCGGCAGAAGCAAGACGCTCAGTGCGCTGGTGGTGAAATTGCGGCACCTGGCCGCCTGGCACCGAACCACACTCCTGCTCATCACGGATTGTGAGAAAACCCGGCGCCAGCTCATCGAGGCCTGCGAACATCACGGCCTGCCGGCGCCGTTGCAGGCCGGGCAAGCCGATCTGCTGCTGCACCTGCTGCATCGCCATCCGGGCGCCGTGCTGCTGGCAAACACCGGGTGTTTTGCCGCGAATGAGGCGCCGCCCGCTGTTCTGGCGGAGGGCGCGGCACCGCCGCCTGCGCACGCCACCCTCGCGCTCCTCGACTGCCCGAATCACGACGAATTGACGGAGTGGGCCGGCCGTCTCAGGCAATGCTTGCCGCATGCTTGCCTGGTGGGAATAACGGCCACGCCCCCGCCCCGTGAACGACAGCAGCTTCCCCCGGGCATGCGTGATTATCTGCATCGCTACACCTACCGCGAGGCCCGGCAGGATGAGTTGTTGGTGCCGGTTTACCATGAAAGCCCGCTGCCGGAACGGCAAATACAACCGGCCTCTCCGGCCGGATCGGCAGCCGGCAGCCGTGAAGTGCAGGTGGCACTGCAATTCGATCGCATCGCCGCCATTGCCGCGAACCTGATTGAACATTTCACGCACAATGTCGCTGCCAATGGCTGCAAAGCCATGCTGCTTACCCACAGCGATCAGGCCACCGCGCTGTACCATCAGGCGCTCGCCGCGCGCAACTTTGCGCCGATGGCGGTGCGCTTTGCCCAGGCGCCGGCAGCCGACAGCCCCTGGCGCGATCTCTATCTCAATATTCCCGACCACAGCCATGCCCTGCACCGGCTGCACACCGAAACCGGGCCGCTGCTGTTGATCACCAGTTCCCTTGCCGGGCTGGTCACACCGCCGCCGGAGCTGCAGACAATCTATCTCGATCAACCGGCGGCCGGCGCAGGCCTGTTGCACCTGGTCGGTCTCACCGCCCTGCAGCACCCGCCGTTCAAGTTGAACGGCCTGCTGGTGGATTACTGGGGCGTCACCACGAATCTTGACGAAGCGCTCGCGGTGTTCGATCCGCTGGAGGTGCAGCAGGTGCTCACTCCGCGCTTCACCGCCGCCCGTTTCGCGGAATTGCAGCGCTGTCATCTGGCGGTGCTCGGGTGTTTCGAGACGCATCTCTCCCGCCTGAGCACCGAGCAGTGGCTGCTCGCGCTGGCGCCAGCCGAGGCACGCCAGACCTTCGGCAAGACTTTCCGCGCTTTTGTCCGCCTGCTCGATTCTCTGCTGCCCCATGCACAGGCCCGCAAATTGCTGGGCGAGGCACGCTGGTTCGACACGATCCGGCAACAGGCAGCCAGCTTTTATTTCGATGAATCCCTGGCCGCAGCGCAGCCCAGCCCCAAAGTGCGCGAGATGATGGCGCGCCATGTCGAAGCAGTGCCACCACTCAGCCTGAAGGAGTATGTTTCAGTTTACGACAGGAGCTTCGAAACGGAAGTGGCGCGCCTGACTTCGCCGCTGGCACGGCTGGCCCGGCTGCAGCATGCGCTGCTGCACGAAGCCAGCGTGCGTCTGGCGCGCGATCCTGCCTTCTACGGCAGGTTGTTGCAGCACACCGAAGAGATTCTGCGCGAGCGGATGCAGGGGCGCTGCGATGACAACGAGACACAGCGCCGGTTGTGGGAGCAGATTGCGATCTTGCGCGCGGGACCGGCGGCGGCCGCCGGCGAATTGCAGCTTTCGGAGGATGCCTTTGCGGTGTTCGGCATTCTGCAGACCTATCTCGCCGCCGACGCCGCGGAAGCCGCCCAACGGCGGGAACAACACCGTCTGATGGCCACGGAAATGCTCGCCGCCATCGCGCCCTGGATGGAAATCATCGATTGGAACACCAAAGAGGACGTTCAGCGCGAAATGCGGCGCCAACTCAAACAGGTGTTGCGCAATACCCGCTGCCCCAGACCGGTGATGGACCCGCTGGTGGCAGCCTTGATGAAACTGATTCACGCCCGTTTCGGCAAAACGGTGGCGTATCGCCATTCCTGAAACTCCGGCACCGGACTCCCCGCCTCGCCGCCGGCCGCCGCGAAGCATGCCTCCGGCCGGCGTGCCCATCTTCCCCGCGATTTCCACGACCCTGCCGCGCCCGGCACGCACGCTTCCCGGAAAACCAGGCGGCATGGACCGGGGCGAAAACCCCTGGCACCACAGGCTGCTTTCGAGCAGGATCGGGGTGGCGCAAAGCCGCCGCGCCGCTTCAATAAACTTCGAGAAAGAGGTGATACAGCCCGGCGGCGCGCAACACTGCCAGCATCACTGCCGAGCCGGCCGCAAAACGGCGCAACTGCTCGGCCAGCTCGCCGGTGGTGTGCACCGGCTGGCGATTCACCGCCACGATGATGTCATCCACCATGAGCCCGGCTTGTTCCGCCGGGCTGTAGCGCGCCACCGCCGTTACTTTCACCCCGCCCCGCCAGGGTTTCCGCAAATCCGATTCTTCCAAGCTGCCAAGGTTCACCGCTTGAATACCCTGATTCTCGAATGCCGGCAGGGGGCCGGGCGGCGGCGACAACGTCTCGTTGGCCGGCAGCTCGGCGAGCCGTGCACGCACTGTCAACACGCGCTGCTCACGGAAAATCTCGAGCGTGATCCGCGTGCCCGGTTTCAGCGCAGCAATGCGCGCCTGTACCTCGTTGGTTTGCTTCACCGGCACGCCATCAATGCGGAGGATGACATCGGCGGGCTGCAGGCCGGCAAGCTCGGCCGGGCTGCCGGCATAGAGGTCATCGATGAAAACCCCGGTGGGCACCGTCAACCCCAGGGCACGTGCCTCCAACTCTTTCACCGGCCGCAGCACCACGCCGAGATAGCCGCGCACAACCTTGCCGCTTCGCATCAAGTCCGCCGCGATGCGCATGGCCAAATCGATCGGCACCGCAAAGCCCAGCCCGACATCATAGCCCGTTTCCGTGGCGATCGCCGTAATGAGGCCGATCGCTTCGCCATTGAGGTTGAACAGCCCGCCGCCGCTGTTGCCGGGGTTGATGGCGGCATCGGTTTGCAGAAAATACTCGACGCCAAAACTTTCCTGAATCACATTGAGCTGCCGGCCCTTCGCACTCACGATGCCGGCCGTCACCGTGAACCGCAGCTCCAGCGGATTGCCGACCGCCAGCACCCATTCGCCCACCTGTGTGGCCTGCGAATTTCCCAGCACCGCCGGTTGCAACCCGGTCGCCGCGATTTTCAGCACCGCAATTTCGGAAAGCGGATCCGCGCCGAGCACTTGTGCCGGAAAGGTGCGCTGATCGTGCAACGTCACGGTGATTTTGTCGGCGAATTCCACCACGTGGGTGTTGGTGAGCACATGGCCGTCGGCAGAGATGATCAGGCCGGCGCCGGTGCTGCGCTGTTGCAACTCGGGCGGCGGCTCGAACTCCCGGCCACGGTCGCGTGGTCTGCGTTCACGATAAAGCTGCAAATCCTGCGCGGAAAGGATGCGCAGGCAGGAGACCGCCACCACCGAGGGCAGAATGCGCCTGACGGCCGGCACGAAATCCGGTGTTGCGGCCGGCACGCCGCGGGAAGTCTGTTGCGCTTGCGCAGCGATTTGCCGCGCGGGGGTGAGGAGTAATGCGGTGAGAACGGCACACAACAGAAAATGGCGGGCCGGCGGCCGCGCCCGCACGCGCGCTGCCGCTTGCGTTTGCTCCTGCATGCGTACTCTCCTTGCTGCATTTTCGGCTGACGTTGCCGGAGGCGCAAAGCCATTGGCCTGCCGCCTGGATTTGCCGGTGCGAGCTCCCCCCATTGTCATGCCGGCCAATCCCGTGAACTGCGGCGCTCAGTGGTCCAAAGCTTTACATGACCCCGGCTGGCAGGAAGGCAGTGGTCATGGTGCTGCTCCGGCAGGCAACGAGATTTAATCTCTCAGGAACCTGTGGGGAGTAGCGCAGGCATCCCTGCCTGCAGACAAGATGATGTCTGCGCGACCGTCTCCAACCGTAACTGGGACATTACAACGAGATATTCATTCCCTGTGTCAATAAAATACGGCCCGGCCCCGCGGCGTCCGCCGGCAACCTGTGCCTGTCGATGAGCAAGCGGTCAGGCGGTGTTGCATGCGGCTGGCCGGCAACAGCATCGCCCGCCGGCGGCAAATTGGCGCTCAATGCGCCGGGCCAAACAACACCGCGTTCAGGAACAGCAAATTCAGGCCGTCCATGAAAGCGCGGTAGTTGGGATCTTCGGCAAACGCCACCACGTGTCCCTGCCCCAAGGGTTGATACATGAGATAGGCTTTGTTGGCGAGCTGCTTGCGCGAGGATTCCCAGGTGAAACCGCTGGCAATGAGCCTGTCTTCCGCGGCATAGACGCCGACATTCACCCCCTTGTCGAGCGTGAGCGGGGTGTAGATGTTGCGGCTTTCGACCATCACCACGGCATACCCCTCTTCATAGCCGGCACTCAGCCAGTGCGACGGCTCCAACTCGATGCGCAACAGCGCGCCCGGCGTGGCTTCGGGCAATTCCTCTTTGGGTTGCACGGCCTGCGCGTAATCATAGACAGCGGCGGCCGGCGCGGCCGCTTCGGCGGGCTTCTCTTCTTTGTCCTTGGTCGCTTTGCGCTCGGGTTTGCCGCTGCGCAACTCGCGTGAAGTCGCCAGCAGGCCGACTTTCTCTTCGGTCAGCCAGCGCGTCGCGTCGCCAAAGGTGATGAGGGTGCCGCCGTTGCGAATCCAATGCTGCAGCCGTTGCACCAGGCCTTCCCGCATGACGGCAGTATAGCCGCCGCCCCAATAATCCGAGCCGTCCGGCAGGATCAACACGTTGAACTTGTCGAGGTCCGCGGCATCGAGCTGCCAGGTGTTGATGATTGTCACCGGGTAGCCATACTGTTGTTCGAGCAAAAAGCGCGTCCAGCCTGCGGAGGGCGGGTTGGTGGGCAGATGGTAGGCCAGCGCCACTCTGGGCGGGGGAATGAAGCGCACCTGATTGCTGCCAAAATTCACACCCTCAGTGACCCAGGAGCTGGCCGTGGCATGAACCTCCACACCGTATTCCGTCGCCACCCGTTGCAACCGTTCGAACAGATCAGCGGGATTATCCCTGCTCTTGATGATGAGCGAGCCGCGCGGGAATTTGACACCGTTGTGCACGAATTCCTTGTCTGTCGTGTGCACACGGACATTTTGCTGCAACAACGCCGCCAGCGCAGCGGCGGCGGAATTGCTGCCCCAGGGCAGCAAATAAGCCAGGGGGGCCGGGCCGCCGAGCACGCGACCCTGCGGCCGCGGCGGTGTTTGCAAAACAGTGAGATTGCCGGTGGAAGCGGTTTCGACGGGGTGGCATTCCACGCCGTAGAGCAGCGGCAGCGACCAGGCAGTGACGTCATAAAACTCATCCGGCAGCCTTTTTTTGCGGCGCTGCAATTGTTCCGCGATGAAGGCTTGATCGATTTCGGTGCGACGGTCGAGCAGCGTGCGCACCAGCCGCTTCGCTGGTTGTGCCAGCGAAACCACGAAGGTGCCGGCGGGAAACGTCCGGCTGCTGAGGGCGCCGGTGAAATAATCACGCACCCGGGGGTTGCTGAAGGGCGCTTCCGCGCGTTTGACCTCGATGCCCTGCTGCAGCAACAGGCCGGCAAGCCTGGCAGTGCGATTGGGATCGCGGCCCGGCGGGAACACATATTCTTTCACTGCTTCCCGCGTGCCCTCGGCGATGGCTTCGCGGCGATAGTTGAAGAAGAGGCGCAGCAGCTCGCCGCGCTGGCTGGCGGCCATCTCCGCGGTGGCGAGCGAGGCAATGAAGTGGTGCTGCACCGCCTCGCGGTAGCGCAGCAGGGTGTCGTCCTGGCGCCGAATCACCAGGCCGTCCGGCCCGGCCTGCTCATAGGTCATGCCCAGGGCGCCCTGAAACAACGGCCAACCCTCGCCATAGCCGGGATAGAAGGAGTCGAAAATTTCGCGGGTGAAATAGTCGAAGCGAAAACGGTCGAACCATTTGGCATTGTTCCGGCCGAAGCGCGTGAGCCAGTCGATTTGCGCGGCGGTGAGGTTGGGATTATGGGGATTCGCCGGCGGCGGGAAGTAGTAGGTTTGGTTGAAGCCCATCTCGTGCAGATCGACAAAGACCTGCGGGTACCATTCCAGAAAGCTGCGGACGCGGCCGGCGGTTTCGGGCTGGGTGAGGGCAAACCAGTCGCGATTCATGTCGAAGAGGTAATGATTGGTGCGGCCGGAGGGCCAGGGTTCGTTGTGCTCGGCGGCCAACGGCTGTTCATCCGGCCAGCGGCCCTGGGTTTGGCGCAGGTAGTTGACATAGCGGTCGCGACCATCGGGGTTTTGCAACGGGTCGATGATCACCACGCAATTCTCCAGAATGCGGTTGCGCACGGAATCATTTTGCGCGGCGGTGAGATGATAGGCGAGGAGCAGCGCCGCCTCCGGACTGGAGATTTCGTTGCCGTGCACCCCGTAGCTCAGCCAGACAATCACCGGCATGCTGCTGATCAGCTCCTCCGCCTGTGCCGGAGAAAGGCCGCGGCCGGCGGCGAGCTGCCGCATCGCCTTTTTGATCTCGTCGCGGCGGCGCATATTTTTCTCGGAAGCGACGATGAGATAGTGCAGCGCACGGCCCTCCCACGACTCGGCGTACTTCACCAACTTTAGATGGGGCGAGCTGCCGGTCAGCGTCTGCAAATAGCGCTCCGCTTCATGCGGCAGCGTGACTTTTTCCGCCCAGTCATGGCCAATGACTTGTTTGAGTGTGGGAATCGCAGGATGATAAACCGCGCCGGGATAGAATTCCAAGATCTGTGCCTGCAGGGTAAAACAGGCGAGCAAAGTCGCACTCGGGCACAGCAACAACCACGGGGTGCGGGACATTCCTTCCTCCAAAGAGTCATGAACTCATACCAGCCGCATGATTTCGCAAACGGTGCCGTCTCAATCACCAATGAAATGCAGCACAATGCGCCGGCGATGCGGGGTGTTGCGATGCTCATAGAGATAAATGCCCTGCCACGTGCCCAGGACAGGCTCGCCGTTTTGCACGGGAATGCCGAGCGAAGTTGCGGTCAGCGCCGCCCGCACATGCGCCGGCATGTCATCCGGCCCCTCGGCGCGATGGTGAAACAGGGCGTCGCCCTCCGGCACCAGCCGGCGAAAGAAGCGCTCCAAATCGCGCTGCACCTCGGGATCGGCATTTTCCTGAATCAGCAACGAGGCGGAGGTATGCTGCACGAAGACGGTCAGCAGGCCGGTGGCAGCCCGCATTTCCGCCAGCCAGCGCCGCACCTCGCGGGTGAACTCATACAAACCCTTGCCCGTCGTGGGGAGAGTCAGGATGTGGGAAACTTGACGCATCACGTTTTGGCATTCATTTGCTTGCGGCTGCGCATGCCAATGGACAAACTCATCCTGCGCACCTTGAAGACATACTCTCCGCGCGCGCCTTCATCGCGCACAGGCTCCCGTGTCTGTTTGAGAAAGGGCAGGGAACTACGGCTGAGGTCGGGCGCATCTTTTTGAGTTTGTCGGCGTGGATGATCACGCCGAACAGCGTCTGTTCGCCGACAAAACCGGCCAGTCACTCGCGGATTTTCTCGCCCAGTTTGGGATTGTAAACTCCCGGGTGCAGCGTGGCTTCCAGAATCGCCACACCGACGTCATTCATGCTCGTGGCACGTTCCAACGTGGCATAAATGTCCAGCAGGCCGTTGTTGCGTTCTGCCAGCCACTGCGTGAAGCGGGCAACGGAAGTCTTGCCAAGACCATATTCCCCCTCTAAAAAGTAAAATCGGTTTGCCGGCCGACGCCCCGCCTGGAGATGTCGTCCAACTGCGCGGCACGCCTAATACTACAACGTTAAGTTGTAAAATCCGCTCCGCAACCCCAAACTGTCATTGCGGAGGAATTTGCCCTGCCCGTATGGACACCCATCGGAATGAAAATGTAGCGCAGACCTCTTGTCTGCAGCAGGCTGGAAGCCTGCGCGACGGCATTTTCGTGGTAATCTTCCCGAGTACCGGGATTGATGCTTATTCTGACATTATCCCAAGCACGCAAGAAGATTCTTACAGAATGGCATTGGCGGGGTGGAGGTGCCAGCTTAACGTTGTATTACTAATGAAAAATTCAACCGGAACTGGCAGGTCCGGGAAAAACGGGCTGCGGCCTTGGCTTGCGATACCGTTCACCAAATTCGAGGTCCCGGCCAAATCACATCACCAGCAATTTTCTGACCGCGCGAAAAGCGCCGGCCTGCATGCGATAGAGATAAACACCTCGCGCGACCAGTCGGCCATGATCATCGCGGCCGTCCCATTGCAGGGAATGATACCCCGCTTTTTGCGGCTCCTGGCGCAGGGTGCGCACCACCTGGCCGAGCAGGTTGTACACACGAATCGTCACCATGCCGGCTTGCGGCAGGGCATAGCGAATGGTCGTTTGTGCCGGCGTCGCCGCCTGCAACAGCGGAAAGGGGTTGGGATGGCTCTGATCGAGGCTGAAAGCGGCCGGCAACAGGCTGCCCTCCAGCTCCACCAGCGCATAGGCCTCGTGCTCGAAAGTGCCGTTGCTGCGTTGAAAACGCGGCGTGGCTTGCAATTCCAAATTCTCCGCCTTGCGCCAGATGCGGAATTGCATTGGCGTGTCTGCCACGTAACCACCCGCGCCCTCGTTTTCCGCCAGACTCTCGCTGCGCCAGGCAGCAATGCCGAGCATACCGCCGGCCGGCCACACCCCGGCACCCACCAGCTCGCCGGCGGGGGTGAAAATACCGATCTCGTCACCGGGCTGCAATGCACTTTCCGCCACGCGGGCGGCGGTGATCACCACGATGTAGCTTTCGCTACCGCGCGCCACCCCGCTGAAATGCACGGGCACTTCATTCGGTCCAGCCGGCTGATCGTGAATCTTCGCAAGCGCGCTGCCGGCACCGAGCGGATAGATCAACGTGTCCGGCCGGCTCAAATAGAGCTTGTAGCCGCGCCCCGGCCGCAGATTTCCCATGGTATTGATCAAACCGAGTGCGGGAATCAGAAAGCCGCCCTGATCGTCCTTGGCAATCACCAGATTGTCGAGCAGCGAGGCAAAGGCGGCAACCGCGGGAAGCGCCCCGGCGGGCAGATAACCCACGAAGTTGTATCCCTGCGCCAGCGGAATCGGTGTGAAGGGCGCCACTTCTTCACCCACCACGCTCAGGCTGTCGGGGGCGTCGAGATAAGCAGCATAACCGGCCAGCGGGCTGATATTGCCGAGAGTGTTGACCAGATTGGGAATGAACACATGACCCTGCAAATCCTTCAGGATACGCAGGTGTTTGGTGTTGTGAAAAGCCGCCTCGACCGCGGGATTGGCCGGCGCAACGTTGAGGGAAATCCAGCTCCAGCCTGCGGTGAGATTTTGCCGCCGCGTGAAAGTGATTTGTGCCGCGAGCAGGGCGATGTGCGCGGAGTCCGCCGTGCCAAAGGAGCCGTCGCCGCGTGTGTAGGTGGCGGTGGCAGGGTAGTCGCGCTCGCCGCGGCTGCTGTCCCAAATCCGGAAGTAAATGGTCTCCCCGCGTTTAAAGCCTTCCACCGCAGTGGTGGCGGGATCATCTCCGTAAGCCACCAGGCGGACGGGTGGCCGGGCCGGCCATACCACGCTGCCCGCCAATTTGCCGCCGGGCGTGAAAACGCCAATTTCATCGCCGGCCGCCAGATCGACACCGGCAATGGTGGCCCGTTCAATCACCATGGGATACCTCACCGCCGTGGTTTCAGGATCGGGGAAGTGGCGGGTGGTATCACTCAACGCCAGGACTTCCAGGGTGAGGTGCACCGGCACGCTGGGCTCATCGAGATCATTGCTTTCCACCCGCAATTCCGCCTGATAGGTCAGCGCGGGTGACAGCCCGGCGGCGCGAAATTCCAGTGCCACCTCCTGCTGCCGGCCGCTGCCCAAAATGCCCAAACGCGGGGTGAACGCCAACCAGCTCGCCGGCCGGCTGATCAACACCGCCAGACTGTCTTTCACATAATTCGTGTTGAACGCCACCTCCAGGCCGTCACTGGTTTGGCGGTTTTGGATGCCGACCGTACAGAAATTTGCCGGTCCGGCGAGCGACAAATATTGAAAGAGGATGTTGCCCTCGGGCGTGAGCACCAGTTGAAAAGTATACGGGCCCTCGCCGCTCGCGCGCCGGACGTTTTGCCACTGCACGATCAGCTTGTTGCCGTCGGCATGATAGTAGGCGGCGCCGGACCGCACCTCGAGATCGTCCCAAAAGGGCGCCACCAAATCCGGCACACCCAGGCTGGGAACCGGGTTGTTGCTGAAGGCGCTGGAGGTGCTGCTGAAGGAAATGAAACCGTTGGTGCAGAAACGAAAAGTGGTGTAGACGGAATCATAAAATGGAAACGCAAAGCCGATGACAAACGGACCGAGGTTGTCATCATCGCCGGCATCGGGGATGCGGGTGCCGGTCGCGGCAATGTCCTGCCAGTTGAAGGTCGGGCCGGCCGGATCATTACTGTCGCGCCAGGTGTAGCCGAAATTGTCCGGGCCCCCGCGCCCGGCCACCACGGGATGGCCGCGCCGTCCGTCAATCTCGTGCTTGCCCGGGGCGGTGTAGTGTGACCGGGGATAGCGCCAAAAAGGCTGGTTCGCAGGGGGGCGCCGCGCCGTGCCAAAATCTGGCGGCACGATGCGCAGGCTGTAGAACAAATCGCCGACACCGGTGTTATCGATCCTGAGCAGGCGGGTGGTGTGGTCATTCTCGAAGAGTTTGACCGTGATGCTGGCAGGCGTCACCGCGATATCCGAGGGCGCGAACACATCCAGGCGCACGTCATCGACAAACCAGTCGTCGCGATCCTGCGCGCCGGTGTTGCGGAAGCGCAGGCGAAAATTGCGGTGATAAGCCGCCGGCGGCAGCACGATTTCCTTGCGGGTGAACACCGGCAGGCCGCCATCTTCTCCGGGATGGCGCACCAATTCCTGCCAATTGTTGGCGGCATCGCGAAACTCGATCACCAGATCGTCGCCGGCATCCGGCTCTTCGCCGGCACCGGTTTGCTCGAAGTAATAGCGCAGTGAAACGGCGTTTTCGACGGAGAGATCGAGCGGCACGCTCTGCACGCTGCTGCCACCGGGCAGATTCAGCGCATATGGCGGGCTGGGCGGGTTGAGCGCCAGATCATTCACCAGCGCGCCGTTGTTTTCCGGCCAAAGCGTGGCCGCGAGAGTGCGTTCCGTGAAACTGTCGGCGAAGGGCAGCCGCGCCGGCGGCAAATCGAGCAGGCGAATGTCATCGATGAACCAGTCATCGAACGGCCCGGGCGTGGCAATATTGCGGAAGCGCAGGCGCAGACTGCTGTGATAGGCATCATGCGGCAGAATAACCGAGACGGGTTCAAACACGGTTTGGCGGGGTCCCGCCCCCGGCAGGGTGATGAGATTGAGCCATTCCCCATCGCGGTTGTAGTAATCCACGAAAAAATCATCGCCGGTTTCCGGCGAATTGCTGCCCTCGCCGCCGCGCTGATAGGCAAACTGGAAAACCACGTCGCGCTTGCCGGCGAGATTGATCGGCTGCGATTGCACCAGATCACCGCCGGTGGCACTGCCGTCGAAATTCAGGGAAAACGCCGGGCTCGGCTCGTTTTGCGCGCGATTGTTGATCACCGCCGGCCCGAAGTTGTCCAGCCAGCGCACCGGGCTCAAAGCGGTGGTGGCAAACGTTTCGATGAACGGCAGAGTGGCGGCGGCCCCCAGCGAGGTGGTGGCAACGAAGCTGGAATCGCGGATGCCGGGATCGGTGAGTGAGGTGACGCCGACCCACAGCGTGTCACGCACGCCGCGGGCGGCGGTGCTGGGGACATCGAGCTGGATGACGAAATTGAATTGCCCGCCCGCGGCCAGCTCGCCGGTTTCCGTGATCTTGCGTGCCGTATCCGCAGTGAGAATTGTCACCGGCCAGAGATGACCGGCGGTGGCGAGACGATAGCGGTCGGCGGTTTCACCCAGGTTGGCGATGGTCAACACGTAATACACCGGGTGGCCGGCTGCCGCTTCACGAATGATGGGGTTGGGTGAGATGCGAACCAACTGCTGCCGGAGGGATGACCCGGCATTCACGAGGGGGGTGGCAACGACTGGCTGGAATGAGGCCGGCCACAGCAGCAACGCCGCGGCAGGAAATATGGCACGTTGCAACCCACGCTTGACAGACATAGCGTCCTCCTTCTCCTTCAGCCGGAAATCTTCAGCGCAAACACCACTTCGCCAACGGCGAATGCAAGCTTGTCGAGACGGAGTGCGCCGGCGTCACTCACCGGGGTGATCCCGCTTGCGCAGGACAATGGCCCTCCGCTTTCATTTCGTCAGATGAAATACAGGCTCCTCAGTGCTCAGCCGGGGAAACGCGCTTGCGAATGAGTTGGCCATTTCACACCTGCCCCAAAATCACCGTGAATGCGCCCTGCCTGGCGTGGCATGCAAAGATGCATGCAATATAGGGTGCCCGCAAAAAAATGCAAGCTAAATTTCCGGCATCTGGTGATGTCGCAGGGCCGTGCGGCGGCGCGCAAGCCGCCTCGCGGCAGACCTGGGGTGCGATGCCATTGACTTTTCCGGCAAAACAATCCCCCCACACTGCAAAAACACGTGGCAGTTTTGACAAAATCACCACCTGAATTTTTCGCCCGGATTGCTTCCTTCCCCCGAGGAATGCCGATTTGATTGCGACCTCCAACCGCCCTGGGGAGGGTAATTTGACGTGCCACGCGCGACCCCCATCAGAATGGAAATGAGCTTTTGTAGTAATGCCTTCAGGCACCGACCCGGAAGGGTCTACCACAAAAGTATTTTCGCACTAAATTTGAACCACGAGCCAGCCGGGCATTGCTTTGTCTCCTTGGCGGCTTGGCGGTTCAAAAAACTTCGCGGTCGGGATTTTTTCCAATTCCCTGTTTGCTCTGCCATGGCTTGGCCGTGCCATGATTGCAGTTTTCGTGACATTTTTGGACGCAGATGAACGCTGATGACCGCCGCGGTTTTGCATCTGCATTCGTCGGCGAAAATCTGTGTTCCGAAAAGCTTCGCGGTCATGATCGTCCTTTGGAACATCACACGCATGGCAGCGGCCTGCTGCTGTCTCTCCCGCCCGGCAGATTTGTGGTGAGCCCGCCGGCGGCGCGGATCAAACTCACACCGGGTGCAAACCGGACGGTCCGTTTTGCTGTCGGGAGGCGTGACAGGTCTGCAGCTTCACAAAAACGCATGCGGCACCGGCAATTCGACCGTCGTGCGCAAGCCGGGCGCCGCCTGCAGGACTTTGGGGATGGTGTTGACCAGCGCCCCGATCGTGCCGGTGTCGCCGAAGATGCCGCCCGCAATATTCATGGTGAGCGGCGGCTCGCCTTTGATCTCCACCCGGTCAAAACTCTCCGGTGCACCGACGTACATTTTCCAATCGAACACCAGCAGGTCTTTGCCTGCCTGCCGGCATTTGAGCATTTGATGAATGCCGGTGACCTGGCCTTTCGCCACGGTCAGGTAAGGTGTGGTGATGCGCCGTGTCGCGCGCACGGGCTTGAGCGATTCAATGAACTGGTCAGCCTGCCAGCCCAGGCGCCGGAGAATGGTGAGCGCGGATTCGCGCAGGCCAATGTGGCCAAAGCCGCCGGCGCGCACTTTGGCGCGGAATTGTGCCGGGGTCAGGCCGGCGCCGATTTTCTGTTGGAAGGGCAGGCGGCGTTTGCTGGCATCCGCCACCCGCGTGATGCGGATGGCCCGCACCGCGGTGCACACGCCGGTCAGGGTGAGCGGCAGAATGTCCATCGCAAAACCCGGATTCACGCCGGTGGCCACCACCGCCACACCGTGCTGTTGCGCCAAGGCATCGAGGCGCCGGCAGAATTCCGGATCGCGCTCGTAGGGATAAAACAATTCCTCGCTCGAGGAGACGACGTGGCTGCCGGCACGCACGATGGTCGCAAGCTGCTCGTCGATCCGATTGAGAAAGGAACTGGTGGTGTGCACCACCACTTGCGGCCGCCACTCTGCCAGAGCCGCGGCGGCGTCACCACGCACCACCAGACCGGTGGTCCGGCGCAGGCCGCACACCTCGCCGAGATCACGCCCCACTTTGGCCGGGTCGATATCGATTGCGCCCGCCACTTCCACTCCTGCTTTCTGCAGCAACACCTTCACACATGCCTGGCCGATGGGGCCGAGGCCGAACTGCACCACACGAATCGCCATGACTCATCCCTTCCTAATCGTGAGTAACGTTGCTGAAATGACATCGCCTGTGCCGTTTAGAGTACACAGCAAAAAAGCGAAAAGCAAGCCATCCCCCCTGCGATTCGGCGCGCACCTCAACGTGAACACGCCGGTGCTGCAGGCAATCCCTCACGAAAATACACTCCCACCCACATGCCTTTTCGGCGGGGCTTCTTTTTCGGGGCGGAATTTTTCCGTTTGCTGCCAAAGCCAGCTCGTATTTTCTCCCAAGCAAATGCACTCCCACGAAAATGGGTTTTTCGCGGGACTTCGTTTTCGTGCGCGGATCTTGGGGTTTGATCTTGACATCGATGCTTGAATCTCGGTCGTGCCATGAACAGGGCATGCCGAGCGGAACTGCCGGTTGTCCTCCCTCTTATTTCATGGCGGCACCGGAAAACAGCTCCAGCGGAGCGAAGTGTCTGCAGCTGCGCCCCTCCCTTCAAAAGGCAAACTCCGTCGGGAGTGGCCTGTCGAATTTACCACTTTTGTAGTGGACCCTTTAGGGTCGGTGCCTGAAAGCACTATTACGAATAGCTCATTTTCATTCTGATGAGTGCCCATGCGGGCATGGCAATCTCTCATGATCTGGCGCAGTTCCTTGATGAGAAGCCAACAAGTTACTCCTGCCGGCGTTGACCGCACGTTTGCCTGCATTTTTTATGCCCCACGCCCTGTGGGGCTGGGCGTCGCGAGCAAATCGGCATTGCTCGCGGCGCGGATCGATCCGGGTGCAAAATGCACGGGCCAAGAGTGTTTTTGAGGAAAACCCGCCTGCGTATTTTTGCCATTCATTTTTCCGTGATTGCTTTTGAATTGTTTTGCGCGCCATTGACTTGCTTTTCCGAAGGGTTGGCAGCATGGGACAAGAGGTCGGCACCATGTTCCACACGCAACCCGGGCATTCCTGCTGCAACAAGAAAGTGCTTGACTCCACACGCGTGCTTTTGTATTTAGTGACCATCGCGAAATCGCGAACGCCTGCAAAACTGTTCCCGCAACGACTTGGCCGTTGCCTCACAATTCCAACGATGCTTGCGGCGGGCGAAATTTTACCCCGGGCCCTGCTGGGGTCGAGCATCTTTTGCACATAAAAAAATGGGATGCGGTGTGCAATCTGCGGGCGGGGAAAATGTTGCTTCGGTTCACCCACCGCGCAAGCGAACAACTCGAGCCACACGGTTGACAATGCCGGGCGCATGGTTTCATCCGTAAACGCGCCGGGAATCGACGATTTGCCAGGTGAGGAGGAATGAAAATATCCCAGAGTGCGCTGGTCGTTTTTCTGCTGGGGGGCGGTCTGGCGGCGCAAACGCCGCTGGCGCTGGAGGAAGCCCTCGAACTTGCCCTCGCGAACAATCTGCAACTCAAACAACAGGAGCAGCGCGAGACGAGTGCCCGCCTGGAGGTTGACCTGCGCCGGGGCCAGCTCCTGCCCAGCCTCGATGTCATCGCCACGGCCTCCTACACCGATGAACTGGCGAAATTCGAACTGCCGCGCAGCCTTACCGGCGGCCGTTTGATTCAGATCGAGCTGGGCGGCCATGACCGCAGCGATCTCGCTCTCGCCCTGCGCCAGCCACTGTTCAGCGGCGGCCGCCTGCGCACCCAGGTGGCACTGGCGCAAAACTCCATGCAGTCCGAAGCGCTGCGCCGCGAGCTGTTGCGGCAGCAAACCACCTTTCTGGTGCAGCAGGTTTTTTATCAAGCCCAGGCGCTCAAACGCCAGGCGCAGATCCAGGCGGCGAGTGAACGCCGGCTGCGGGTGCAACTCGAACAGATGCGCAGCCTGTATCATGCCGCGCAGGTGATGGCCTTCGACACGCTGCAGGTTCACAATCAAATACTGCAACTCAACATCGAGCAGGATCAGAACCGCCGCGATCAACGGTTGCTGGATTTGCAGATGGCGCGCCTGCTCGATCTCCCGGTGGTGCGGCCGATCGCGGAGGCGCCGCTGGCACGGCCGGCCGCCAGCCCTCCGCCTGTGGCGCAGCTCATCCAACTCGCGCTGCAACGCCGGCCGGAGCTGGCCAGCGTGCGCAACGGCCAGCGGGCCGCCGAGCTCACTCGCCGGCTGGCTGCCGCCGCCTATTATCCCATGCTGAGCGCCGAGGCGAGTTATCACTATGCCAAGCCCGGTCTCAATCAAGTCGCCAATGAGTGGATGCGATATGGCGTGGTGGGGGTGAATCTGCAGTGGAATTTGTGGCGCGGCCGGCAGGATCACCGCCGCGTGCAGCAGGCGGAAGCCGAACGCACGCGACTGAGTCTGCAGGAGCGCGAGCTCACAGCCAGCATCAGCCATGAAGTCGAACGCGGCTACGAAAACCTGCAGCTTGCCGCCCGCCAGATCGCGCTGGCCGAGCACCTGGTGGCGCAGCAGCAGGAACGCTATCGCATTGTCACGGTGCACCAGCGCGAGGGCGTGGCCACCACCAACGATGTCATCGTGGCCGAAAACGATCTGCGCGCCGCCGAGCTGCAGCTTCAGCGCACGCTGGTGCAATACCATCTGGCGCACAGTGAATTGCAGCTCGCCACCGGCGGCAGCGTGCCGTTGCAATGACAATTGCCGGGTGCCGGTGCCAGCCGCCACGGTTTTGGGCGCCGGTCACGGGCCTCGCAAATTCGATCGCAGGCGCAACCGGCAGTGTGGCGTGTGACACTGCGGTTTTGTTCCCAGGAGCATGATATGAAGAAGGCAGGGGTTTGTGGGTTGGTCGTTTCGCTGTGGCTGGCCGGTTGCGGCAATAATGAAGAAGAGGTGTTTCAGGCCAGCGCGATTGTGGAGGGCACAGCCGTCAAAGTGTCGGCGCAAACCGGCGGGCTGTTGCTGCAGGTGAATTTCGAAGAGGGGGATGTCGTCGAACGCGGGCAAATCCTGGCCGTCATCGATACCGAGAAGCTCGGCTATCAACGCGAGCAAATCGAAGCCAGTCTCGAAGAGCTGGCCATCCAGCAGCGCCTGGCGGCCACCAATGTGCGGCGGGCGGCCGAGGATTACGAATATGCCAAAACCAAGCACGACCGCTACCTGGAGTTGTTTCAGCAAAACGCCGCCTCGCAACAGGTCTTGGATGATTTGAAGCTCGCCCGGGAGCGCACCCGTACGGCACTGGAGGCGGCGCAGCAGAACCAGCAGTCACTCGCCAGCCGCAACCGCAGCCTGACGGCGCAGCTCAAACTGCTGCAGCGCCAGATCAACGACGCGAGCGTGACCGCACCGATCAGCGGCACGGTGGCGACGCGCTACTATGAAGCCGGGGAAACCATCCCCATGCATGCCCCCCTGGCGGAGCTGATCGATCTCTCCACCATGTGGGCGAAGGTTTATGTTTCCGAGACGTTTCTGTCGAAGATCAAAATCGGCCAGCCGGCGGAAATCCGTCCTGACGGCGTGACGGAGACGCTGCGCGGCACGGTGAGCTGGATCAGCCCCAGGGCGGAGTTTACGCCCAAGAATATTCTCACTCCCGAGAGCCGCACCGCGCTGGTATATGCCGTGAAAGTCACCATTCCCAATCCCGGGCAGCGCTTGAAGCATGGCATGCCGGTGACGATCACGCTGCCGCCGGCCTGGTGAGGCACAGCCGGTCGAGGCAGCTCGGCGCCGTAGCCTGCCGGGAAGGGGCGCGCTGCCATACGAGCCGCGTGGCGGCGCCCCGCCATCGCAATCCGACCCCAGGTGGCCATGCCGGAACTCATCACCATCAGCCATTTCAGCAAGAACTACGGCACCCTCCGCGCCGTGGACGATCTCTCGCTCGCCATCAACGCCGGCGAGTTGTTCGGCTTGATCGGCCCGGATGGCGCCGGCAAAACCACCTGCATGCGCACGCTCTGCACCCTGCTGCCGCTGGAGGCCGGCGAGATGCGGCTGGCCGGCCATGATGTACGCCGCGAGGTGAGGCAGATTCGCAGCATTCTCGGCTACATGCCGCAGCGCTTCTCGCTTTATCCCGATCTTTCCGTGGCGGAAAATTTGCGCTTTTTTGCGGATTTGTTCGGCGTCCCGGCCGCCGAGCGCGAGCAGCGGCTGCAGCAGCTCTATCATTTCAGCAAGCTTGCCCCGTTCAAAAACCGACTGGCACGCCAGCTCTCCGGCGGCATGAAGCAAAAGCTCGCGCTCTCCTGCACGCTGATTCACCGGCCGCAGATTCTGGTGCTCGATGAACCAACCACCGGCGTTGATCCGGTCTCCCGGCGGGAGTTTTGGGAAATCCTGCAGCAGTTGCGCGCCGAGGGCGTGACCATTCTGGTTTCGACGCCCTACATGGATGAAGCGCGGTTGTGCCATCGCGTCGCCTTCCTGCACCGCGGCCGGTTGCTGGCGCTGGATGAGCCGGCGGCGATCAACCGCCATTTTCCCTACGCGCTCTATGAGGTCGTCACGGACACTCCTCAACGGCTGGTGCCGTATTTCCAGCACACGCCCGACAGCCGGTTGGTGCAACTGTTCGGCGATCGTTTGCATGTCAGCTTTGCCGCACCGCTGGGCGCCGGCCGCATTGCCGCAATCATCGCCGCGGCGCCGCATCCCATTAGCCACATGCATGCCATTGCGCCCGGCATGGAAGACACGTTCATGGTGTTGATGAAAAAAAATGAACCCTGAGCCTGCCTGCATCGTCGAGACGCACGCCCTCACCAAACGCTTCGGCAATTTCGTCGCGGTGAAAAACCTCGACCTGCAGGTGCGGGCCGGCGAAATTTTCGGCTTTCTGGGCGCCAACGGCGCGGGCAAAACCACGGCGATTCGCATGCTGTGCGGCCTGCTGCTGCCCACCTCCGGCAGCGGCCGGGTGGCGGGCTTCGACATCTTCAAAGAAAATGAACAGATCAAGCAGCGCATCGGCTACATGAGCCAGCGGTTTTCGCTTTATGAAGATTTGACGCCCGCGGAAAACATCGAGTTTTTCGGCGGGATCTACGGCCTGCCGCGTGCCACCCTGAAGCAGCAGCGCAGCCGTCTGTTGCACGAGCTGGGGCTGGAACGGCAGGCGGGCATGCCCACCCGCGCCCTGCCGCTCGGCTTCAAGCAGCGCCTGGCGCTCAGTTGCGCCCTGCTGCATGATCCGCCCATTGTCTTTCTCGATGAGCCCACCGGCGGCGTCGATCCCGAAGCGCGCCGCAATTTCTGGGACCTGATTCATCACATGGCGCAGCAGGGCAAGACCATCTTTGTGACCACGCATTACATGGATGAGGCCGAATACTGCCACCGCGTTTCCATCATGTATCAGGGCGAGATCATCGCGCTCGGCTCACCGCAGGCGCTCAAACACAGACACCAGAAGGCCTCGATGCAGGAGGTGTTCATTCATCTGGTGGACAAGTAAGCGCTCCCTGATCCCCGGAACCTGAGAACTGTCCCCCGAACCATGTCCGCCCGCATCCTGCCGATCATTCGCAAGGAGTTCATCCACATCCGGCGCGATTTCCGCACGCTGGTGATCGTGTTTGCCATGCCGGTGGTGATGCTGCTGATGTACGGCTATGCCATCAACATGGAGATTCAAAACATCAGCATGGTGGTCTGCGATCATTCCAACACACCGGCGAGCCGTGAGCTGGTGCGCGCTTTTGCCGGCAGCCGTTTCTTCACGGTGACCGACTGTGGCGGCGGGAGGGCGGAAATCGAGAAACTGTTTCAGCAGCGCCGGGCCAAACTCGCCCTGATCATCCCGCACGATTTTGCCCCCCGCCTGGCGCAGCCGGCGCCGGTGACGGTGCAGTTGTTGATCGATGCCAGCGACTCCAACACCGCGCTCAACATCCGCAATTATGCCACCGCCATCCTGCAGACCTACAATCTCGAACGCAACAGGGATCTGCCCTTCGAAGTGCGCGCCACCATCGCCTACAATCCCGCGCTCAAAAGCTCCTACTTTTTCGTGCCCGCGCTGGTGGCTTTGATCCTGATGATGATCTCCGCGCTGCTCACCAGCGTCACCATCGCACGCGAGAAGGAGACCGGCACGCTGGAACAGATTCTGGTTTCGCCGGTGCAGCCGCTGGAAATCGTGGCGGGCAAGGTCGTGCCCTACATCCTGCTGGCGTTTGTGGACGGTCTTCTCATTTTGCTGGTTGCCCGTTTCTGGTTTGACGTGCCGATCCGCGGCAGCCTGGTGTTGCTGCTGGTGGCGGCGCTGCTGTTCGTGTTCGTGGCGCTGGCGCTGGGATTGCTCATCTCCACGGCGGCGCGCACCCAGCAAGTGGCGATGATGGCGGCGCTGCTCGCCTCGCTGCTGCCCACCGTCATGCTTTCCGGATTCATTTTTCCCATCGCCAGCATGCCGCAAATACTGCAGTGGGTCACCTACATTGTTCCGGCGCGTTATTTCCTGCCCGTCATTCGCGGCGTGCTGCTGAAGGGCAACACCCTCGCCGAAATCTGGCCCTTCCTGCTCGTACTCGCCGGCTTTGGCCTGTCACTGTTGCTGATCAGCGTCCGCAAATTCAAAATGACGCTGGAAACTTGATTGCACCGGCGTCAGTTGGCCGGCCGGAGGAAGCCCCTTCAGGGCTTGTCCCCTTGCAAGCATCCTCCCCGGCGCAGGGCTTCTGCCCAATCGGGCGTTGCAATGCCCGGCAAAATGCCTGCAGCACGACCACACAGCCGGCGAGGCATTCGGCAGCCCCCGGGGGCTGCCGCACTCCAAACCGCCCGCGGCAGGGCAATTTTTGCAAGAAATTCTTCCGCCTCCGGTGTCTGGAAAACCGGGACACACTCACAGGAGGCAATTATGTTGGAATGTTCCCGTGACGCATGCCTGGGCAGCCGGGAGTTTGCGTCATACCTGGCGGGTGCCGTTTTTGGAAGCGAAAAAGTGCGCATCCGCAGGCATCTCAAAAAATGCAATCCCTGCTTCGAACTTTACATCACCACCTTCAATCAGTCCTTCGAAGACTGGCAAATGCCGGCGCCCGCAGCCGCTGCGGCCCATCCTTTTCCTGCAGCCAGGAGGTCCGCGCTGCGTCCCCACCCGTAACTGAGCCTTGCTTCCACCGGGCTTTTCCTGCTGCGCCCAGTCCCGCGCCTCATGCCCTGCCAAAACCGTGCATGGCAGGCCACTTGCTTTTCAGCAATTCGGGTGGCATATTGGCCCGTGCGCAAGCCGCCCGCATCGCACAACGACCACCCAGAGGAGCATGACTTCATCGCGAGAATGGCTGTGCCCTGACACGGGTGGCCTGCCCCCCGTGCAGGTCTGGCGCAGCACAGCTCGCGCAGCAGGAGAGTGAGTATGAGCCAGCCCAACCTCGTGATCCTCGCCGCGGGAATTTCCTCGCGCATGAAAAACGCCGCCGCCGATATGCTGCCGGCCGCTGTGCGCCACCAGGCCGCCACCAAACCCAAAACCATGATCAGCGTCGACCGGCAGGCCCGCCCTTTTCTCGATTATCTGCTGCACAACATTGCCGCCGCCGGCTATCGCGAGGTGGTGATCGTCGTCGGTGAAAACGACCGGGCGATTCGCGAGTATTACGAACAGGGTGGCGCGCGCCAGTTCGATCACCTCAAAATTGGATATGCCGTGCAACCGATCCCGCCCGGCCGGTCAAAGCCACTGGGCACTGCCGATGCACTTTGGCATGGCTTGCACAGCCGTCCGGATTGGCGCGGACAGACCTTCACCGTGTGCAACAGTGACAATCTCTACTCGGTCGCTGCCCTGGAGCAATTGCGGCAGGTGCCGCAGGGCAATGCCATGATCGCGTATGAGCGCACTGCGCTGCAGTTTCCGCTCGAACGCATTGCACAATTCGCGGTGATCGAAAAGGATGCCGCCGGCTTCCTGCAGAATATCATCGAGAAGCCGGCGCCGGAGATGCTCGCCCGCCTGGCCGATGCCGGCGGCCGGCTGGGTGTCAGTATCAACCTTTTTCGTCTCGCCTACGATGACATTTTGCCCTGCCTGGCCGAAGTGCCGCTCCACCCGCTGCGCCAGGAGAAGGAACTGCCCGCCGCGGTCATGTTGATGGTGCAGCAATATGGCCGGCCGGTGCTCATTCTGCCCCGTGCCGAGCACGTGCCGGACTTGACGACGCCTTCCGACATCCCAGTGGTCTGGAAATATTTGGAGCGGGAATATTCCGGCGCGTAAGTCCCTGCCGCCGGTGAAATTTTTGTTTGGGGTAAATTGGAGGGATGCGGTGCCTGCTCAATTCACTTCGACTGACACATTGGCGAGGCCCTTTCCACGGCTGTGTCGTGGCAGACGGACTGCGCCTCCGCGTCGTACAAACGATCACAAAACACTGGTTCCGCCAAGGTCGGAACTAATGCGCCCTCCAAAGTCAGTAACCTCCATCTCCTCTGACGGCTGAATTCGCTCGGCGTTGAATCTGCCGAGACCTTTGGAACTCTGCATCCAACCCTGCTCCTCATCAACTGGGCCAGCGCTCTTCGCGAGCAGCTGGCATGGGGAACGTCCACGTCATCCCGCGCAGTCGCGCAGGCTAGCGCCGCAGGATTTTGAAGGCCATACTGCGACCATACTTTTGCATGATCGCCAGGTTGATCCACGCCAGGGCGAACTGCTCGAGCAGCGCGACTTTGTCATCTCCGCCAAAATCATAGCATTCCGCAAAGCCGGCAGTCAGCGCGAGCTGCCGCGCGATTTCCTTGCCTTTTGAACTGCTGCCGGCAACAAACATGTCCGCGCTGACTTCGCCATAACGCGGATCGGCCATGTTCTCGAAACCGGTGGAGTTGAAGCATTTGACCACGTCCACGCACCGGGTCACGGCTTTGAAGGCTTCCACGCCATGCGCATAAGGCGCCGGCTTCTGAAACACTGAATTGGTCGCGTCGATGATGACCTTGTCCTTCACCTCTCCCAGCGCCCGGGCGACGTCGATGATCGCCGCAACCGGAACCGAAACGAGAATGATCCCGGCGGCGTTCGCTGCCTCGGGCACGGTGGCAGCAGTGATATTCTGGTGTGCCGCGACCTGCGCTTTGGTCTCGTGATCCTCGGGATTTCGCACACCCAAAACGATTTCATGGCCGGCCCGCGCCCAAGCCAGAGCCAGTGCGCCGCCAACATTACCGGCACCAATGACAGCGATCTTCATAATGGCCTCTTGCAAGTAAATTGTGACCTCAGGCAGTACATCCGCCACGGTTATTATCCAGTAGCGGACTACCCTGCTTTGCAGGCAAGCTGCGAATCAGAGCTTCTGCGCAGCAGCAAATAACGGCTCCGCGAAACTCGGTATCTTCGGTGACCATTAGCGATGAAGTTCTTCCACCGCAATGCGCCGAAGTTACCGAGCCTCGCCAAAAAAGCTTTGACAGGATAATCTCTCGACAGAATTACTTCAAATCGTTCTGCCGATGAATCATTCGGCCACAAACTTTCAAAGTCTTACTCCACCTTTGAGCGTCTTATGGCCTGGTGAACCGCCAGGCGCAACGCCCATTCCTGCACAGGTTCCTGACCACCAACCTCTCAAATAGACTGTTCATTCAAACTCGAACAACTGCGTGCGAGTATTGTGCAGCCTGAGTGGTGGCAGCTCCCGCTGCAGATGGGCTGCTGCCGAAGTTCAGATGTGCGTGATGGTGGCAGTGCAAGCGTCATTCGTCGCAGTGCCTGCGGATGTTCAAGGCTCATCCGGCACTGCGCCTGAAGGCGCCACGACCAACGCTCATCACACCCCCAAGGCTTCGATCACCAACTTGGCCGCGGCGGCCCCGGAATATTGTTGCTGCCCGGTGATCAAGCGGCCGTCGCGCACTGCAAACGGCTTGAAGCGGCCGCTCACAATGAAGTTGGTGTTGGGAATCTGCTTCGCCTCATCTTCGATCCAAAACGGCTGAATGCGCTTGCCGACAAACGCGTCCGCAAACTGCTCTTCGGAATTGGCAAAGCCCGTCCAGGTTTTGCCCTCGACGAGCAGCTTGCCACTGGAGAGCCTGGTTTTCAGCAGCACACAGGTGCCATGACACACAATGGCCACGACCTTGCCGGCTTCATAGAAATCGGCCACGAACTGGTGCAGTTTCGTGTCGTTGATGAAAGTGTACATCGGCGACTGGCCGCCGGCGAGAAACAGCGCGTCATAGTCCGCGATTTTCACGGCAGCGATGCTCCGGGTCTCGTCCAGCAGCGCGGCGAGTCGCGGAGTGCTCAAAAAGCCCATGCTGATCAGATCATGCGCTGAGTAGCCACTGGCATCGCGCGGATCACTGAACGAATCGATTTGCAGTTTGCCGCCTTGCGGGCTGACAATCTCAACCTGATAGCCCTTTTCGGTGAACTCGTAATACGGGTGGGTCAATTCGGCCGCCCAAAAACCAATGGGCCAGCCGGTGGTTTGCGAAACCGCGGGGTTGGCCACGACCATCAACACGCGCTTCGGTTGGTCAGGGTTCAAGACATCAATGTTCGCGCTCATGCGCATCGTCCTCCAGAGAAAGGTGCAGACAACGAGCTTGATTTGTTGCGCGCAATGTATTAAAATGATCTCGATTCATCAAGTATGCACTTTTTCGGTACCTACTATCCAAAATGATACTGAGGAGTGCCATGAGCTGCCTTGGCCGCATTCATGCCTGCCCGGTGGAAACCAGCCTGGAATTGATCAGCGGGAAGTGGAAGCCGCGCATCTTGTGGAAGTTGCATCAGCAGGAGATCGTGCGCTTCGGCGAGCTGAAACGGGCGCTGCCCGGCATCACCGCGAAAATGCTGACGCAGCAATTGCGCGAATTGGAGAAGGATGGTCTGGTGGCGCGCACGGTCTACGCCGAAGTGCCGCCCCGCGTCGAATATGCCTTGAGTCCGTTTGGCCGCACACTCAAACCAATTCTCGAGAGCATTGCCGGCTGGGGCGTCACCCATCATGCCAAAATCGTGAAACTGCTGAAACAACAGGGAGCGGTAAAAACAGCGGTATGAGGGCATTTCCCGCTGCGGGAAACCCGGGATCACTTCGTGAAGCCTTGCCGCACACTCGCGGCCGCCTGGGATTGTCAATTGATCCCGACGGAACCACATGCAAAATTTCACGGCCGCAGTCCTGAGCATCAAGCAACATTCAACCTAAAAGGCGTCATTCCGGCGTGCGCGTTGAATGACGCATCAAGGAGAGGGGAGCATCTTTCTGACCACGAATTCTCCGGGGCGTTGTCCTTCGCTTTGCGGTTCGGTCTCGTCGGGTCGAATCGTTTCGAGCAAGGGACTTGAGGTATGGCTGTGTTACTGGTTGTAGCAGTCCCGGGATTCAATCTTGTCAAACGCTGCGTTTGGTCTCGCTTCATGAAAACAGATTCTTCAAGACAAAGAGAAGATTTGCCGGCCGCTCCGCCAGGCGGCGCATGTACCAGGGAAACCAATAACTGCCATAACTGATCAACGTGCGCACGCGATAGCCCGCGGCAGCGAGGCGCAGTTGTTCTGCGGTTTGTATGCCGTACAACAATTGAAACTCATAGTCGGCCGGGGTCAGGCCGAAGGCCTCCGCCATTTGCTGCGTCTGGTGGAGCAGAACCTGATCGTGCGTCGCAATGCCCACGCTGACCCCCCGCGGTTTCACATTGGCAAGCAGGATCTCAGCGAGGGCGAGAAAATTGGCATCGACCTGGACCCTGCGGGGAAAGGCGATCGCGGCAGGTTCGCGATAGGCGCCCTTCACCAAACGAATGGCCGGCGCGATCTCCAGCAAGGCGGCGAGATCATCTTTGGTGCGGTAGAGATATGCCTGCAGACAAACACCCACATTTGCATGCTGCGTGCGTACCCGCCGATAGAGCGCCAGCGTGCGCTCGACATAGGCGCTTTGCTCCATGTCGATCCACACCCAGTTTCCCACCGCTGCCGCCCCTGCAACGAGGGCCGAGAGATTCTGGCGGCACAACTCCTCATCAACGTCCAATCCGAGCTGGGTCAGTTTCACGGAAATGCAGGCATCCAGTCCGCATTGTTGAATCAATGGCAGCGCCGCGAGATAGTGCTCGGTCACCTCGTGGGTTTCCGCGGCGTTGGACACATTTTCGCCCAGGCGGGTGAAAATGGTGCCAATCTTTTTTTCGCGCAGATTCGCCGCGGCCTGCAGGGCGTCGGCCAATGCTTCGCCGGGCATGAAACGCGACACGGCGCGGCGGACAAAGGCGTAGCGTGGCAGCTTTTGACGCAGCGTGCGATTCTCTGAAATCCACAACAAGGCATTGCGGGCGAAACTCATCGTATACCCTCCCTTCCAATACGTCTCTCTCCGCAGCGACACTGCGGTTCCGATGATGTCTTTTTCTTGGCAACGTTAAGTTAGATCTGTTGATGCTAAACGACCCGCTTCCCCCCAGCCCCAGCTCGTGAGAGAGAAGGAAAAAAGCGAGTCAGAGGAAGGCTTGCACCTCCCCTCTCTTGACAGGGAGAGGGGAGGTTGGCTGCTGTAAATCGAAACTGTTACCTCAAAAGCAAAGAGGTTTTTCCAACTGATAGAAGCAACACAACCACTACAATTCTATTCCATGAATTGGGTTGTGTCTCTCCGCTGGCGATCTTCATTGAGTCGCAGGGTGATGCGTTGCGGGGCGAGACTTCTAACGTAACATTGCCAAGTTATGTGCTTTCCAGATTTAACGATTCACACAAACGTCGCAATTTCGTGCAACGGTTTCTTGCTGATTCTCGGCACAACCGCCTCTTCCGCCGGATAGCCCACCACCAGCAGCAGAAACGGCCGTTCATTTTCCGGTCGCGCCAAAATGCGATTCAAAAAACCCATGGGGCTGGGCGTATGCGTGAGGACCACCAGCCCGGCATGATGAATCGCGGTGAGCAACATGCCGGTGGCAATGCCGACGGACTCGGTGACATAGTAGTTCTTGACTGTGCCGCCGTCCGGCAAGCGCGAATAGCTTTGAGCAAAAACGGCAATGAGCCAGGCTGCGTCTTCGAGGTAGGGTTTGTGCTCATCGGTGCCCAGCGGCGCCAGTGCCTGCAACCATTCCTGCGGCGCGCGATGATGGTAAAATTCGTGTTCTTCCTTCTCCGCGGCGGCGCGAATCCGGCTTTTGATCGCGGGATCACTGACTGCGACAAAATGCCAGGGCTGCATGTTGGCGCCGCTCGGCGCGCTGCCGGCGGCCAGCAGGCAGTCTTCAATCACAATGCGCGGCACCGGCGATGCGGCAAAGTGGCGCACACTGCGCCGGCGCTGCAGCTCGGCGCGGAAAGCCGCGGCGCGCTGCGCCATCTCGGCGGGCGGATATTCGCGGTAGGAAGCGAGCGGCACAAACTCGGGAGTGCTCATGGCCGTCTCCTTGAAATGAATGAGTGGCGTACTTCACCGGCGCCGATCTTGCCGTGCAGGCGGAGTGAATTTCGGCAACTCATCTTGGCCGGTTGAGCAGGATTGGAAGCATTTTAGCACGCGCGTCCCGTCGAATCCGCTGTGGCCTTCAGCGCGCATCACGCAGGCGCTGATTGCCGACCACGAGTGGATCAAATTTCTCCAGGGCGCGCTGAAATAGCGCATCGCAGACGTCCGGCAGCAGCGGGCCGATCCACTGCGGCATGCCTGCGCCGCCGGCATAGTAACTCGGCAAATGCGCCAGCACGGGTCCGGCACCGCCGGCAGGATCCACCGCGCCAAAAACCACGCGGCCGACGCCATGCAGCAACAGCGCGCCCATGCACATCAGGCAGGGTTCGAGCGTCGTGTAGCAAGTCATCTCCCGGCTGCGCGGCCACAATTCCGCCGGCACCGCGCGCAAGACTTCGATCTCCGCATGGCGGCCGGGATGATAATGCGGCACCAGCATGGCATTGCCGGCCTCCGCGATCACTGTCTCGCCGAGCGTGAGCAGCGCCCCGATCGGCAAATTGCCCAGCTTCTCAGCCTGCAAGGCCAGCGCCACGGCGCGGCGCAGGTGCCGGAAATCATTGGCGTTTTCATGCGTCATGGCAAGCCTCCGATTGGTTCATAGAGCAGACTTCAAAACCGTACCCCTCACAGCGTGCGGCGCGGCGGCACGATCACATTGGCGATCAGCAAACCGGTGACCAAAGCCACCGCAATGAGAACCATGCTGAACGCCGTAGTCACGCCGGAGATGACATCCTTCTCGATGAACTTGGCCAGGCTGCCGAAGCCCAGACTGCCGGGCACCAGCATCATCAAGGCCGGCACCACGGTGATTGCCGCGGGCTGCTGCAACCAGCGGGAAAGCAGGTTGCCGGCGGCACCGATGAGAATGGCACCCAGACACACCCCCAATTCCGGCCCCAGCAGCGCGGTGCCGGCACGTGCGCCGCTGAAACTGATCAAACAGGCGAGCAGAATCCAGCCGGCATCCCGCGGCCGCGCTTGAAACAACACGGTAAAGTTGAATGGTGCCAGCAGCAGTGCCAGCCACAGCGTCCATGCCGGCAACGGTTGCGGCGTCTGCGCCAAATCCACCGGCGGCAACAACCGGTTGATCTGCGAACCGAGTGCGACGCCGAAGCCGAGTTGGAGGAAAAGCAGGGCGGCGCCGGTGAGACGGGCGGTGCCGGAAACGAGATTGCGCGTGGCCAGCTCGCGTATGGCGACCGTCAGCGTGAGGCCGGGCACCAGCACGATCAAGCTGGCGAGGGTGGTCAAATGAACCGAGAAGGGGTGCAGGAAACGGGCGGCGATCATCGTCAAGGCTGCGGCCAGCACGGCGGCGCTGGCTTCGAACACTTTGCCGGTTTCCTCGCGGCGGCCCATGATCCCGGCCAGCAAACCAATCAGCAAACCATTGGCAGTGGTCACCACAATTTCCCGCCAGCCGCCGCCGAAAAAGCGCGCGGCCGCGCCCGAGGCCAGAGCAAAACATAAGGTGCCCAGCAGCGGGCCGAAGCGCGGCGGCGCCGCCACGATGCGATCGATCATCTGCGTGCCCTCGGCCACACTCACCCGGCTGTGAACCACCTGCTGCATCAACTCTTCCAACCGTGCCTGTTTTTCGAGATTGACTTCACTCGCCTCGATGCGAATCAGAGTGGTGCGATGCTCCTCCGGCAGCCCGAAGGAGGCGAAGATGCCGGTGGGCGTCGCGAAAAAGCTGCCGGGCAGGCCAAGCTGCTGCGCCACCGAATTCATGCCCTGCTCCAGCCGGTGCGCCGGCACACCGTAGCGATGCAACGCCTGACTGAGTTTCACCATGAACACGATGCGCGGATCACTGCGCGTTTCTGCGGTCATGATCGCGGTCGGATGGGAGGGCAACACTTGCGGGGAACGGTTGGCTGGCATGCGGGCGGAAGATAAAGTTGATCTCAAATCACTGTGCGGGAAAATATTCCCGAAGTTGCCAGGAGAATAGCGTGGCGCAGGCTGCCAGCCTGCGGGCAGTCCGGAGGGGCTGACGGTGTTTTAATCCTTCACCGGCGCGGAAACATACCCGGCCATTCCCCCGCCATTCGAAATTTTAACGCCTGCCGTTGCAACCGTCCGCCACCGCCGGCAGCCGCCTGTTGCAGGTGGGCCGCCACTCGAATCACTCAATGCCGAACTTCTCCAAACGATAGCGCAGGGTATCGCGGCTCAAGCCCAGCAGTGCCGCGGCGCGCGTCTTGTTTCCACCGGTGCGCTGCAGTGCCTGCTGCAGCAGAGATTTTTCCAGGTCTTCGAGCTGCACGCCTTCGGCCGGCAGGACAAAGGCGGGCGGCGCGGGTTTGTCAGCCGGCGGCGGCAGGGCCAGGTCGGTTGCCTCCAGGATGCTGCCTTCACAAAAAATCATGGCCCGCTCGATGAGATTGCGCAGCTCGCGCACATTGCCCGGCCAGGAATGGGCCAGCAACGCCTGCCGCGCCGCGGGGGAAAATCCGCGGACGTTGCGCTTGAAATCGAGGTTGTAGATTTTCAGGAAATGTTCCGCCAGCAGGAGAATGTCATCGCCCAGCTCGCGCAGGGGCGGCAGGGATAGACTGACCACGTTGAGGCGGTAGAAAAGATCGTCACGAAATTTCTTTTCCGCCACCGCGGCGGCCAGGTCCCGGCTGGTCGCGGCAATATAACGCAACTGTACCCGGCGCTCCTGCGTGCTACCCAACCGGCGAAATGTGCGATTTTCGATGACGAGCAGCAGCTTGGCCTGCAGGTTCAGCGGCAGCTCCGCGATTTCATCCAAAAACAGCGTGCCGCCGGCGGCGGCTTCAATCAAACCCGGTTTGGCCTTCACGGCATGTGTGAACGCGCCCTTTTCAAAGCCGAAGAGCTCGGCTTCGAGCAGGCTTTCCGGCAGGGCGGCGCAGTTGACCTCGACGAACGGCGCCTCGGTCTGATGGGTGAGCTGGTGAATCAGGCGGGCGACGTGGCTCTTGCCGGTTCCGCTTTCGCCATGGAGCAAAATCGTCGCCGCGGGTGATTGCGCCACCTTTTGCAGACGGCTTTGCAATTGCTGAATCGCCGGCGAGCGGCCCAGCAGCGTTTTCGTCAAGGCCTGTTGCTGGGCACCCAGCGCGGATTGCAGAAGCAGCAATTCGTTGCGCTGCTGCCTGACCTCCTGCTCCAGCCGGCGCTGCACGGTGCGATCCTGCACCGTCATGAGCAATTTGCCCGGCAGCGCGGCGAGGTGGGTGAGATGAATATCGAGCAGGCGGGTTTCGCCGTCCGCCAGGTCGCGATTCACACAAACCAACGAGAAGACCGCGCCCGGCTCCGCCAACACGCGCTCGGCTTCCTCCTGCAGGCCGGCCATTTCGGGATACAACTCCGCAAGCGGCCGGCCGGCCGACGCGCTTTCGCCGGGCCAAACCAGGCGGCGAAACAACTCACTGCAGGCTGCAACGCGCAGCTCACGGTCGACAATCGCCAGGCCCAGGTCGTGTGCCTGCAACAGGCGTTCAAGAGAGTCGTCAAGGTGCAGCAAGGATGGCCTCCGCCAGGGCATGAAAGGCTTGTTCAACCTGTGCACCGGTCTTGGCACTGGTGAAGAAATGCGGAGCGGAGAAGCCGGCGGTGAAGGCTTGATAAGCTTGCGGGGAGGGTGGCGGGGTGTCGAGCAAATCGAGCTTGTTGCCGGCAAAAACCAGCCGGGCGCGCGGTGCGAGTGCGAGAAAGCGCTCACAATAAGCGGCCAGACGCGCGCACGATTCCGGCCGGGTGAGATCATGCACCACCAACGCGCCATGCGCGCCGCGAAAGTAGTTTTTCTCGAGCGGGCCCAATTCCTCGGCATTGGCAAGGTCCCACACCAGGAGATCGAGCTCGCGGGAGGCGGCCACCAGGTGCTTGCGACTCACCTTCACGCCGATGGTGGAGAGGTACTTGTCGTCGAAATGATTTTCGACGAAGCGCCGCACCAGGCTGGTCTTGCCCACGCCAAACGTGCCGAGCAGGCAGATTTTTTTCTGGAGAGCCGACATGGTTGTGCCTGACAAGGGGGACAATGAGATTGCCGCGAAATATAGCCGGGCACGGGCGAAAAAGCAAGGGCAAGGGGCAAGATGCGAGGGGCAAGGGGCGAGGGCAAAAGGTAAATCGTTTGTTCTTTGGTTCGCGGGATGCCCTTTGCGAGCCGACCCAAAGGCAGTTGAGCACTTTTACCGCCGCTCTCCGTTTCTAAAGTGAGTGAAGTCGCGCTGCGCGCTCCTTCCGTTAGCCCACGAACGGAAGCAACTCATGAGAAAGAATTCTATTTCTGAAATCTAAACATTCTTAAAAAACTCTTGACTGCAATGCACCAGTCCGACTTGGGCGCGGCGAGTTGTCAAATTTCGCAAAATCCGCTGCCCAAGTCGGACTTCGCCCTGTTTCCAGACCTTCCCCTGGGTGTCCGGCGTGCGGTGGTGCAGAATTGACTGCGACCGATCCTGCCGCACCAACTCCCGGCATCAAAAGGCGGCACTGATGCCCAGCGAAGGCAGCAGCCCGAGTGCATCACGATCATCGATGCGATTTTCCCAGAAATCATAACGCGGCCGGCGCGGCAAGGGATTGTTGTAAAGGTTTTGAATGTCGAGAAACAGGATCATCGCCCAGCCGCTGAAATGAAAGCGGCGATCCACGCGCATGTCGAGGTGATGGCCGGCGGCCAGGCGGCGCGAGAGATATTCTTCCGGAAGGTTTTGAATCTTGCCGCCGTTTTGCGAGGGCAGATAAACCGGGGTATAGGGCGCGCCGGTGTAGAAGCGAAACTTGCCGCTGATCTCCCATTTGGCGTTGAAGACATATCCGCCGGAGAGGTTGAAAATCCAGCGCTGGTCAAATTGCCCGGGATGAGTGACGCCATTGGCTGCGGTATACTCGCTCTGGTTGTATGCCAGACTGAGTTGCCCGTAGCACGGCACTTCGGAAAAGCGCTTCTGCAGCAACACTTCGAAACCGTGGGCTCTGCCCCGGCCTTGCGAGGCCAGGGGGAAATAGCCGAACGATTGAAAGTCATCTTCACGGCCGCCGTAGCCAACACCGGTGTTGGTGAGCACGAAATAGTCATTGATGCCCGCCAGCGTGCCGGTGGGCAGATCGCGGTAGCGTTTGTAGTAGGCTTCCAGGGAGAGGTTGACCTCGGGCCGCAACAGATATTCCACGCCAAACACCACCATGTCATTGCGCATGGCGCGCAGCGCGCGGTTGGCGGAATTCACCACCCAGACGTGGGAGGGTGACTGGTAATAGCGGCCGGCACTGGTTTTGAATTTGAGAGACGGCACCGGTTGGAAGCCCACCGCCAGCCGCGCGGCGGGGTAGAAAGGCCGGTCGAGAAAGGCATGGAGGTCGCCGCGCAGGCCGAAAGTGAAATTGAACCAGGGCAGAAGCGGCTGCTGCCACTCGGCATGGGCGGCATATTTCCGGGTGGTGAGGGCGGCCACATTGACGGCCGGCAGCCCCAGGCTGGCCACCGCGACCCGCCGGCCGCTGCGATCATAAATCGTGTCGGCAAAAACCGCAGTGTTGTCATTGATGATGTGCTTGACGGCGAGACCGGCCGACAGGCTGCCGCCGCGCGACAGGCCGAGTTGGGAGGTCAGTTTGAGATGCAACTCGGTCTCATCGGCGCGGCTGTTGAAGTATTCGCGTTCGTATTCGTCGATCTGGCTGAAGCGGAAGCCGTTGTAGTTGAGGCTGGCGGTGAGGTCGAAGAAGCCGCGGCCGAGCACGCGGCGCCAGGTGGCGCCGGTGATGATTTGGTTTTGGGTGTTGTCCAGAATGCCGGCATTGGTCACGCGATTTTTCAGGCTGCTTTGATCGCGGTCGACGCGATCGAGGGCGACCAGGGCGAGGAAGGAGAGCCGGCTGCGCGGGGAAAATTCATAATCGGTGATCAGGTTGAAGTCGGTGTAAACCGGGATGAATGGCAGGCCGGCGGCGCGGAAGATCAAATCGAGATAGCTTTGCCGCGCGGAGAAGAGAAAATCGCCGCGGCGCAACAGCGGGCCTTCGAGATTGAGGCCGAATTGTGTGGCGGAGATGGTGGCCTCGCCGCCCGGGCGGTCGCGCCGGCCGGGCCGCGTGTCGAGCGCGAGCACGGAGGACATTTTGTCGCCATAGCGCACGCCAAAGCCGCCGGTGGAAAATTCGACGCGGTCGATGAAATCCAAATTCACGAAGCTGAGAGCACCACTGCTGGAGCCTTGTGTGCCGAAATGGTTGAGATTGGGCACTTCGAGGTTGTTGATGAGGTAGAGATTTTCCGTGGGGCCGCCGCCGCGCACCAGCAGGTCGTTGCGGCCGCCCTCGTTGACCACCGCGACGCCCGGCAGCGTGGCAGCGGTGCGCACGATGTCTTCGAAGCCGCCGGGAAAGCGCCGAATCTCCTCCGCCGCCAGTTGCGTGGTGCTGACCGGACTTGTCCGGGCCTCGGCAAAATAGCCGGGGGTGACCACCACTTCCTGCCGCTGCAGAGAGCCTTCCACCATTTGGACATTGACGATCGCCGGCCGCACGGCACTGACCACCACGTCGGTTTTGGTCAGGCTTTCATACCCCAGAAAAGAAAAGCGCAGAAGATAGGTTCCCGGCGCGAGATTGGGGATGACAAAAAATCCCCCGGCATCGGCGCTGGCGCCCAAATTGGTGCCGACCACCAGAACGTTGGCACCGGCGAGGGGCTCACCGGTGCGGGCATCAACCACACGGCCTTCGATGCGGCCCGCCGATTGCGCAAGAGACGCCACGTTGACATGCAACAGCAGCAGCCAAAATATTTTTCGCATGAACATTTTTCTCGAGCTTGACGAAATCTTCCTGCCAATCAAATCAACAATTCGCCGGGATTGACCGCCGGCAGACAGGGGCGCTGCGCGAGATTGTCATCGTGATGGATATGCAGGCGCACATGACGATTATTCCTTCAAACAAAATCCCAACCGCAAATTTTTTTGAACCGCCAAGACCGCAAAGGACACAAAGCAATGCCGGCCTGGCGGTTCGAATTTACTTCCCACGACAATGCTTTTGCAGTAGTGCGTTCAGGGTCGGTGCCTGCAGGCACTACTACGAAAGTTTATTCTCATCCACTGCCGCGCGCGGTATGGCATCACCACGAAAACTGCAGGAATGCCACGACCAAGCCGTGGCAGAGCAAATCAAGGTGGAAAATCATAGCGCTGCCACCACTTGTTCGGCATGGCCATCGACCTTCACCTTCGGGAAGATTTTGGCGATGCGCCCGTTTTCATCGATGATGAAGGTCGAGCGCACCACGCCCATGTAGGTGCGGCCGAACATGGTTTTCTCCTGCCAGACATCGTAAGCCTTGAGCACCTTGCGTTCGGGATCGCTCAGCAGGGGAAAATTCAGGTGATACCTGGCCTTGAACCTGCGATGCGATTCGACGGAATCGGGACTGACACCCAGGATGACGGCGCCGTGCAGTTGTATGTCGCCGAAGTGGTCGCGGAAAGCGCAGGCTTCGCGGGTGCACGCCGGAGTGTCGTCTTCGGGATAAAAGTAGAGCACCACCTTGCGGCCGCGGAAGTTTGACAGGCGCACGAGCTGGCCGCGATCGTCCTGCAGGGTGAAATCGGGCGCCTTTTGCCCGACAGTGAGCGAGGTGCCGGTGCCATCGCTCTGTCCGGGGGCTGCGGCAGCGCGGGCAGTGCTCGTTTTGCGCGCTGTCGGCGATTTGGCGGTGGTACGGGCCGATGCCTGCCGGCGCGTGGCTGCCGACTTGGCGCCGGCTTTGGAGGATTTAAGCGTCATGGTGGGCATGAGTATTCTCCTGTACAAATTGAGTCGAGGACAGGCAATTTACAATCAAACATGGGAGCTGTTCCTTTCCATGCGAAACGGCTTCACGCCCGGCGTGACCGGGATTTCCCCTGCAGGCCTCATGGTATCCCGGGATCCTGCCGTCGCAGCGAAGCCGTTGCAGAGAATTATTGTTATTTGAAACGACGGGTGGCTGGCGAGACTGCCGGGAGCGGAAGCGGCATTATCCCGCTCTTACAAGTCCGCCAGCACCGCCTCGGCGGCGCGGCGGCCGGAGGCCAGGGCGCCGTTGATCGAGGCATTGTCGCGGTGATCGCCACAGACATAAATACCGGGCCGCAGGCGCACCGGTCGTTGCGGCGGTTGCAGCGCCGGCGGCACTTGCCGCGGCAGGGCCTGCAGCAGGCGGTAAACTTTCAGGAGACGCCAGCGCTGCACCTGCACGCCGAACCATTTGGCAAGCTGCATGCGCACGGCTTGTTCGAGCTGTTTTTCATCCTGCACCACCGTTTTCAACACCGTTGCGGAAATCAGATGAACGCCCGGCGGGGCATAGCCCGGTGCCACGAGACTGGGCACGCACAGGTTGTTGACCGGGCCATCGCCCTCACCGTTCAAAACCAAAATCGGTTCCTCAAGCGGTGCCTGTTGTGCGGCATAGTAAAAACATGCCACCTGCTGCATGGGCACCGGCGGCAGTTCCGGCAGCAAGCGTGCGGCTTCCGGGCCCTCCGTGGCAATGACAAGGGCACGGGCGGAGAGGTGCTCGCCGCCCGCGAGCGTGACCGTGTTGGCCGTGATCCGGTCCACCCGGGCGTGCCGGCGTATGGCTGTCGCCGGCAGGGTCGCTGCGAGTTGCGCTGGAATGCTGCCCATGCCAGCCGCGGGCAACACCGTTTCTCCCGCGGCCAGCATGCGGAACACGAAATGGAACATGCGGCTGGAGGTTTCCAGATCCGGCTCGAGAAAAATGCCGCCCAGAAACGGCTGGAAAAAGCGTGTGATGATCTTTTCGGAAAAGCCGGCGTCATGCAGCAGCGCCAGTGTCGAGATTTCCGGCTGTTCCAGCAATTTTTCCAGCGTGCCGGTGAGCACGCGACGCCGCATCAGGGCAATGCGCAGTTTGTCGAGCGGCGTGCCCAGCGGCGAAAGCACGGTTTTAATTCCGTCGACCGGCCGGCGCCAGGGATCAGCGATACGGTGAAATCGGCCGCCCTGTCGCACCAGCGCACCGGAGTAGAAAGGCTTCAAATCCAGGCCGTCATAGTCGAGCAGGCGCGCAGCCTCCGGATAGGCGGTGAACAGGACTTGAAAGCCGCGGTCCAGCAGAAAGCCTTCCACCTTGTCGGTGCGCACGCGGCCGCCGGGCGCATCTGCAGCTTCAAGCAGAAGGAAGGGCACACCCGCTTCCTGCAACCGCCGGGCACAGGACAGACCCGCCAGCCCCGCGCCGATGATGATGACTTCGGGCTCAGACACCGGCTACCTCCCGGGTTGCGGCGCATGCGCGGGCATCAGCTCGTGGGCAGTTGGGCAATGTGAGGCCGCGCTTTTTTTTGCCGGGGTTGTTTTTTTCGTGCGCTGTCATTTGTTCCCCCGTTCAAACCGTCATCCGCGAGCGCAGGCTGGCCAGGCCGCCATCGACGCCGAGTACCTGCCCTGTCACCCAACTTTGCTCCGGCTGCAGCAGCCAGGCGATGGCCGAGGCGACTTGCTCCGGCTCGCCGATGCGAGCCAGGGGATGCAGGGCCAGCGCGGCTTTGAGCAAATCGGGATTGCCGATGATGCGGGCGGTCAGGGGCGTGCGCACCAGGCCCGGTGCAACCACATTCACCCGCAGTCCAAAACGCGCATAGGTGGCCGCCGCGGAAAGTGCCAGGCCGATGACGCCGGCCTTGACCGCAGCAACAGCATCGTGATTCGCCATGCCGGTGCGGGCCGCGGCAGAGGAGATGAGCACCACGGCGCCGCCGTGGCGCAGCATCAGCCGGCTGGCGGCGCGCACGGTCGCAAAGGCGCTGGTCAAGTTGGCGGCAAGGGCGGCATGCCACTCGGCTGCCGTGGTTTGATGTGCGGGCTTGAGCAGCAGCGAACCGACACAGTTGACCACGCCATCGAGGCGGCCAAAGCGCTCCAGTGCACGGGCACAGCAGGATTCCATATCCTCGAATTGCGTGGCATCAACAACGGCGTAATGCGCGCCGACTTCTTCCGCCAATATGCGCAATTTTTCCTGCGAGCGGCCGGCCAACAACAGCCGGGTGCCGTTTTGCTGCAGGCGGCGGCAGAGGGCGGTTCCGATGCCGCCGGTGGCGCCGACGATCACGCAGGCTGGTTGGGTGTCCGCGACAACATGCGGATTTTCGCTCATGGTTATTGTCCTTCCATCTTAATGGCCCGAACCAGGCCGCGCAACATGCCGGCGAACACGAGTTCATGCACGGGGTACAGGACATACCAATACAACAGGCCGATAACGCCGGCGGGATCGAAGATCGCAGTTTGCCGGATGCTGGCACCGCTGACGGCCGGCTCGACTTCAAATTGCAGCCAGGCACGGCCGGGCAATTTCATCTCGGCATGCAGGCGCAGCAGGCGGTCCGGTTCGAAAGCCTCGACCCGCCAAAAGTCAACCGTGTCGCCGGGCACCAGCCACTCCGGATCACGACGGCCGCGACGCAGGCCCACGCCGCCGAAAAGCAAATCAATGAACCCACGCAGCCGCCACAACCAGTTGCAACAATACCATCCGGTGGCTCCGCCGATGCGACGGATCGCAGCCATGGCGGCAGAAGGAGAACAGGGCACCTGCAGCGAACGGGAATCCACCACCCGCGTGCCGAACTTCACCCCGCCCCAACTGCGCGGCTGGCCGGGCGAGGACAGCGCATCGGACCAGCGCGTTTGGGCAAACTCACGATCTTCATTTGCCAGGGCCCGCGCAATGGCAGCGCGAATGCCGCGCGGTTGAATCGCGAAGGTGGTCAGGCTGCGGCGGTCGGTGACCACGGTATCATGCCGCACGCTGTCGATCAACTTGCGACCGACGCGGGCATACAGGGGGGTCACCAGACCCAACCACAGGCTCGACAGCCGTGGAGTCAGCACAGGCACCGGGATGATCAGGCGCCGCAAGCCGCGCTGGCGGGCATATTCCTTCATCAGATCGAGATAGGAGACCTGATCCGCACCGCCGATTTCGAAAACACCGGTGGCCGGCACCTCGAGCGCGGCAATGAGATAGTCGATCACATCTTCAATCGCGATCGGTTGCGCCAGCGAACGCGTCCAGCGCGGGGTGATCATCACCGGCAATTTTTCCACCAGCGCACGAATCATCTCAAAAGACAGGCTGCCTGAGCCGATGATGATCGAGGCGCGCAATTCAACGGTTGGCACGCCCGATTTCTGCAGGAGACGGCCAACTTCATGACGGCTGGCGAGATGCGGGGAAAGGGCTCTGCCATTGCCCAAACCGCCAAGGTAGATGAGACGCTGCACACCGGCGCGGCGGGCCGCTTCGGCAAAATTACAGGCAGCGCGGCGGTCCTGCTCTTCGAAAGTGCCGTTCGAGCCCATCGAGTGTACCAGATAATAGGCGGCATGCATGCCGGCGAAAGCCGCGGGCAGCGAGCTTGCATCCAGCACATCACCCTTGACGATCGTGGTGTTGGGGCCAACCCGCGCCGCCAAGAATTCCGGGCGGCGTGCCAAACAACGCAGCCGGTAACCCCGGGCGGTGAGCGCCTGCAACAAACGTCCGCCAACATAGCCGGTGGCACCAGTGAGAAGCAGCAAAGGTTGGGAGGAACCACTCATGCCGGCACTCCTGTTGGCATCAGCACCTCGCCGTCACATAATGTGCGGCGCACGTACTCGAACACTCGGGCGTCACGCTGGCGCCGCGCGACGGGGCGCTTGCGCAGCGAGGCCAGCACGAGTTTCAGGCGGTCAAGGGTTCGCAGCTTCGCTTCATGCCGGTCGAGAAAGGCCCAATAAAGCGCGGTGAACGGGCAGGTCGATTTGGGATCGAAGCGGCACCGGCTGCAATAATCTCCCATGCGGTCAAGATACGCTGCGCCGGCGATGTAAGGTTTGGTGGTGATCAAATCCCCGATGGCAAACGTGCCCATGCCCAGGACATTGGGCTCGACCACCCAATCATAGGCATCGGTGTAGGCCACCCAAAACCAGTCGGTCAGTTCACGCGGTGCAACGTCGAGCAGCGTGGCAAGATTGGCCAGCACCATCAAGCGGGTGATGTGATGGCTGTAACCCTCCTGCCACACGGCTTGCACGATGTCATCAAAGCAGGCCATGCCGGTGGGCCGGCCCCAGAATGCTGGCGGCAGCGGGGTGGTGCCGGCGAAGTATGCCGGCGCGGCACCGCCATCCAGGCCGGGATCATCCGAAGCAGAGACCGGCCAGCTCCGTCCGGCCCAGCGCTGATACCCGGCATCACCCGGCGTCGCGGCGATGGGAATGGCTGTCCGGCCGGGTTTGCGGAAACCATCGGTGAGCGTGTGCACATGATGCACGAATTCGCGCCATCCCAAAATCTGGCGAATGAAGCCTTCCTTGCTTGCCAAGGGAATGTCCAGTTCTGCAGCTTCACGCACCACCCGCGCCGGCAGCAGGCGATGGAGATTCAACAGTGCCGACAGGCGCGTATGAAACAGACTGCGCGAGCGGGCGGAGAAGGCATCTTCGAAAGGTCCAAAGAACGGCAGGCATTCGCGTTTTGCCCAATGCCAAAGCACCTCTGCGTCTGCACGGGTGGCGGGCAGCAGGCGCAAATCCAGCCGGCCGGGATGATGCGCAAAACAGCTTTCAACTAGCCCGGCAACTTCGCGGGTGATTTCATCGGGGGTGAAAATCGGAGGCTCTGGCGCGGGGGGCCCGTTCTTCCACGGCTGCCGGTTGGCAGCATCCATGCTGAATTTGCCGCCCACGGGCTTGCCATTTTGCATGAGAATGCCGGTGGCGCGGCGCACATGGCGGTAAAAAGCATCCATGCGCCAGCAGGACCGCTGGTTGCGACTTTCCTGCAACTGTGCGGCCGTGGTCAACCAGCCTTCATGGGGAATCACCTGCAGGCCACCCTCTTCCACCAGCGACTGGAGATCAACGCGCAACTCCCGCTCGGCGGGCTCCATGACGCGCAGCGGGCCAAGCTCAGGCAGCAATGATCGCAAGGCTTCGCGATAGGGTGCGGCAGTGACCAGGTGGCGAACCGCCACCCCGCGAGCAGCCTGCTCCAGTGCAAAGTGACGCAGGTTTGCCAGCAGCAGGGCTAATTTTTGTTTATGATAGGGCCGTCGGCCTGCCTTCCAGGTGTTTTCAATTAAGACAATGCCAAGCTCGCGGGGGTGCTCGCGACTGAGCGGTCCGATTTCCGCCGTAAGTTGATCATAAGGCACGAACAGCCAGCGACGGTTGGCAGGATCAATCTGCCAGCGATTGAGCTGTTGGTAAAACCGGCTCATGCAATGCAATTTAATATATTTTAAGGCAACAGATAGATGAAGGCGGGGGGCAATCCACCCCTATATCAGTGAAGTAAACTTGAAACTGTACAGTTTGGTGCGAAAATCTGAGTTGTCATTTTAGACAAAATCATTTGAGCAATTGCAACGGAAACACGGAAACGATATTCTTTTTGAGAAATAGGAACCTAAAATCTCATATCAATATAGAGATTTGTATAAAATTTGTCAACAATATTTTCACATATTTCATAAAAAATGCAAAATTTATATTGACAATAGTTATACAATATTTTATCTTCAAATATGGACAGGGATAAAATATATCCAATAAAAATTGTGGCTCGTCGCACGGGGCTCTCGCCACATGTAATCCGGATTTGGGAGCGCCGCTATGATGCGGTTGTGCCACAACGTTCACACAGCAATCGCCGCCTATACTGTGAGGCAGATATCGAGCGCTTCATCCTGCTGCGAAAGGTCTGCGAGCTGGGCCACGGCATCGGCCAGGTGGCGAAATTGTCGACAGAAGAGTTACGCCAGATTCTCTCATCGGAAATAACAGCCATGCCGGCAACGAATCTCACGCCTGCCCAGCCGGCATCCGCGTCGAAACAATTATCCGCCAACTCTTTGCCGGAGGCCGCTCACCGTGAAGCCTGTCTGGCGGCCGTGCGAAATTTGGATGCGATAGCGCTGGACCGTGCCATCGCGCACGGGGCAGTGAAGCTGAGCCGCCCGGTTTTGATCGATCAGGTTTTAGTCTCGCTGATTTGCGAGGTGGGTGAAGCGTGGCAGGCGGGAAGCATGCGGGTCATACACGAACATTTGCTGACCGCCGCGATCAAGTCTTTCGGAGCGACGCTTCGCAGTTCGCAAGAGCACCGACCGGGGGCTCCCGGCATGGTGGTCACGACACCGGCAGGACAAATCCACGAGTTGGGCGCCCTGCTGGCGGCTATCACGGCTTCAGATATGGGCTGGCGGACAACCTACCTCGGCCCCAACCTGCCCGCCGAAGAGATTGCCGCGGCGCTGGAGTATAACCAGGCACAAGCCGTGGCGCTCAGTATCGTTCATCCCAATGATGATCCCCTCCTGGAAAATGAGCTGCGCCGCCTGCGACGGTATGTACCTTCCAGCGTTAACATCATCGTCGGCGGCCGGGCAGCCGGCAGTTACCAGCGGGTGCTGAACGAGATCGGTGCGAAGCAAATCACGACACTGGCGGAGTTTCGTGAAAAACTAGCCGGTTTTCAGCGCCAACACACAAACACCCAGCCGCCCACGGCCTCGCCGGCAACGAAATGACCCTGGCGGCGTGCCGCGCCGGTTGCGTTGTGCGCGATCCCTTTCGACGGCAATTTCGGGCAGTCCGGCTATTGACTTTTTGGGAAAAGTTGCTATATTGGCCGTCGCTTCCAATTGATCCCGAGTAGCTCAACCGGCAGAGCGGGTGGCTGTTAACCACTAGGTTGTAGGTTCGAGTCCTACCTCGGGAGCGAAAAAATCCCAGAGCCTTCTGGGATTTTTTATTTTGGGGCATGCGTCCGGCGCAGCGCGCAAGCTCACAAGTTTCAGTTTGACATTGCTGCGGCATTTCGACATATTCCGGCCGCCAGTTTCAGATCGCCTTTCAAGCAGGCAACGATCTCATGATGAAGTGCCACGGCAAAGTGCGGCAGTGTTTCCGGCGCGCCGGGCGTGTGCTTTGGTTGCTCCTGCCCGCCCTGGCCTTGTGCCATTGCAGCTCCGGGATCAGCTCCCGTGCAATTCAGCCAGAACACATCCTTTCCTCCCGCGAGGTGCAAAAATTTCTCGATGCAGTCGTCCCTTCGATCGTGGGGGTGGGGGCCATCTTCAACTACCGGCTGGAAACTTACAATCATGAGATGTCGGCGGGGAGATTTTTGCCGGATTCCAGCAGCCCCACCGGCTATCGCTTGCAGGCCGGCACTGCCGTCTCCCGCAGCGAGCAGACCGAGCGCATCAACGGGGCGGGGCTGGTCTTGCATCGTGACGAGCAACACACGCTGATTCTGACCTGTGCGCATGTCGTGCTGCATGCCGATACGATCAAGACCTACTACCGGGACAGCGCGGGGCGGCGCACCGACATTCTGCATTCGCGCGCCATCTTGCGACGGCAGGAATTTTATGTGCTCAATCAAAGCAACCATCTCATCAGCGCGGAGCGCCTCACCGCCGACGAGCATGCCGATCTGGCGCTGCTGCACGTCTCCTCCAGTTTTGCGGTGGGCTCTCCCTTTCCCTTCGAGGTGGGCTACGAAGAGCCGCTGGCGTGGGGCGATTACTGCTATCTTTTCGGATATCCGAGGGAAACCAAGCAACTGACCAGCGGGCTGGTGAGCCTGCTGCCCCGTGAGGACTTTTTTATGATCGATGCCGTGGCGCGTTCGGGCTTTTCCGGCGGACCGGTTTTTGTCATGCGGCCAGCGCGCGGGCTGCAACTCACTGGCATCATCCGTGGTGTCGCCTCGGAGAAACTCTATTACGTCGCGCCGCCGGAAAATGCGCTGGTCGGGCAGTCACTCACCCCCCGCGAGCTGGAGCAAAGCAGCGCCCAGGAACTCAACCTGATCCACTACGGTGCGGCCTATGCCGTCGGACCGCAGCTTATCGGCAAATTCCTCACAGGGGCAAAGCCGGTGCTCGCACGCCTGGGCATTTATCTGGCCAAAAAATATCTTCCAGATTGAAACCGACGGGCTTCCCGCCAGGCGGGTCGTTACCCTTCGTGAGATACAACCAACCAGCATCGGGAAGGAAAACACATGCGACCATCTCTTGTTTGGGGCTTCATGTTGTTGTGCACAACAGTGCACTGGGTGGCTGCCCAGGAAAAAGTGGTGATCGTGCCCAAGCGGGTGGAGAGGGCGGCACGCGCTGTCAATGACAGCACGGACCTGTTTGCCAAGGCCTATCGCTTCTTCATCGAGGGTGAACCCGACATGGCGGCGGACAGCCTGCGCAAGCTCATAGCGCTCAGCGGCCTGCAGCTCAATCCCGCGGCCTATTACATCGTGGTGGCAAACTTCACCGACCGCGTCTCTCCCATCGGCATGTTCCACGGCAACGCCAGTTTTCTCGACACCCGGCTCTATGGCCTGAAAAGCGACACGCTGTATTACCTTTTCATCGCGCGCACGGAAAACGCCCCTTCGTTCGTCTCAGTGATGTTGAAGACAAAAAAAACGCCGTTTGAGGCGAATCTGCCGGCGTTCCTGCAGCTCATTGGTTTTGGCCTGCCCGGTGCCCTGGAGCAGCCGGAGCAAAAGATGACCTGGCTGGATTTGCGTCGCTTCGAGATCCCGCCGAAGTTTCAGAAGATCTCGGATATTTCCGTGATCGTGAAAAAATCGCTGGAGGACGACCGCTATCTGGCAGCGGCGGTGTTCGACAACACGCCGCTGGAGCGCTGGAGCTATGGCATCGCCACTGCCATCACCACCCTCAACGATGTGACGCTGGAAATCGGGGAGGACGGCACGATTGTGGTTCGTCCCAAACCCCGGGGAGATCTGGCGGCATTCGGGGTCATCAATTTTCATTTCAAACCGGTGGACACCAAGGCGCCGAGTCTGGCGAGCTCGCTTCACCTGCTGGGTGGCTTGCGGCTGGCCACACACATCGAACCGCTGCTGGGCGTGGGCATGGGCCTGCCCATCGCTGCGTTCGAGCTGCACGTATTTGCAGGCGGCAGCCTGGCATTTCAAAACGAGCTGAGGTCCGGGTTCCAAATCGGGCAAAGAGTTCTGAGCGAGCAGGATCCTTTCAAACTCAAGCTCAAAGCTTACCCGCGCTTTGGCCTGGAGGTGAAGTTTCCGTAGCAGCCGTGCAGCCGCGGCCAACAACCATCGCCCGCTGCTGCAGTGAGGTCTTTTGCTGTTGTGCGGGGCGGGGGAGGAAGCGGCGGTGTGCAGCGGCGGCCGCGGGGATGTCATCGGCAAACAAAAAGGCCGCATTGACGGACGTATCCATGCGGCCTTTTTGTTTTGCTTTCACGCCTTGCGGTGCAGCGGAAAGACTGCTGGTGCGGAAGGGGGGACTCGAACCCCCACGGGCGAAGCCCACTACCCCCTCAAGATAGCGTGTCTACCAGGTTTCACCACTTCCGCAGAAAAATCCCCCTGTGTGGATACTTTCACAACCACAACCACCTTCCTACTTACTTACTTTTGTTGTGGCTGGGCCGGTTGCTGTGGCGCCGGCGCAGGCACGGTTTGCGTGCCGGGCACGACAGGCGCGCCAATATCAGCTGGCGAGGGTGTGCGTGCCTGGCGCTCCTGGCGCTCCCTGCCCACCAAACTGCTGGAGGGCGTCGTGCTCGACTTCATCAAGCCCAAAATCAGGGCCAAAACCATAAAGCTCGCGGCCAGAATCGCGGTCAGCTTGCTCAGGAATGTGGCCGCACCGCGGGTTCCGAAAACAGTGCCCATGGTGCCGCCGCCGAAAGATCCCGCCAGGCCGCCGCCCTTGCTTGCCTGCATGAGAATGACCGCCGTTTGCAACAGGGCGATCAGAATGAAGATGGTGATCAGGAATCCGTACATGAAAAATCCCGAATGGTTACGTCATGAAAGATTTTCGGCGGCCTTGATGATGGCGGCGAAACTCTCCGCCTCCAGGCTCGCACCGCCCACCAGTGCGCCATCGATATCCGGTTGCTCGAGCAACGCGGCGGCATTGGCGGGTTTCACACTGCCGCCATATTGAATTCGGCAGGCCGCCGCCGTGGCGCCATCGAACAGTGTCCCCAGCAGACGGCGAATGAACGCATGCACTTCCTGCGCCTGCTCAGGCGCAGCATTTACACCCGTGCCGATTGCCCAAACCGGTTCGTAAGCGATTGTGACGGTTGCCAACTCCCCGGCGGTGAGGCCCTGCAGGGCGCCACGCAGTTGCGTCTCGAGCACGCGCTGCGTTTCGCCCGCCTGGCGCTGGGCGAGGGTCTCGCCGAGGCAGACGATCGGCCGCAATCCGCTGGCCAGCGCCCGTTTCAGACGGCGATTGACGGTTTCATCGCTTTCGCCGAAATACTGGCGCCGCTCGGAGTGGCCGATGATGACATACTCACAACCCGCGCTCTGCAGCATGGCACCGGCGATTTCGCCGGTAAACGCGCCCTTTTCCTCCCAGTGCAAATTCTGTCCGCCCAGTTTGATTGCCGAACCTTTGAGCAGCTCTGCCGCCATGCTCAGATGGGTGAAAGGCGGAAAGACCGCCATGTCCACCTTCGTGATGTTCACCACTTTGACCCTGAGCGCCTTGATTAGGGAGGCGCCCTCGCTCAGGGTGGTGAACATTTTCCAATTGCCTGCCACGAACAGGCGGCGCGCACGGCCTGCCATTTCTTCCCCTTTTAGAGCGAACGTGCCATGAGGTGAATCAGGTCGATCACGCGGCACGAGAAGCCCCATTCGTTGTCGTACCACGAAAAGATTTTCACGGTCCTGCCTTCGTTGTTCACGAAGGTCGACAGCAGATCGACAATGGAGGAGTTGGGATTCATGCGAAAATCAATCGACACCAGGGGCTCGGTGGTGTATGCCAGGATGCCCTTTAGTTTGCCATCCGCCGCTTCCTTGATCGCCTGGTTGACTTCCTCGACCGTGGTCGGCTTCTCGACCTCGAAGGTGACATCGACCAGTGAGACGTTGGGGGTGGGCACGCGCACCGCAATGCCATCCATCCTGCCCTTGAGCTCGGGAATCACTTCCGCCACGGCTTTGGCGGCGCCGGTGGTGGTCGGGATCATCGACATGCTGGCAGCACGCGCGCGGCGCAAATCCTTGTGTGGCAGATCGAGAATCCGCTGATCGTTGGTGTAGGCATGAATCGTGGTCATCAAGCCGCTTTTGATGCCGAATTTTTCCAGGATGACTTTGGCCACCGGCGTCAGACAGTTGGTGGTGCAGGAGGCGTTGGAGACCACATGATGCCGGGCGGGATCGTAAGCGCTGTCGTTCACGCCGATCACCAGGGTCAGGTCCTGGCCCTTGGCGGGCGCAGTGATGATGACCTTTTTGGCACCGCCGGAGGTGATGTGCTTGACGGCCGTCTCTTTGTTGGTGAAAAGGCCGGTCGATTCCACCACGATGTCGACGCCGAGCTCGCGCCACTTGAGATTCGCAGGATCCTTCTCGGCAAACACCTTCACCGGCTTGCCATTCACCACGATGGTGTTGTCCTGTGCGGTGACTTCGGCCTCGAGGTTGCCGAGGATGGAATCATATTTCAACAAATGCGCCAGAGTTTTGGCATCGGTGATGTCATTAACCGCGACGAACTCGATGTCTTTGTCCTTCATCGCGGCACGATAAATATTGCGCCCGATCCTGCCGAAGCCGTTGATCCCGACCTTTACAGCCATGTACGCCTCCACGCGCTGACGTTCACTGCAACCATGCTGGGCTTATCCAAAGAAAACTTTGGCGATTTCAAGTATCTCGGGGTCGATGGTTTTGGGCCGTTTGAGGGCCTCCACCACCGGCACTTCGACAATTTCGGTGCCGCGCAGCGCCGGCATGTAGCCGAATTTGCCCTGATGCACCATGTCCGCGGCTTTCACGCCAAAGCGGGTGGCCAGCAAACGATCGTAGGAGGTCGGCGTGCCGCCGCGCTGCAACGGGCCGAGCACGGTCACCCGCACCTCGGTTTGCACCAACAACTTTTCAAGTTGCCGGCCGACATACTCGCCGATGCCGCCGTACACTGGATGATCAAATTCATCGACACGGCGCGGCAGACTGGCATCGCGGTCGGCTTCACGCGGCCGCGCACCCTCCGCCACCACGATGATGCTGAAATTTCGCCCGCGGCGCTTGCGTGCTTCGATGGCCGCGGCAACCTCGGCCACGGAGAAGGGTTGCTCCGGAACCAGGATATAGTCGGCGCCGCCCGCGATGCCTGCCGTGGCGGCAATGGCACCGGAAAAGCGACCCAAAACCTCCACCACCATCACGCGGTGATGGGCCTCGGCGGTGCTGTGCAGCCGGTCAATCGCCTCGGTGGCGATGCCCACCGCCGTATCAAAGCCGAAGGACACATCAGTGCCCGCCACGTCGTTGTCGATGGTCTTGGGTATGCCCACCGACTTCAAACCCCGGGCTGCCAGCTTGTGGGCCACGCCCATCGTGTCTTCGCCGCCGATAACCACCAGGGCATCGATTTCGTAGGCCTGTGCCGTCTCCAAGATTTTCGCGACGTGCGCTTCGTTTTTGAAGGGATTGACCAGCGAGGTGCCGAGGATCGTGCCGCCCTTGGGCAGGATGCCGGACACCGAATACAGGCTGAGTGGTTCGATATCAGCTTCGATTAGACCTTCCCAGCCGTTGCGAATTCCCAGCACTTGGTCGTCATAGGCGGTGATGGCACGCCGGGTGACGGCACGAATGCATGCATTCAACCCCGGGCAATCACTCCCGCCTGTCAAAACGCCGACTCTCATGCTGTCCAGTCCTCCATAACGATTAAATTCCCAAGCGATGCACCACTCCTTGATGAGATTCGGCTTGGGAAGGATGAAGTCTCGAACTTTGCGATAAGACTGCCACCCCGTAAAAAATGACCGGCAAAGATAGCAAAAATCGCCTGGATTGTCAAGCTTTTATCCGGCCGCAATCAGCTTGATGCCGAGTTCCTGCAACTGTTTGGGCGAAACCGGCGAGGGCGAACCATCCATGAGCGACACCGCCGAGTTGGTTTTGGGGAAGGCAATGACATCACGAATCGATTTGCGGCCGGCCAGCAGCATGACCAGACGGTCGAATCCGAAAGCGATGCCGCCGTGCGGTGGCGCACCGTATTCGAAGGCCTCCAGCAAAAAACCGAATTTCTGCTCGGCTTCCTCTTCGCTGATGTTGAGCAGTCGGAACATTTTCTGCTGAATGTCCCGGCGGTGAATGCGAATACTGCCGCCGGCGATCTCCGTGCCGTTGAGCACCAGATCATAGGCCTTCGCCCGCACCTCGCCGGGCGCCGTGTCCATCAAGGCCAGATCTTCATCCAGCGGCGCGGTAAAGGGATGGTGGCAGGCAACCCAGCGGCCCTCCTTTTCATCGAACTCCAGCAGGGGAAACTCGACCACCCACAAGAGCGCGATTCTGTCCTTGGGGATCAGATTTTCCGCCTGCGCCAAGCTCAGCCGCAGCGAGCCCAGCACCTCACGGGCCTTTTCTTTTTTATCGGCGACGAACAACAGCAAGTCTTCCGGCGCGGCCGCAAAGCGCTGGTTCACGCGGTTTATAATCTCCGCGGGAAAATACTTGGCCGCCGAGCCCTGCCAGCCCTCGCTGGTGTTCTTGATCGCCACCAGACCCTGCGCGCCCATCTGGGTCGCGAGCTGGGTCAGATCATCGAGCTGTTTGCGGGAATATTTCGCGCCGCCGGGCAGGCAGATTCCCTGCACACTTCCGCCAGTTTTGGCCGCCTCGACGAAAACGCGAAAGCCGCAGTCCGGTGCCAGGTCGGTGATCTCGTGCAGTTCCATGCCGAAGCGGGTGTCGGGGCGGTCACTGCCAAAACGTGCCATGGCTTCGGCATACGTCATGCGTGGCAGCGGCAGCGTGAGCTGCTGGCCGAGCGTGGCCTGCACCATCTCTGCTACCAGACCTTCCATCATGCTGATCACGTCATTGTGATCGACGAATGACATCTCGACGTCGATTTGCGTGAATTCCGGCTGGCGGTCGGCGCGCAGGTCTTCGTCGCGGAAGCAGCGCACAATTTGGAAATAGCGATCCAGCCCGGCGACCATCAGAATCTGCTTGTAAGTCTGCGGACTTTGCGGCAGGGCATAGAAGCTGCCGTGGTACAGCCGGCTGGGCACCAAATAATCGCGTGCCCCTTCCGGGGTGCTTTTCATCAGCATCGGCGTCTCGATTTCCAGGAAATCATGGCGGTCAAAATAACGCCGCACCAGCTGGGCGAGTTGGTGGCGGATGATGAGATTGCGCTGCATCTCCGGGCGGCGCAGATCGAGATAGCGGTACTTCAAGCGCAAGTCTTCCGCGGCCTCGGTGCGATCATCAATCGCGAAGGGCGGGGTCTTGGCGGGATTGAGAATCTTCAGCTCCCGGGCCCGCACTTCGATTTCACCGGTGGCCAAATTGGGATTGGCCATGCCCGCGGGTCGCAGCGCGACCGTGCCACGCACGGCGATGACAAATTCGCTGCGCAAGTCCTGCGCCTGCGCGTGGACCTGCGGGTTGTCGGGTGCAAAAACGATCTGGGTTTTGCCGTAGCGGTCGCGCAAATCGACGAACAGCACGCCGCCGTGATCTCGCCAACTGTCAACCCATCCCATCAAGGTCACCGTCTCGCCTTGATGCGCCGGACGCAGGGCACCGCAGGTGTGTGTGCGTTTCCAGTTGCAGCCGGCACGGGCGTCCGTCAGGCTGCCCGCCGGGGCAGGTTGCGACTCTACGCTTTTGGTTTCCAACGCGATCCTCCTTGAAAATTTCTGATCATGTGAGCCGCAATATAGCAAAATCCAACAAAATAAAAAACCGCTCGTCCAACGACCCAACGCGGTCATCGCTGGAACAAGCGGTCGGGGATAAAATTTCAGCAGGCGGAAAATCAGTAGCCGAAGGTGTAAACCTGGCGCACCGTGGTATTGCCCTTTTGGGGATCGATGGCGCCAAAATCATCCCAGCGCCGGATGCGGCTGAGGATGCAGTCTTCCACCTCGGGATTGTTGACGGTCTTGGAGACAATGGTGGCGCTTTCCACCGTGCCCTGCGGCGTGATCACGAAGCGCACGACGATCTTGCCCTTGAGATTCGGATCGCGCTTGATCGCGCGCTGATAGCAATACTCGATCGCGGGGCTGTGCTTGGCGACCACCGCCTGAATGGCGTCGGCATTGCGGCCCGCGCCGCCGACCTGCCCCTCTTCCGCCTCGATCAACGGCTTCTCGCTGTTGATGACCAGCTCACCCGAGCGGCTCACACCTTTGGCCTTGCCTTCACCCAGCCCGCTGACCAGTGCATCAATGTTGCCGGTGCCGGTGTCACGACCACCGCGAACACGGCCTTTGCCCGGACCGCCGGAACCCACGCCCGAGCCTTCCGCGCCTGCACCACTTTCGGCTTCCGCACCACTGCCAGCGCGCTTGATGCCGGTCACACCTGCCAGCGCTTGATCGAGGTTGGTATTGGCATCGTGGCTGCCCAGAATGTCGGCGGCTGACTCGCCCGTCGCCAAACCGCTGCTGCTCGTCAACAAACCGAGCAACCCCTGATTGCCTACTTGCTGGCTGATGGCGGCGCGGGAACGCCGGCCGCCCGCAACCGGGCCGCTGTTACCGGCAATTTCGCCGCCGCCACCAGGCCCTGTCGCCTCCGCCGGCTCCGCAGGGCGAAGGTCAAGACTGCCGCGGCGACCGGGCCGGGAAGCCGGGGCACGTGTGGCAGCCGTCGCGGCGGCGGGGGGGCTGGCTGCCGGCTCGGCCTCCGGCGGAGCCACTGGCACAGACTGCTGCGGCGTTTCGACAAACTTGGTTTCCCGCGCTGCCTTGTCGAGCACCAGCCGTGCAAATTGCTCCTGCACGCGGCCGACATCATGGCGCGGAGGATTGTTGATGAAATAGACAATGAGTGCAAAATGGACAAGCAGGGAACCGATCAGCGTCATCACAAAACGGCGATCGAACGACTGCCACCAGTGCAACTCGAACTCCCTGGGGAAAGTGAGACGAGCACCCGGGGAGTGGTCGAGTGAAAGCTTGCTTGTGCTCTGCGCCGGCATAGGATCCCTGGAGGTTGTTGAGCTCATCTGACGGAAAGATTGAATGCTTTGTCCCTGCGCCACGGCCGTGCGCAAGGCTGCCCTGCCGGTGGTCTACTCGCCCTCACGATAAACGACCAGCCGCATGTTGGGGTAATCAGAAACGCCGCAGGTGCGCATCACCTTCACCAGCTCGGAATACGGCAGCTCCTTGTCACCCTGGATCATCACCTTGCCCGAGAACTTGACGCCGTACTCAACTTCCATCTTCTTGGCCTGCGAGCTGTAGTAGCGCAGCCGTTCCTGCAGCGGTTTGATAATGCCGTTTTCAACCACGGCGGGGTTATTGGACACGACATCGTCCATGGTGGCCACCTTCTCATGGTTCACCAGGATGATCTGCTTGGACACAATCAAATCCAAACCCACTTGCGCCGGTTCTTCGATGCGGGAGTGGGGCAGTTTGAGAAACTCCGAAGGTGAAATGAGCTGGCCTTCGGTCGAGTAGGTCTTGAGCAGAAACACGAGAATGATGGTGAACATATCCATCATCGAGGTGAGATTGAGTTTCACCTCGACGGGCTTCGTGTCATGCTTCTTGATGCGGGAGGGTATGAAAGCCATATGCCATTTATGTTCAAATTATGCAGGCGCCGACTGCCGGGCAGACTGGGAGCACGGCTCGGGGCCGGTGACGCCTGCGGCCGCGCCCCGGCCTCAAATGATGCCGGCGCTCAGCGACACTTGCGGAAAGAGCAGCACGGGTGTGCCATTGACCCGAATCGAACGGGCGGCGTCCATGGTGCTGACCAGCACTTGATAGCGGATTTTGTTCTCCGCCTGAATGACGATGGATTCGGCGTCGGAAAACCCGTTGCCGACTTTTTGCTTGATCTCGTAGAGTTTCTGTGACAGGGCATCGAAGTTGTACTCGCCGTTGCTGCCGATCGGAATCGTCGGACCGGTGGCGGTCGCGCCGGTGAGCACCGCCGCTGCGCTGGAGATGTAGAACCCCTGATCCGTAATTGAAACGGTGAGGTCAAGGGTGCGCTCGGTTTCCTTGGGCGCCTTGCTGCCGGCCAGCGTGCCAGCCGCGCCGGCAGCGGGCGGCAGATTCAATTCGATGATGCCGATCTTGATGAATTGCGCGGAGGAAAGCAGCAACGGAATCATCACCACCATCAGGTTCATGATGGGGGTGAGGTTCAGATCCGTGCTCTCCTCCCGCAGGTGCCGGCGTTGCGAAGGTCGGAAAGCCATGGCTCACTTGTTCCCGGTCAAAAGGTTGATCAGTTTCACGGTGTGCTCATCGATTTCGTCGATGATTCTGGCGGTCTTGTTGAACAGGAACGTATAGGCCAGGACCGAAGGAATGGCGACCGCCAAGCCCAGCAGCGTTGTGTTCATCGCGGCGCTGATGCCGGCGGCCAGCATGCGGGCTTTCTCGGCGGCGTCGATGCCGGCGGAGGAAACCGCCTTGAAGGCCAGAATCAGGCCCCAAATCGTGCCCATCAGGCCGAGCAGGGTCGCCACATTCGCCAGCATGGCGAGAAAACCGGTGCGCTGGTTCAGCCGTGGAATCACCTCCAGCGTGCTTTCATCCACGCTGTTTTGGATGGAACGGAAATCGGTCACCTCCTGCTCGGCCACGCGCCGCAGACTGGCGCCCACCACTTGTGCCAGCGCCTTCTCCGGCGCGGCATCGCACAGTGCCAGCGCTTTCTTGTATTCGCCGGCGCGCACCAGTTTGCGAATTTCGGACATGAACTTGTTGGCGTTGATGTTGGCCTTCACCATCAGAAAATAGGCGCGCTCGATCGCAATTGCCACGGCGAAGGCACCGACCACAAGAATGGCATACATGTACAACGCACCATCGGCCTCCCAGCGGAACGACTCGATGAAACTATCCATGAACAAAACCTCCTGAATAAATTAGCCGTGTGAAGGAAAGACACCTTTTTCGTGAAAGCAGCGGTTTTCCCTTGTGCGCCGGACTGCACAATACCGTCAATTCTTTTTCTTTGCGGGAATCTTCTTCAGGCCGTCGACTTTTTCGGGCTTTTCCAGTTCGTCATCGGACAGCAACAGCTCCCGCGAAACAGCCTTGAGTTCGCGCGCAAAGCTGCGGTCGGGAATCCGCATCTCTTCAAAATCCGGTTTGCTGCGCTTGGGAATAATGTCAACGTTGGGCTTCTCGATGACCGCTTCAATCGCGATCGCTTCCAGCTCCAGCTCTTTGGGTTCGACCTTTTCCTTTTCAGGGCCCGCCGGCCGCCGCACACTGTCCACCGCTGCGGTCCCGGCCGCCTTGCGCGCCGGGGCAGTGGCATGCACCGTGTCGGCCGCAACGCCCGGCGACTGCTGCGCCAAGGCCGGCGCAAACAACGCGCAACCTGCAATGATCACGAAGGGTCGTACCATCTTCACCTCCCATTATCGCAAATTGGGCAGAAAACCGCGCTCGAAAATGAGCATTTCCTCGTGCCGCTCTTTTTTCAACTGCACTTCGCTCTGGTGTTTTTCCCAGCCCGGCAGACTTTTCAGGAAAATCACCGCCTCCAGTCCGCCGCCGCTGTGATCGGTGTCGCGCACCTCGAAGGCCACCACATTCACGCCGCTGCGCAGAAAACTGGAGCAATCGTGAATGTGTGTTTTCCCGGCTTCGCCGGCGGCGCCGATGACTTGGGCGAGATATTCGCCATTGACAAACACGTTGTAGGAATCGTCGGCATGCACCTGAATCTGACCCGAAACCGGCAGCCCCCGGATGGCAAAACTCTTGCGGAAATATCCGAGATTGACGCCGCTGCCGGCCGTGGAATTGGACACCAGCCTGGCCGGTGTGCCGCCGGCGGAGTCGGGGGAGCTGGCTGCCGGTGCACTGCCCGCCAGCCAGAGCCGCTGCGCGCCGTAGCCGGCAAACACCGCCGAGGCACCCAGGGCCTGCGCCGTGCTCCAGCCGGCGGCGTTGAATTCCGGTGCCGTCCAGCCCCGGATATATTGCGTGGACGCCTGCCAGCCGCCATCGCTGAACACGGTCGTGTCGGCAATGGTGAGCTCGAGTTCCCGGGCATACTTGACGGGATCACTGCGCACCAGCATCAGGGTGATTTTCTCGGACCAGGGATTCTCGATGCCATGATCGCGCATGGCCAGGAAACCGGCTTCGAGAATCTTCTTCTTGCCTTCGGTGAGCGCAAAGAAATTGTCTTCAAACGTGAAGACCGCGTCCTGCAAATCCTGCCGGCCCTCGCGGCGCAACCGGTCTTCAAACGCCAGCCGTTCACTGTTGGCGGCGCTGGCCAGGGAATCGCACTGACGGGCATGAGTGAAGACGAAATGCAACAACTGCTCTTCGGTGTCTTCCAGGGCGCGGGGCCGGACCTTCGCCTGGCGGGCGCTGTTCAAAGTTTCCAAGTAGGCTTGCACCGCGGCCTCGGCAAAAGAGCGGCCGAAATCGACCAGATTCGACATTTCCTCCTTCACATCATCGGCCTGGAAATCCGCGGCGTCGACCAGGCGTTTATAGCTGCCGATATCGGCGGCATACTGCGACAACGCCCGCCGCGCCAGACTGGCATATTCGCGCGCCAGCGCGTTGTTGATCTCCACGATCTTGCGGCGTGAGAGATCCAGCCAGGCACTTTCGATGCCGAGCGAATCACATTCGCGCAGATTGCGCTGGTGCGCCTGAATCGTCTGGGCCACCAGCGGCTTGACGAATTTGCCCAGCAATTGATTGCGGAACTCCAGGGCGGTGATCTTGTCCATATTGCCGGGTGTGGGGGCATCGAGCAGTTGCTTCATCGAAGCGTTGTTCAGCTCGGCAATATCGTAAATCACCTCGGAGACCTTGTCCTTGCTGCGCTGAATCCAGCGGCGCGCCACCTGGGTGGTGCTGTCCTCCCGCGCCAGCCTGGCATGGCGCACGGTGGTATCAGCAGGCGGGTTGTATTGGGCGGCCAGCCGTTCGAGCGCGAGGGCGGCATGGCGGTAGGATTGCAGCGCCCGCTCGTAGAGTTCGGCGGAGGCCTGGTTGATCTCCTTCTTCGCCACGATGCGGCGGTTTTCATCGACTTCCGGGATCTCCTGATCCGCCCAGGTTTGTGCAAACTCTTCATAGGCGGCACCGATCTTGTAGGTGGCCTCGTAGAGTCGCAGCGTGCCGAAGCCGGCCACGCGGGTATAGCCATCGACGATATCGATCAAGGCATTTTTCTTGCGTTCCTTCGCGGCATCCAGCTGCGCTTTCGGCAGCTTGAAGCGCACCTCGGCAAAGTCACGAAACTTGAGCTCGGTCAGGCGGAACAGCGCCTCCGCGGAGAAGAAGTCATTGTGATCCATGCTGCGCCGGCGGAAGTCGTTGCTCCTGGCCATGGCTTTTTCGTATTCCGCACGTGCCTGCGCCAGCAAACCCTTCCACTCGAAGTATTCGCCGCGCCGGTAAAAGGTCTCGACCACGCGCGGGGAATCTGGAAAGCGCTGGGCATACTCGCCGTACACGGCGTTGGCTTCCTCGAGCTGGTCGAGCTTGAGATGGTAATTGGCGATGTCATAGAACAGGTCGTCGGCGTCCTTGGAGGCGGGATATTTGTCCACGAATTTGCGATTCACGCGAATGGCGCGCGGCCAGTCTTCCGCCCGCACGAAATAGACACTGGCATTGAACAGACTGGTCTCCGCCTTGCTGGAATCCGGCTCTTCGTTGGCGAGGCGCTCGAAGGTGAGCGCGGCGTTGAGATAGTCATTGAGCTCGCCGTAGTCATATGCCATGTTGTTCAGGCCGCTGAGGTAGTGCGGCGATTTGGGAAAGTTGTCGGTCAACAGGGCATAGGTCTCGACCGCGCGGCGATATTCACGGGCCTGATCGAATTCCAGACCGGCGTTGTAGAGCGCCAGGTCGGCAAACTCCGCGGTCGGCACTTCTTCATAAACGCGGCGGTATTCCTCGCCGGCGCGCACGTGCTCCGCAATGTGCGCCAGGTCCTCCGCCTGCAGGAAGATCGATTCCGCCAGCCGCTTTTCCGCCTTGAGGGCATACTCGCGGTTGGGCGAGGTCTGCTTGATGCGGCGGGCCACGATCTCACAACTTTTGTAATCGAGCTTGCCGAAATAGCTTTCCATCACCAGATACTCGGCATAGGGCGCGTCCGGGCTTTGCGGAAAGTGCTTGAGCAGCGTTTTGAAATACTTCAAGGCGCCGGCAAATTCATTCTTGTTGTAATAAAGCGCACCGGCCTGCGCCAGCCGTTCGGCGGTTGCCGGTTCATGCGGAAACAGGCGGATGTAGTTGTCCAGCGCCCTGGCCAGGTTCTGCTCGCCGACGGACATGGGAATGGGATCGAGTTTCAGGGCCTGGCGCAGACTGTCGCGATTGGTTTCGACCGCCGCCTTCATGTCGCCGAGCTTCAACGGCAGAATCTGGGGCCGGCGCATGGTGTCGGCGCTCGCCATCTCCTGCGCCAGCGCCACGCTGTTCTCCGCCGCCAGTTTTTGAAAGCGGCTGTTCCAGTAACGATTGCTGATCTCGAGATACTCGGTGAAGGCTTCCGGCGCCTGTTTGAGCTTGGCATCCAGCGTCAGGGCGAGATTCCAGTGAATGAGCGCGGCCATGGTATCCTTGGGAAAGGCCACCAGATATTTGCGGCTGTCATTCACCGCCTGGGCGTAAAGGTTGTTGTCGCCATATTCATCGGCGCGCTTGAGCAGCAGGTTGATGTTTTCCCGCAGGGCGCGCTCGGCCAGCGCCCTGCCCTGGCGGCGCACCTCTTCATCGCTGTTGTGCAGCCACCAGGTGGTGCCTTCGCGATAGTCCAGGAACAGGCTGTCGCGCTGCAGGTAGGCCATCTGCTCATCATCGAGTGCACGATAGGCTTCCGCGATCTTGGCGCGCACCAGCGGGGCCGCGGGCGCGTTGGGATACATGCGCAACAGCAGGTGGTAGGCGCGGATGGCGTTCTCGTGTTCCTCCTTCACATTCATGTAGATGTCGCCGATGCGCATCAAAATGTCCAGGCCGTACTCGCGGCCGCCCAGATCGGCGAGATACTGCGCCGCCTTGTCCGGGCCCTGATAATCGAGAAAGGAAATGCCGATATACTCGATGGATTCTTCCAGCAGGCTGGGATTGGTGATCTGGTTTTTGGGATCGAGCCGCCTGGCGCGGTGCAGATCATCGGCCAGCAGGGTGAAATAGGAAATCGCCTGGGGGTATTCATTGCGTTTGTAATGCGCCCATCCCAGGCGGTAGAGCGCCTCGTCATATTTCGGGCTGTCGCCATAGCGCAGCACCTGCTGATAAATGGCGATGGCGCTGTCGAGATTGTTCTTGGGGGGATTGAAGTAGTATTCCGCCACCCGAAAAAGCGCGTCGGGGATGTAGCGACTGTTGGGATAGTTTTGGATGAACTCCTGATACAACGCCACCGCCTGCTGGCGCGCCCCGAGATCCTCGGTCAGGAAGGCGATGTTGTACGCGGCATCATCGCGCAGCGGGCTGTCGGGATGCTCCGCCAGGATGCGGCGATACAGCGCGAGCGAGGCGGAGTAATCCTTTTTGGGCTCCACCGGCGGCGTGGTCACCAGGCCGGAGTCGAGCCTGGCGAGCTGGCGGGAATAGTTCTCCTGCGCCTGCGCATAGCTCTCCAGCGATTTCTCGTAGTGCAGCTCGGCGAGGCGCACGATCACCTTGTCCTGCACCTTGCTTTTGGGATGGCTGTTGAGAAAGGTCTCCATATCGCGAATGCCCTTTTCCCGCAGCCAGACGCGCTCGCGGTCGGTGCGCAGGCGTTGCCGCTCATAGAAATCTTTGTATGCCAGCAACTCATCGATGGTGTAGGAGCGCAGCGTGGAATCGGGGTTTTCCCGCGTGTGTGCGGCAACCCCGGCTGCGCCTGCGGCAGCCGGGCGCGCGGTATCGCGTGTGAGCTGGGCCAGGGCAGGCGGCGACAGCAGCAGGGCAGCCAGCAAGGGAGCGAGCAAGGCCAGATCGCGCGCCGGCCGGCCGGCACGACACAGCCGGGGCAGGCGGGGTCTGGGCGATATGTTCGGAGTTGAATGGTTCGCGATCATGCTGAGTCAGACTCGGTTAAATGGCTTCCTTCCATTCGCTCGAGGAGGTCATTGGGGTTCGAATTGCGGGCGCCACAGAGCCATCAGCGGCGGTCTCCGGCGCAGCGGCCGGCAACGGTTTGCCCTCACTGCGTGCCCTTGTCCGGCGCGGGCGCCGTCTTGGCTTGCTGCTCCGCCGGAATTTCGGTGCCGGAGGTGTCAAAATAGAAATAGTCGAAATATTTCTGATGCTCGAGCTTGTCCAGGCGCACCTGCTCCTCCAAAAGTTCCGCTTCAATGCGGCGCATCTCTTCATCAAAGCGTTTCAGGCGCGCCTGCAGACTGGCCTGGCGGTCGCGCAGCAATTGATCAATCGCGGCAATATTGGCAGCCTGCTGTTCGATCTTCTGCTCCCGGCGCTCCAGCTCCTGGAAGGTCAAATCGCTCAGACCAAAACCGGAGAAATCCGCCCATTGATCAAAATCGCTGGCCACCGTATCGACTTGATAATCGCTGAGCCAGGTTTGGAAGCGGTCCATGCGGTATTTCAGATTGGTCAAGTCCTGCTGCAAAATTTCGAAGCGGGTAACGATCGAAGTGGTGTCGCGCGCATGTTTGGACATCAGCTCCTGAAAGTGCGTCAGGCTCTCCTGCAGCCGGTTTTGCTCGGCTTCCATCTCCACCAGCAGACTGTCCACGATTTGCTTGCGGTAGAGTGCTCCGCTCTCCTTGATCGCCAAGGGATACTCGACCCAGTAGTTCACCGCCTGCAATGCCCGGTCGGCTTGATAGACTTCCAGCGCCCGCAGGATGCGATTGCGGCGCTGCACCGCCTCTTGTGCGACCTCGGGCAGGCCGGCGCGTTCCGCCTCCGCGATCACGCGGTCAAAATAACGAATCTGGGCATAGAGGTTCTGGCGTTCGTCGGCAAACTCGTCGCTCAAGAGATTGCCCCTGGGGCCGCGATAGTTGAAATTCAACAGCAGCGCCTGCACCTCCTGTTTGGCGAGCGCAATCAGCTCATAAAGCGAGCGATCCTGGCGCTCCAGCACCTGCTTTTCCATTTGCTCCAGCTCGGCGAGCTGCGCCACAATGCGACGGCGTTCCTCATTGTACTCCTGGGTCACCTCCAGAACACCGCGGGCGTTGGTGACGTAGCGAAAATCCTTCATCGCCAGCTCCGGACGCTCGAGCAGGCGCTTGCAGTGGGCGCTGAGCGCCAGCGCCTCATAAACATAGTTGGAAGCGAGATAATTGCCCAGCAGGGCGCCGGTGTGCGTCAGACTGCCTTCGAGATTGCCCTGCTTCATTTCCGCCCAGGCCAGCCCCAGCAGGCTTTGGTCATAGTGCTCCGAGCCCTTGGAGACCTGCTCGAAATATCTACCGGCGCCGGCGTAATCGCCGCGCTCGTAGAAAATGAAACCGAGCTTGAGCAGGGCATTGTTGCGCAGCAGGGTATTGAAGGCATCGCTCCAGGGCAGTGCCGGCGCGCTGGCCACGGCATCGAAGTGGGGATAGGCCGCCGCTGGGTTGCCGAGATTGACTTGCGCGACGCCGCGCAGATAGCGGGCGGCCAGATTATACTTCGAGCTTTCCGGAATCTTGGCAAGTTCGGCATCCGCCTCATGGAAACGCTCGCACGTGAGATGGTAGTAGCCGGCAAGATAGCGGCCGCGCGCCAGCAATTTGGGATCCAGACTTGCGGCCAGTGAATCCATCTGGCGATAGTAGAAAAAGAACGGCTTCTCCCACTTGAGCGTGTGCGCCATGCTGAGCAGGCGCAACAATGCCGTGCCGCGAAACTTGTTGGCGGCATGTTCGCGCAGAAGCTGCTCATAAACCTTGAACGCTTCGGGATAGATGCCGCGCCCATAAAGCGATTCAGCACGGTAGAACACCACCGCTTCCCAGTTGGGAGTGAGGCCGTAACGGGCGAAATGCGGGCCGTAGTCCTGCATCGCCGTCTGAAATTGCAAATCGGCGAGCAGGTAGCGCTCCGCGGCATAGTTGAGCAGCGCGTCACTGAGATCGCGATTGAGCATGCGCAGAAAAGCGCGCGTGTCGGCGGTTTGCAGCAGATTCCTCTTCAGGATGGCGTATTGCGCGCGTTTCACTTCGAAAGCGGTGTGACGGCCGGCACGCCATTCCTGAAAGGCCTGCTCCAGCGTGATGGTGGCGGAGTCGGGATGCGGCGTATAGCCCAGCAGGGTGATCAAGCCCTTGTCCAGCCGGGAGAGAACCTGCCGGCGCTCGGCTTCGACATCCAGCGCCGCCGGCAGGGTGGCGGCCCTGGCCTGCTCCAGCTTGTCGAGCTGCTGCAAAACTTTGGTGAGCTGATCGACCTCCTTCAAGTAGGCGTGGGCGATGGCCGGCTCTTCATGGGTGACGTCGTAGACGCGCGCCACGATCCCCTGAATTTTTTGCTTCTGCTGCCGGACGAGCTGCAGCGCGCTGGAATCGCCGCGCGCCCGCGCCGTGCGTTCGAAGCGCTCCAGGCGGTCGAACATGCGCAACACCGAATCGACTTCCACGTCGTATTCGCGCACCAGCCCGGCCTTGTAGCCGGTGGTGGCGACGTTCTTTTTGTGAAGCTCGCGGTTTTCAATGACGGTCAGCAGCCGGTCGCGCAGATCGCTGAACTGTTCCAGCAAATCGCTGCGATTTTCCAGACGCAGGGTTCTGGTCAGCGCGTGAATCTCGTCGAGCATCGCGAGGATGGCCTCCAGCTCGGCGGTGTAGTCCTGCACCATGCGGTCCATCTCGCCGTAGATCTGCTGGAAGCCGGGCTGATCCTTGGCGATGCCTTCCAGCCCGCGTTGCTTGACCTCGGCGTACAGGTTTTTGATGCTCTCCAGCAGCAGCCGCTCCTGGGCGGCGGTCTCGACGAGATAATCCCGGGTCTTTTGATCGAGATAGAACTTCAGTTTCTCTTCATAGCGCACGGCCTTCTGCTTGTCAAAAATGCGGCTCTCTTGCGCGGTTGCTGGAGCGACGAGGAGGGGAAGGAGATGCAGGCCGGAGGAAAGCAAACCAATCGCAGCAATGCGTCGAACGCGACCTTCCCTTAGTCCTTTGGGCCACATGGTCATCCTCGGTTTTGGTAGCATGCCAGCCTACTGCCTGGCGCGACGATCATCTACAGCGCAGCTCGGAGTCGAGAGGAATCGACCCGTGGTCTGCGGCACACAACCCATCCGTGGATTGCTCATCAATGTTTACAATCGATCTGAGGGTTTATATACTGGCAGTGCCTCACGATTACGTAAGCAAAATTTTCTCCGCCGGGCGGCGGCACGGGCCTGTCACACCGCCGCGACAACCGTGCCGGTACCTGCCGCCCTCGTCAGCCTGCCGGCGCCGACAGAAAAACTTTACCGCCAACAAAAGAAAATGCCGATGCTCGCGGGGTGAGAGCGCAGACAAAGTTGCAGTTCATGAGGCGCGCGCTTCCCACCGGCCGCGATACTCGGCATTTTCAAAATCACACAAAAATGTAGCAGCAGTGCCCCGGGGTTGCAGAAAAACCGCGGCACCCCGGGCAATCAAACAAGGGGAGGGTCATGGGGGGCATAAAAAATTTTGGCGGCCAAGATGCTGCCAGCTCTGGCAGGAGGCGCACCTACAAACAGATCGCTCCGCGGGGGCTGTCTTCAGCGTTGCTTCAAGATGAGTAAGGAGGATGACCGGCAGTTCCGCTCGGGAGGCCTTGTTCATAGCACGGCAGGGATTCAATCATCGATGTCAAGATCAAACCTCAAATTCCGCCCACGAAAGCGAAGTCCCACGGAAAGAGTTTGGCGCTGTTTTCGTGGGAGCCTCATTTTCGCGGGAGAAAAAACGTGACGCCTTCGGCAAACGGGCGGATTTCACGGTCACCATCAATTCCCGGCGCGGAGTGGCGCGGGCTCCTCCCAGTGGCGAAACAAAACACCCGTGGCAACAGCTTGGCCGCCATGATAGGCGACATCCATTGCGAGCTCGATGAGCGCTTGTCTGGTGTTTGGAAAAATGACAGGGGTGAACGGCGCACTTCAGATTCAACCCTGCCGGACAAAATGGTTTTGCCCGGCGGGAGAATCAGGCAGAGGGAAGTTTGGGCGGCGGTCAGACGCGCATCAATTCGACCACCTTCAGGCGGTTGGTCGCGCGTGCCAGCGCGGCCTGGGCGCGGGCCACATCCCATTGCTTGCGGCCTTCGTGCAGGCGGCGTTGCGCACGCTCTTTCGCCCGCCGGGCGCGCTCGACATCAATCGCGGCGGCCGGCTCGGCCGCCTCCGCCAGGATTTTCACGCCGCCGGAAGTGACCTCTGCGATGCCGCCGCTGATCGCAAAGTATTTCGTCTGGTCCGCAATCCTCACTTTCAGATAACCGATCTTGAGGGTGGCCAGCAGGTTGGTATGATGCGGCAGCACGCCAAAATAACCGGCCTCTCCCGGCGCAACCAGGGCGTTGACCTGCGCTGCAAAGACCCTGCTCGTGGGTGTAACGATTTCGAGAGGAAAACTCTTTGGGGTGGCCATGGTAATCTTCGGGATCTGGACGCCGGCCGGCTGCAGGTCCGCCGCTGACCGGCGCCTGCGTTCAGCCTTTCATCTTCTTGGCATTCTGTACTGCTTCTTCGATCGTGCCGACCATGTAAAAGGCCTGCTCCGGCAGATCGTCATACTCGCCTTCAACAATACCCTTGAAGCCGCGCACCGTGTCCTCCAGGCGCACGTAGCGGCCGGGAGTGCCGGTAAACTCCTCGGCGACGTGGAAGGGCTGGCTCAAAAATTTTTCGATGCGACGGGCGCGGTTGACCACGATCTTGTCGTCATCGGAAAGCTCTTCCATGCCGAGAATCGCGATGATGTCCTGCAGCTCCTTGTACTTTTGCAGGATTTGCTGCACCTGGCGCGCCACGCGGTAGTGCTCTTCGCCCACCACCTGCGGCGTGAGTATGCGCGAGGTGGAATCGAGCGGATCCACCGCCGGGTAAATGCCCAATTCCACGATGCGGCGCGACAACACGGTGGTGGCATCGAGATGCGAGAAAGTGGTGGCCGGTGCCGGATCGGTCAGATCGTCGGCGGGCACGTAGATGGCCTGCACCGAGGTGACCGAACCTTTGCGGGTGGAGGTGATGCGCTCCTGCAAGGCACCCATCTCGGTGGAGAGCGTCGGTTGATACCCCACGGCCGAGGGCATGCGGCCGAGCAGCGCCGACACTTCCGAACCGGCCTGGGTGAAGCGGAAAATGTTGTCGATGAACAGCAGCACGTCCTTGCCTTCGTAATCGCGGAAATACTCAGCAATGGTCAATGCCGACAGACCGACGCGCGCGCGGGCGCCCGGCGGCTCGTTCATCTGGCCGAACACCATGCTGGTCTTCGAAATCACGCCGGAGTGCGTCATTTCCAGCAGCAGGTCGTTGCCCTCGCGCGTGCGTTCGCCCACGCCGCTGAACACCGAGTAGCCGCCGTGCTCGGTGGCGATATTGCGGATCAGCTCCTGAATCAGCACGGTTTTGCCCACGCCCGCACCACCGAACAATCCGGTTTTGCCGCCTTTGGCATAGGGTTCGAGCAAATCGATGACCTTGATGCCGGTCTCGAGGATTTCCGAACGCGGATCCAATTCTTCCAAAGGTGGCGCCGGGCGGTGAATGGGCAAGTAGCGCTCCGCCTGAATCGGCCCTTTTTCATCGATGGGCTCGCCGATGACGTTCATCAGCCGGCCGAGCGTGCCCTTGCCCACCGGCATGGTGATCGGCTGGCCGGTGTTCCTGACTTTCATGCCGCGCACCATGCCGTCGGTGGAATCCATGGCGACGCAGCGCACGGTGTTTTCACCGAGGTGTTGCTGCACTTCCAACACCAGACGGCTGCCACCGGTATGGTTCTGGACAACTTCCAAAGCGGTCAGAATGGCTGGCAGCTCGGCGTCTTCGAAAGCCACATCCACGACAGCACCGATGACTTGCACCACTTTGCCTTCACTCATCAGGTCGTCACCTTTCTGAAACAAACGTTTGCGGTCGCCGGCAGGTTTGCCGTGCGCCGTCCTTCCACTCCTGTGCCCCGTGCCTACTTGGTCAGGGCCTCCGCCCCGCCCACGATTTCCAAAAGTTCCTTGGTGATCGCGGCCTGGCGTGCCTTATTGTAATGCAGGGTCAATTGCGCGATGATTTCCTTGGCATTTTCGGTGGCGGCATCCATGGCGGCCATGCGCGCGCCCAGTTCCGCCGCGTATGACTCCAGCAGGGCCTGCCACACGATAATGTTGATGTATTTCGGACAGAGCGTATCCAAAATCTTCACCGGCGAGGGCTCAAACAGGAAATCGGCCGGATATTTCTCCTCGCGCGGCGGCCGCGGCACGATCGGCAAAAGCTGCTGCACCACCAGCTTTTGCTGAATCACCGATTTGAATTCGTTGTAGACGAGATAGATGCGATCCAGGCTCTCCGCCAGATATTGCTCCTGAATCAAACGGCCGAGACCCTGCGCATGAACGAAATCGAGATTGTTGAAAAAGCCGGTGAAGTGCGCCAGGATGGGATAGCCGCGCCGGTTGAAATGTTCGTAGCCTTTCCTGCCGGCGCAGATGAGCGCCACCTCGACGCCCGGCCGCTGCGCCGCCTGAAACTCGCTGGTGGCGCGCCGGATGACATTGGCGTTGAAGCTGCCGGCCAGGCCACGGTCCCCGGTGATCACCACCAGGGCGATGTGCCTGGGCGCGCGCACCGCCAGCAGCGGATGCCAGGCCGGATCAACCTTGGCACTGACATGGCCCAGCATGTCATCGAGACTGTGGGCATAGGGCCGCGCCTTCAACATGCGCTCCTGCGCCCGTCGCAGTCTGGCCGCCGCCACCAGCTTCATCGCCTTGGTGATTTGCTGGGTGTTTTTGACGCTGTTGATCCGGCGTTTGATGTCACGAAGAGTCGCCATTATGCCTTGCCGCCGAAAAGTTTCAAGAACTCGTTGGCTGCCGCGAGCATCTGGTTGCGCAATTCGTCGTCGATCGCCTTCTTGGTGCGCAGTGTCTCGAGAATCACGGGATGCGTTGATTCCAGATAGCTCAGGTATTCTGTCTCGAAGCGCTGAATCTGCTCCACCGGCAGGTTGTCCAGCAGGCCGTTGGTGCCGACGAAAATAATGGCAATTTGCTTTTCGACCGGCATCGGCTGGTATTGCCCCTGCTTGAGCAGCTCTACCATGCGGGCGCCGCGTGCCAGTTGTTGTTGCGTCACCTTGTCGAGGTCGGAACCGAATTTGGCGAATGCCGCCAGCTCACGATATTGCGCGAGATCGAGACGCAGGCGGCCGGCAACCTGCTTCATGGCCTTGATCTGGGCGTTGCCGCCGACGCGGCTCACCGAGATGCCCACGTTGATGGCAGGCCGCACACCGGCATAGAACAAATCGCTTTCCAGAAAAATCTGGCCGTCGGTGATCGAAATCACGTTGGTGGGAATGTAGCCGGAAACGTCGCCGGCCTGCGTCTCGATGATGGGCAGGGCGGTCAGCGATCCGCCGCCCTTGGTGACGCCATGATGGCGCAGGGCGGTCATGTCATCGGTGAGCTTGGAGGCGCGCTCGAGCAGCCGCGAATGCAGATAGAACACATCGCCGGGATAGGCTTCGCGGCCGGGGGGCCGGCGCAGCAGCAGCGAAACCTGACGATATGCCCAGGCGTGCTTGGAAAGATCGTCATACACCACCAGGCAGTGCATGCCGTTGTCGCGGAAGTATTCGCCCATCGCCGCACCGGCATAGGGTGCGATGAATTGCAACGGCGCCGGATCGCTGGCGTTGGCCGCCACCACGATGGTGTAGTCCATCGCGCCGGCGTCCTGCAGCGTTTTCACCACGCGTGCCACCGACGAGCCTTTCTGGCCGATGGCCACGTAGATGCACTTGACGTCGCCCCCTTTTTGGTTGATGATGGTGTCCACCGCCACGGCAGTTTTGCCGGTGCCGCGGTCGCCGATGATCAACTCGCGCTGGCCGCGGCCGATGGGGATCATGGCGTCGATCGCCTTCAAGCCGGTTTGCAACGGCTCTTTCACGGGCTGGCGTTGCACCACGCCCAGGGCCTTGCGTTCCAAAAGACCGCGCTGGCTGGTATTCACCGGCCCTTTGCCATCGAGGGGATGGCCGAGCGGATCCACCACGCGACCGAGCAACTCCATGCCCACCGGCACATCCATGACGCGGCCGGTGCGCTTGACCGGATCGCCCTCTTTGATCTCGGTGTCACGGCCAAACACCACCACGCCGACGTTGTCCGCCTCCAGGTTGAGCGCCATGCCCATCACGCCGTTGGGGAATTCCACCAGTTCGCTGGCCTGCACGTTTTCCAGGCCGTAGACGCGCGCGATGCCGTCACCCACCTGGATGACTTCTCCAACTTCGGCGATGTCGACCTTTTTTTCAAATCCTTCGATCTGTTTCTTCAAAATCGAGGTGATTTCATCGGGACGAATTTCCATGAACTCCAGTCTCCAGGAAGTAGCTGTCGTGCGCGGCGGGACGCGACTGCGGGAAGCGCGGCACCCTCCGGCTTCCCGGCCGCCATGCCGGCTTCAGTTTCGCTGGCGGTAAAGCGTTTCGCGCAAACGCTGTAATTGCAACCGCACGGAAGCGTCGAGAATCCTGCCATCCAAATTGAGGATAACGCCGCCGAGAATGCCGGGATCGACCCGGTTTTCGATTTCGAGCTGCATCTTTAGGGCTTGGGCGAGGTCCGCCTGCAACGCCTCGAGTTCGGACCTGGTCATGGGCACCGCGGAGATTGCCAGGGCGCGCAGCTTGCGATGGTGCTTGTCATAGAGCCGCTGCAGGGCCTGATGGATCTCGCGATACATGCCGATCCGCCCCTTTGCCGCCAGCAACAGCAGAAAGTTGAACACGATCGCGGAGCATCGCCCCTGAAAGACGCGGGTGAGCGCCTGGCGTTTCTCCGCACGGCTGTTTTGCGGCGAGCTCAGGAACACGTCGAGCGCACGGTTTTCTTCGATGGTGGCGACCACCTCGTGATACTCGCGGCGAATGGCCTCGAGTTGCTGGCGCTCCAGCGCCACCGCAAACAGCGCACGCGCATACCGTTGCGCGAGAATACCTGCTTTCATAGACTAACCGTCACGGGTGCCGGGGCACGGTTTCGAGTTTGGGTTCGCGGCATGCGGACGGCACGCCGGCGAACGCTTTCAATTCGGTTCGCCGATCAGCGGGTGAATCTCTTTCAGCGCCTGGCGGATGAGATCCTGATGATCCTTGGAGCTGAGGGACTTCCCGATGATCTTGGCGGCGATGGCGACGGACAGCTCGCCGGCGGTGCGCTTGATCTCCTCCAGCGCCTTTTCCCGCTCCAGCCCGATGTCACGCTTGGCGCGCTGCAGCAGGGCTTCCGCGTCCGCCTGGGCTTTTTGCACGATTTCATCGCGGGTGGCTTCCGCGGTTTTGCGGCTGCGCGCAATCAAATCCTGGGCCTCCTGCCGCGCCCTGGCCATCATCTGGTCATATTCCTGCCGCATGCGCTCGGCGTTTTGCTGCGCCTGCTCGGCGCGCTCGAGCGACTCCCGAATCTTGCGGGTCCGTTCATCGATGGCCGCGACGATCGGTTTCCACGCCAGCTTGCGCAACAACAACAACAGCAGCACAAAGATGATGATCGTCCACGCGATGAGACCGGTGTGCAGTTCTAACATGCCTCTTCTGAGAAGTTGAGTGATGAGCAACCGAACAAGCTGATTGACCGGCAGCCGGACAGCCTACTTGCCGGCCAGCATAAAGCAAATCACTTCGCCGAAGAGCGCCACACCTTCAATCAGCGCCGCCGCGATGATCATCGACCCACGCACGTCGCCGGCAGCCTCGGGCTGGCGGCCAATCGCCTCCATTGCCGCGCTCGCGATTTTGCCGATGCCAAATCCTGCACTCATTGCCACGATGCCGGCACCGATACCGGCGGCCAAGTGAGCCATGCCGAATTCACCCATTGCGAATTCCTCCGTCAGAGTTGAAAAACCAGGAATGCGTTTATTTTTCACATTGCCCAAAAGCCGATGGTCGAACACGCGCTGCGACCGGTGCTGCCGGCGTACCGCGGCCACCGCCGGCTGCAGCCCTGCCGAAAAAATGAAAAGGCCGCAGCGACCAGCCGCCTGCGCGCACCTGCCTAATGCGCCGGCTCCGCGGGATGGGCCTCCGTTTCATGATGCTCGGAGTGGGCTGCCGCGAAACCAATGAAAAGGGCGGACAACAGGGTAAAAATGTATGCCTGCAGGAAGGCCACCAGGATTTCCAGCAAATTGACGAACAGACTGAACACCACCGACACCGGCGCAATGACGTAGCCCGCCACCGGGTTGGCGCCGTTCTTGCCGAAGATGAAAATCAAATTGATCAGGGCAAGGATGACGACGTGGCCGGCTGTCATGTTGGCGAAAAGACGAATGCACAAAGCAAAGGGTTTGGTGAACAGGCCGAGAAACTCCACCGGGATCATCACAATCCACATCGCTGGATGCACCCCGCCGGTGAGGTGCTTCAAATAACCCAGCACGCCATGCGACCGGATGCTGGCAAACTGGGTGAGCAGAAAAGTCAGCGAGGCGAGGGCGGCGGTCACGCTCACGTTGCCGGTGGCGGTGGCCGCAAACGGCACCAAACCGAGAAGATTGCAGGTCAGGATGAAGAAAAAGGCGGTGCAGAGATAGGGCACAAAAGTGACCGCCAGCTTTTCGCCCATGTTGGGAACGGCAATCTCCTTGTAGATGAATTCCACCACGGCGTCCACGGCGGCGGCCCAGCCGGTGGGCACGCTGCCCGGTTTGTTGCGCCGGGCGGCGCGGGTCAGCAGGATGAGCAGCAAAGCCGCCGCGACCATCATCATCACCACATGTTTGGTGATGGAGAAATCGATGCCGAACAACTCGAAATGCGGCAGGTGAACCTCGCCGAAGGGATGGAAATCCAGCTTGCGGTCGTCGCTGATATGATGCAGTATGAAGCTGCCGATACTTTCCTGGGGGGGATGATGGGCGTCCTGGGGTGGCGACGCTTGCCGGGATGCTGCCGGCGGTGCAGAATGGGAGGAGGTGTGTTCCTGCGGGGTGTCGCCTGCAAAGGTGAACAGTGCGAGATAGCAGCCAATCAGCAGCGGCGTCATGAATTCCTGATGGATTTGATGCGTTTAAAGTGTCTCTGCAGAATCAGTGTTTCAGTGAATTGCAGGATGAGATACGTGCCCACCAGCGAGGCGGCGAAAATGGTGAGGTCAAGATTCGACCATTTCCACACCACGAACAGCGCCACGCCCACGATGATGACCCGGAACAACAGACCGCCAAAAAGCATGCTCAGGAAGATCTTGTGGGACCGGGTACTGGCCCAGCGCAAGCCCCAAAAACCGAGCACCGCCATGGCGGCGCTGATGGCCAAACCGTATCCAAAACTCTGGGAAGCAGAGGCCTGTGCCGTGGCAACCGAAAGCAGCAGGGAGTACGATGCGAAGCTCAAACTCTCTCAGCGCGTTGTTTGGGGTCCGTTTGATTTGGTTTTGCGCGATCCGGCAGATTCCTGGCGCGTCAGCCGCATGACATTGTGATAAAGATTGATGAAGCCGGCCACCGCGCCAAAGAGCACACCGGCAATCAATCCGACTGGCGAAATCGACAGCTTCGAGTCCACCCAATAGCCGAGCAGAGCAAACAACACGGCGGACAGGGCGAAACGCAAGCCGAGATCAAGATAGATGATGACCCTTGGCATGCCTTTCCACCACTCGGGGCCTGGCTTGGGCATGTTACATGCGCCTTACGGATGGGCGACATTCATCTCCGGGCGGCCCGGCCGGCTGGGCGAGGCCATGCGCGGCCGGCCATCGGGACCCTCGGGCAGGGCCAGGACTTTGGCATCCTCGCTCATCGAGCACACGCCGTCAAAAATGGCGCCTTCGTCGATGACCAGCTTGGAGGCTTTGACTTCGCCGTTGAAGGAAGATTTCGCCTCCAGCACCACCTTGCCGCTGGCGAAAACCTTGCCTTTGATGCGACCGCCGATGATCGCGTTTTTCACGCGGATTTCACCTTCCACTTCGCCGTCCTTGCCGATCACCAGCGAATCGGTCGCGGTGATGTCGCCCTTCACCCGGCCGTCAATGCGCAGACTGCTCTGCACCTTGATCGAGCCTTCCACGATGGAGCCTTTGCCAATGATGGTATTGAGGTCTCCGCCTTTGTCGAAATCTTCCATTTCCTTTTTTCCCAACATCATTGCCTCGTGTTGAAAGAATCAAAACGGCTTATTGCAGAGTGCCCGACCGCAGGGTCAAAATAAATTCCCGCGGATCCACGGGTTTTCCGCCCTGTAAAATTTCGAAATGCAGATGAGGACCGGAGCTGCGGCCGGTGCTGCCCAACAATGCAATCGGGTCACCGCGCTTGACCTGGGTTTTTTCGCGCACCAGCAGGCGGTCGTTGTGGCCGTAATAGGAAAACAGATCCCCGCCATGGTGGATAATCACCAGATTGCCGAATTCATTGTGCCAGCCGGCAAAGATGACATGACCGCCGCCGGAGGCCACCACCACCGAGCCGCGCTTGCCCGCGATGTCAATCCCGGCGTGTGTCTGCCACGGCATCTTGACGTCGCGGGAAAATTCTTCACTGAGAAAGCCCTGCACCGGCAGCAAGGTTGGCAAATTGGCGGGGTATTGGCTGCTTCCCCGGGCATCCGCCATCAGCATGCGGCTGCTGCTTTTGGCCTCGCTCTTGAATTCATCAAAGCTTGCGGCGGGCACCGGTATTTCGGTGTCAGGCACAGATTCCGTGGCCGATGCCAGATTCGGCACCAACGAGGCGTTGAGCGTCGCGCGGCTGCTCTTGTGATTGTCGACCCCCAGCAAGCTCATGATCTTGCCCTGATCCCGGTCCATGGCCTCGAGCTGCGCGGACAGCCGGTAAACCCGCTTGTTATCCTCAAGCAGGCGCGTGTTCGAGCGCTCCAGCTCGGCATTCTCACTTCTGACTTTGGCGAATTGGACATAGCCGACGACCCCGAGAATCATGTGCAGCACCAGCAGGGCTGCCACCCCCATGAGAACTTTGGCCTTCGTCCAGCTCAGACGAAAGTTGTACGGCTCGGCGTTGTCGTCCGGAATGAGCAAAACGGAAATGAGGCGCTGGCGTTTCTTTTTCATGGCACTACTCGTCTCGTTTACCGCCTGCCAGCTCTCGCACGCATCGTTTTGATTGCAGGCTGGTCAAAGGAAGAATCAAAAACGAGCCACTTCCGCCCCCGTACAGCATCCCCCGGGCTCGCTTTCTCTTATATAAATTCCTCCGCTCAGCAGTCCAAGAAAGGCCCGAACATAGAAAATCCTGGTCTAAAAGTCAACAGCTTTCTGGCTTCGGGCAGGGCACAAACCGCCGCTTTTGCCGTGCAATTGCGCCCCGGCCTCATGCCCTGACAAAAAACTTGCCCGGCAATTGCCGGATCAAACCACGCAATTCTAATTCTAGCAAAATCGCCATGACTTGCGCAGAAGACCTGGCCAACTTTCTTGTTAAAATATCGATGTGAACCGGCTCATGCGAGAGCAGGTGGTAGACAGCCAGATCAGACTCCTGCAGGTCCGGTGGCAACGGATGTTCATCGACAGCACTGGCGAACAATTCGAGCTGACCCTGCAGCTCTTCCAATATCTCATCTGCACTTTCGATAAGCCGCGCGCCCTCGCGAATGAGCTGATGCGGGCCGGCGCTCTTGGCACTGAAGATGTTGCCCGGCAGCGCAAAAATTTCACGACCCTGCTCCAGCGCGTAACTGGCGGTGATCAAAGCACCACTTTCACGCCCTGCCTCAATCACAACCACGCCCAGCGACAGCCCGCTGATGATGCGATTGCGGCGCGGAAAATTCACGGCGTCAGGTTTGGTGCCAAACGGAAATTCCGAAATCACCGCGCCGCTGCCGGCGATTTCCTCCATCAGACCGCGATTCTCCGCAGGATAGACCACGTCCAATCCCGAGCCCAAAACCGCCACCGTGCGTCCGCCGTTTTGCAGCACTGTGCGGTGCGCGATCGTGTCGATGCCACGCGCCAGACCGCTGACAATCGTTATACCCCTGGCCACCAGTCCGGTGACGATTTTTTCAGTGGCAAGCCGGCCATAGGAAGTGGGCGAACGCGTGCCCACGATCGCGACAGCATTGTGCGCCACCGGCGCCAGCGAGCCCTGCACATGCAAGAGCACCGGCGCGTCGCTGATGTTCTTCAGCCGGCCGGGGTATTCGTCATCCCAAAAGGTGACGATCCGGCAGTGCCGGCGCTGCATGATGGCAAGCTGCTGCTGCGCAAACACCGGGTTGCGTGCTGCCAGCAAGTTCTCAGCAAGCGTCTGATCGATCCCCGGAACTTGACAAAGCTCCTGCGAGGTGGCCTGCAGTACCGCCGTGCCGGATCTGAAATGGCCCATCAGCGCCCGCACCCGCGCCGGCCCGATGCCAGGCACTGCGAGCAATTGAATGAGTGCCTCGAGTTCTTTTGTTTCCACCACGACCCCCGCTGGTGTCCCGGCATTGCCTGTTATTTACCCTCGACGAGTTTTGGGGGAATGTTTTTACCTGAATTTTGCACCCAGATTGATCTCCTTCGCGACAGGCGTCGCTTTGATCGCGCCTCCCAACCACCCAAGGGGTGGGGCATAAAAAATTTTGCAGGCCAACGTGCTGTCAACTCCGGTAGGAGTGAACTGTTTTTTTAGTGAGGCTGCTTCTTGCATTTCCCAAAACTCCATGAGGAGTGACCTGTTCAATTCTCCTCGAAAAGACCGCGCCGGATCATGGGAAATTCGACAGGCCGCTCCTGACGGAGTTTAAAGACACGCAAGCTTGCCATGTCTATAAACAGTTCACTCCTGACGGAGTTTTGTGAACAAGGCATTGCTTCCGGTCAACAGCAAGCCAGCATGCCAAGTTAATTGCTGTGGGTGACAAATGGCAAGACATTGACAGCGGGTGTTGCAGAAGAGCGTTTCAACAAACCAGTGTTTGCCTTGTTATTGTATGCTGTAAAAATGCCACAGCGCCGGTTTCCCAACCACGGGCACACAAGAGGTCTGCGCGACATTTTCATCATTTGGATATCGTCAGCGACATTGGCAATTGCCCAAAAACACTTTCCTGACCACGGCAATTCTGGGCACACAGGTTTTTACAGATCACCACGGATAAAGATCAGCGTGACGCTGTGTCGATCAGCGTCCGAGTAATTTGGTGGTGGCCCCGCGTGCCGCGTTATCGATTTACCCATACCAATCAACCTGGAGCCTTGAAAATTCCGGCCGGCATCACATCCGTTGGGAAAATTGTGCCGGCAAGGGCGTGGCCGGTGCGTCAAAAGTTCCGGAGTTTGCCACCACCGGTGAAGCTGAAGCATCCCGGCGCCACCGGGGAAGAGGCGTTTCCAGGCAGATCCGAGGTCTCCGAGGCCAGCCTGCAACAGCCGGCAAACGGCATGGCAGGACGGGAGTGATTGACTCAATCAGCACCGCCTTTACCTGGCGGAGGTGACTGCACGGCGGCCCACAGCAAGTCGAGCAGCTCCGGCAAACCTTCACCGGTCACTGCCGAAATGCGGCAGCAGGGGAAAGGCAACTGCCGCAACAAAGCCTCGCCGGGATTTTCCTGCGTGGCGAGATCGCTCTTCGTCACCACAATGACACGCGGTTTGTCGAGCAGGGCGCGGTTATATCCCGCCAGCTCGGCCAGCAGGGTTTCATAGGTTGCCTGCATGTCATCGGCAATGGCTTCGATCAAGATCGCCAGCACGCGCGTGCGCTCGATGTGGCGGAGAAACTCGATGCCCAGCCCCCTGCCCTGATGCGCGCCAGCGATGAGGCCGGGAATGTCCGCCACCACGAAGCTTTGCTGCTCGCGATGGCGCACCACCCCCAAATTCGGCGTCAAGGTGGTGAAAGGATAGTCGGCAATCTTGGGACGCGCGGCCGAGATACGGGAAAGCAGAGTTGATTTGCCGGCATTGGGCAGCCCCACCAGTCCCACATCCGCCAGCAGCTTCAATTCCAGCGTGAGCCACAGACTTTCGCCCGGCTCGCCCGGTTCCCATTCGCGCGGGGATTGGTGGGTGGGCGAGACATAATGGGCATTGCCCCAGCCCCCGCGGCCGCCACGCGCCACCACCAGCCGTTGGCCGGGAGTAACCAGGTCGGCGAGCATTTCCCCGCTCTCACCATGGCGCACCACTGTTCCGGGTGGGACACGGATGACAACATCCCGGCCGCTGCGGCCGGTTTTGTTGGCGCCCCTGCCATGTTCGCCGCGCCCGGCACGGAAATGCCGGCGCATTTGGAAGTCAAGCAGAGTGCGCATATCCTGGTCGACTTCCAGAATGACATTGCCACCCGGGCCGCCATCGCCGCCATCCGGGCCGCCTTTGGGCACAAATTTTTCGCGCCGAAAACTCACGCACCCGCTGCCCCCCCGGCCGGCTTCAACATAGATTTTTGCGGAATCAATGAACATAAATCAGTCGATTGCCACCAGATCTGAAGTCCCGGAATTGCCTTTCACAACAACAACAGGGGCCATACAATTTTCCGCGGGCGATCTCCACAGCCAGTCCTGCAACGCTGCCAAACGGCACAGGCGGCGCAGCGTGACTGCTTGCTGCAGGCGGAGTCATGGTGTTGCCGGTTTGATCACCAGCTCGGGCAGTGAGGGCAGGCTGATGCGATTGCGTCCCACCCGGCTGCGCACTTGGATGAAAAGCGTGAGCGAATCACCCACCGTCAACGTGTGCGACGTGAGGCCGCGGTTGATGGCGATGGGCGCGGGCAGGTCCGCGAGCGTGAGACCGGCCATGCTGCGCGGGGAGACATACAACAAGTAGCCGTTGAAGCCCGGTACATGAGCTTCCGGGCCGGCCTGCCAGAAGATCGTGAGCTTTTGCCCTGCGCTTTGGCTCCGCACCTTTTGGGGTGGCGGCAGGGTGATGACATCCTCCACCTGCATCACGGCCACACATCCCGCCAGCGGCAGAAGCAAAAGCACAAACCGCTTGATCACCATTCCTTCTTCCAGATGACGTCAAAGCCGGTGTCCTTTTCATCCTTGCCGCCGCGGGTGGCCTGCAGGAAAAATTGCCGCAAGATTTCCAGCTCCAGCGTGACACGCAGGGCGTCTGCGGAATTGAACGAACTGAAATCCTGGCTCACACTCACAAACAGCTCGTTGGTAATGTACTTCCCCACCAGCACCGAGCCGGGGGTCAGCTCCTCGCCGCTGCCGAATTCGATGACGTCCAGCTTCAGGCTTTGCCCCAGTGATTGGGACAATTGCTGGGACACCAGGCCGGAGACCACGCTGCCGGCGGTGCCGGTCAAATCGATGCCATAGCCTTGCGCCGGTACGTTGAACAAAATGTACGATATCGCATCCTTTTGCTCAATGGCTTTGTCATCATTGTCCAGCGAGAAGGCAATCTGCGGGTTGGCGAGGGCGCCGGTGATCTTCACGAACATCTCGTGCCGTTCCTTGCCGTGGCGAAAAACATAAGAGGCCAGCAAATCGATTTGCACGGCGGTGGTGTAGTCGCCTTGAAAAATGAGCCGGCCACTGCGCACTGTGAATTTCTTGCCATACAGCTCGTAGGTGCCGCGCACGATAGCGATGGCGCCATAGAGCAAGTAATCCCCGCCCTGCTGCACCAAATCCAGCTCGCCGTTGAGTTCAAGATTGATGCCCGGGCCGCGCACCCAGGTGTTGCGCGGCATGTGAATTTTCAATTCGCCGTGAATTGTGTCGAGCAGGCGCTGCCAGGGGCTCTTGTCCGTCTGTGCGGGCGGTGCCTGCTGCGGCTGCAATTCCGCTTCGTCGATCTGCAAAACCCGGCCGCTTTGAATGCCGCGCAAATAATAGATGGCGCGGTCGATGGTCACGGCGCCGGCGTAGCGCAGGCCGTTGGCATCACCGTGCAAGCGGGTGGTGTCGGTGTCGATGCGCAACTCCAACACCCTGTTGTTGGAAAGGGGAAAATCCCGGGCGTGCACCATGCCTGCGAGGCTGGCAATCTCGCCGTTCTCCGTCAACCGCAGCGTGCCGCTGGCACTGAGTTTTCCCCGGTCGCCCATCACCTCGAGGAAGGGCAGCTCCATCACTTCCGGTTGCAGGCTCATGGTCAGGCGCAGATCGTGATAATTTGTGCGATTGGCGGGCAGCCGGAAGGCGCCGTCGAAAATCCGAATCGCACCGCTGGGCCGCGGGTGCGACAACGTTCCCAGAATTTCGACGTCGCAGGCGAGCGTGCCGTGGAGGTTCTGGATGCGGTGGGTGAAGGCCTGCAGAAAGGAAAGATCCAGTTTTTGAGCGTCGACTTGCATGCGCAAAGGCCGGTTGCGGTACACTTGCAGCGGCGCGCCGTCCAGTCTCAGACGCAGCGGCAGAAACCCCTCGCCGGTGAGCGAATCCGCACTGTGCTGCTGCAATCCGAAAGTCCACGCAAGTTTTTCATCCTGATAATCGAAAGTGCCAGCCCAGCTCTGATAGGCGAATTTCGCCAGCCGGCCGTTGCTGATCAGAAAGTGGCCGTCCAGGCGGGGCGCCTGTGCCGTGCCGGAAACCAGTGTCTCGACATCCAGGATGCCGTTCACCTGATCTGCGAGACCCAGGAACCGCGCGTAACGCGCCAGGTCCAGGCCCGCAACGCTCACGCGCAAACTTTCGGCACCCGCAAGACTCAACCGGCCGTCAAGTTCGAAGTGCTCCGGCCCGGAGCGCAAGGCGAGATGGTGGAACACGAACGTTTCCGGTGCGAGATCGATCGCGAGGGTGTCGCCGCTAGTCTCCCAGGTGCGATCATAAAGGTCGATTTGCGCGTGGCGCACCACCAGCCGTGCGGTATCACCAAAAACATAGCGGCCGCTGATCACACCACTGCCGGCAGAATTGTACCACACTTCAGCGGCAAAGTCGGTGGCGGCCGCATCGAAAGAAGCGCTGAGCTTTGCCGAATCCAGCGCGGCCGCCGCCAGACGCAGGGCGCGGCAGCTGGCCTGCACCGTGCCGGTGCCATCAGCCTGCTGAAAAGTGAATTCACCGGTGAGCGAGTTTGCGCCAGCCGCGTTGAACTGCACGTGCGACAACCGAAAGCCGCCGTGCACCAGGAGGGAGTCAAACGGGCCCTGCACCGTGCCCCCAAGCACACCGCGGGCTTGCAGGGTATCCGCCGCCAGGAAATGACGAAGCGGCTCCAGTCCGCCCGGCTGAACCAAAAAGTGCAGCAAATGAACACGGTGGCGGTTGAAGCGACCTTCCACTTCGAACTGGCCGGCCGAGGTCTGCAACCGCAACGTATCCAGCACCATCTCGCCGGCACGGCTTTGGAACCCGGCTTCTGCCGCGGCGAGGTCGATTCCCCACATCTGTGAAGGCAACAACTTGAGGCTGCCGCCGGCACTGAGCGAATCGAGATGCAAATGCTCACCCCGCAGGTTCACGGTGAAGTTCAGATCTGAGGCCAGCGTGGTGTCGCTCGTAAAGGCAGCAAGATTCAGCCGCTGCACCGCCAGGTCGGCGGTGAAACGCTGCGCCCTGGTCCAGTCGGCCATGCGTCCCTGCCCGCTGATCTCACCCATCGGCGTCCGAAGGGACAGGCTGGCCGCCATCTGATTGTCGGCGGCGCTGCCCTCCAGACGGAGGGACGAAAGGAGATGATCCGCCAGACGCGAGGAGTCCGCCTCGAGAGAAAGGTGGGCATGCAGACTGTCAAGACGCAGACGATCGGCGGCAAGGCGCAGTGAGAGGTTGAGATCGGAACGCGGCCCGTAACCGGGCAACAGGCCGGCGAGATCGGCATGGCGGAGATCCGCAATGAGCTGGAAAGCAGTGTCTGTGGCAGCATGGCGGGCATGGGCCAGCAGACGACCTTCCCCGGAGGCATGCTGGAAGTCAAGCGCGGCGTGCACACTGTCCCGGCTGCCGGCAACATTCAAATGCAGTTCAACCGGCCCGCGGGCTGGCAGAGCCGGCACGAGTGCGCGCACGTCATCCAGTTGCAGCGGTGCCGCAGAAAGCTGCACGCGATAAAACGGCTGGGTAAAATCGCGCACGAGCAGTTCCCCCGCCAGTTTCGATCCGCCGCAGGTGAGGTGAAAATCCTCGATGCGAATCGACCCGGCGGTCTGTTCGAGATGCGCCTGCAGATGGTGCACGGCCAGCGGAAAATCGCCAAGCACAAAAGCAAGCTGCCGCACCTCCAGCACGGTTTGCGCGGGCCGATATTCCACCAGCAGGGTGGCATTGAGCTGCTGCACGCGGCGCTGAAAGAAGAAACTGGTGCTGTCCCGCGGGGCGACGTTCACCTCGGCCTCCCGGATGCGGATGACCGGCAGCACCACCGGCCAAATCGCGGTGGTGTCGGTGACAATCAAATCCTGCACGTTCCAACTGCTGTCGGGTCGCTGTCTGAGAAAAATTACCGGCCGGTCAATAATGAGCTGGTTGATCCAAATCCGGCGGTGCCACAGCTCGGCCGCGGAGAAGCCGAATTCGATTCTGGGAATGTGCAGCACGGTTTCGTGCTCGCGCTCGATCTTCAAATCGAAAAGCTCGAAATGCGAGATCAAATTGCCTTCGAGGCGGCCCAGCGTCAGGCGGCCATTCAGCTTTTGGCGGGAGAGCTCGACAATGCGGTCGCGCAGCCAGTCGCGAAAACGCCGGGTTTGGGTGAGCGCGGCGGCCATGACGAGCAGCAGCAGCAGCACACCCAGCATGGCAAGGAGGATTTTCAGGAGTCTCTTCATTTCAACACGGCGTCGTGCCGGTTTCATCCCGGGGAATCATGCCGCTTCATCTCAAAAGGCCTGACCGAAGCTGAGGTGAAATTCGAAACGCTTTTGATCGAAGGACTGCGGGTTGAGCTTCCAGGCGAAATCGAGACGGCCCGGCCCGATGGGCGTGTGGTAGCGCACTCCCCAGCCGGCGGCATAGTGCAATTCATTCAGGGGAAAGGTGGCGCTGGCGCGTTTGACGTTACCGGCATCCAGAAAGCCGACCACGCCCCAGTCCCGCCACACCTGGAAACGCAGCTCGGCACTGGCTTCGACAAGGCTGCGGCCGCCGGCCACCACGCCGTTGGTCGTGCGCGGCCCGAGCGCCAGTCGCTGCCAGCCGCGCACCGAGGAACTGCCACCGGCATAATAAAGCTCATCGGGCACGTCGGCATTAGTCAGCGTGGCCGGCAGATGCAGACTGCCCATGACCCCGTGCAAGGCCAGCATGGTTCGCGGGGAAAGCGGCAGATAGCGGCGCATATCCAGGGTGACGCGCCAGTAGGGTTTGCGGTCGAAAAAAAGATTACCCGAGCGGATTTCGAACGAGCGGAACGAACCCCGCCGCGGCGACAGCGGTGGTTCGCTGTTGTTGCGCGACAGCCCGAGCGTCAGGGTGGAACGGCCGCTGCGGGAAGTGAGTCCCTGCGCACTCTCGATCTCTGCACGCTCGGCACGATAGCGCAGGTAGCCGTTGCTCCATGCGCCCAGCCGGCGCTGCAGCAGGAATTCCGAGCCCAGCAGTCGCAGGCTGAAAACCGTGCGGCTCAGGGAACGCTCGCGTTGCCGCCAGAAATAAGGACTGAGCTGCAGCGAGGTGTGCGCGTCCGGCATGTGGGGTTGAAACAAGGTGACCTGCACGCGCAACGGTTCCAGGTCGGAATGTTTGATTTCCACCTGCAGGCGGCGCGCGTCGCCCAAAAAATTCCGGCGCCGCCAGTTGACCAGCGTGCGCAGCTTGTCCTCCGTGCCCCACCCGGCACCCAGTTTGAGCGTGCGGCGCGGGGCCTCCCTGACGCGAATCTCCACCGGCAGACCTTCCTGACCGTCCACCGCCGGCAGCGCGCGTATTTGCACCGATTGAAACAATTCCAGCAAATAGATGCGCTGCTGCGACTCCATCAACTTGCGCTGGCTGAAGCGCTCGCCCGGCGTGAAGGCGAGTTCCTTGCGCACGACGCGGCCGGGATAAAAATGCAGGCCCTCGATCTGCACGGCGCCGAAAGCCTGCCAGCGGCCGGGATCAATATGAAAGAGCAACTCCGCCGTGCGTTGATCTGCAGACAGCACCAGCTCAGGCGCGATGGACGCAAAAGGATAACCCTGATCGGCGAAACGTTCGAACAAGGCCTGGCGAGCCACCCTGATCTTTGCCTCGTTGATGTGATCACCGGGCTGCAAGCCCACCTGTGACAGCAGCCCCGGCCAGAGATGGGTGAGATTGCTGGAGTCTTTCGGCACCAGGGTGACGCGGGTCAAATGCAGCGGCTCGTTCTCCGCGATGCGAAGGCGAATGCGAACCTCCTGCGCCTGGTCATCCCTTTCGAGTTGATGTTCCACGACCTGCGCGCGGTAGAAACCATGCAGGCGGTAGAATTTGGGGATGCGCAGGAGATCGAGCTGAAATTCGTAACTGTTGAAGCGCGGGGCATCACGGCCGGGCAACCACCGGCTGATCCAGGAGGGGCCCCTGGTCGCCAGCGCTTCGCGCAACTCCCCTTGGGAAACCTGGTGTACACCTTCCAGCGTGAAGGCGGTGATGCGGTAGTCGTCCTGCGCCCGGGCGGCGCCGTCCGAGCCCAACCACAGGAGCACCACGACCCACCACCAACCCGCAGCGGCACGCCAGTGTGCAAAGGCGCCGCCGCAGTCGGAGGGCCGGCGTTCGAATGAGCATCTCAATCGGAAGCGGAACAAGCAACGTCTTTCCCTGACAGTGTGATTGCAAGAAGAAGAGGGCGGGAAGACAACAGACACGCTGCCTGGACGCGCGTTTCAGGGCACAACAGGGGCGCCGGCGGGAAAACGACCCGTGAGAATTTCCGGCAGGCGCGCGAAAAATTGTGACCGTGCCATCACCAGACAGCCGGCTGCCCGGGCAGCCCGGGCCAGGTCGACTTCCACATGGCTCAGAAAGCCAATGACGCGGTGGCCGGCCGCGCGGCTGGCCGACAGCGCCGGCAAAGCAGTGGCGGGCAACTCTTCAAGATTGACGAGCAGCACGGCAGACTGCTCCGGCAGGCGGGCCAGCAGCGTGCTGAAATCTCCGTGGATTTCCACCTCGACGGCCGCTGCCCGCGCCACTGCCTGAATCTTGCTGCGCAGGAACAAATCCCTGACCGCCGCCAGCACATGCTGCGGCAATACAGGTTCAATCGCTGGTGACATTCTCGCTTAGAATTGCTGCAATCACCTGCTCGTGCTGCCGGCCATGCGTCGCCACCAGACCCTGACGATGGCGCACCTCCACCGCAGCGTAGCTCAACGGTTCGCCGCGCAGGTCGGTCATCATACCACCGGCCGCAAGGAGAATGGCCGCCGGGGCGCAACTGTCCCACATGTTGACCTTCGAACTCGGATGAATGTAGACTTCACACTCACCCGCGGCGATCAAACCACATTTCAAGCCCACGCTGCCGGAGCGGCGAATCTCGTGGATGCCCAGCCGCTGACGCACCCGGTCGATGCGCGGATCGAAATGCGAGCGGCTCGCCACCATGCGCCACTGCGCGGGTTCGGTGCGATCGGAAACACGCAGCGTTTGCATGCCGTCCGAAGTGCTGAGCCAGGCGCCCAAGCCCGGCGCGCCGAAATAGAGCTTGCGGGTGGCGGGCTGATAGACGACTCCCAGCGCCGGCCGGCCCGCCAGCACCATGCCGATCATGATGGAAAACTCACCGTTGCGCGCAATAAACTCCTTGGTGCCGTCGAGCGGGTCCACCACCCAAAACAAATCGCGGCCGAGCCGGCTCATGTCATCCTGCGACTCTTCCGAGAGCACGGCTTCGCCGGCAAAGTGCTGATGAAGCCGGGTGAGGATGGTCTCATTGGCGGCATGATCCGCCGCGGTCACGGGATTGCCGGCGGACTTCCATGCGATGGCCACCTGGTCATCATAATAATACTGCAGCGCGGCGGCGCCGGCTGCGATCGCGATCTCACCTACGATCGGCACCCGGCGGTCCAACTCCGAGGTTTGCATCGTCCTGTCCTTGCTGATAAAGTCAACTCCTGGAACGCCGGAGCAGCTTGCTGCTTATTTTGTAGATGCCGCCCAACAGGCTGCCGAGCAAACCGGAGACTTCGAGCAAGGGCCGCTCGATACGCTGACGCAGCAGGCGCTCGAAATCGTGAATGTCGCGCGCCGTCTCGCGAATCGCGCTGACGGCGTCATGCAGCCGTGGCATCTCGCGTTCGACATTTCGGACAATGCTACGCACATCGGCGCTGATTTGCGTGACATCGTGCATCAACGCGGGCAGGTGCAGCCGCGTGGTTTCGGCGAGCCTTTCCAACTCCTGCACCAGCCGCCGCACGCGCAGCAGAACCGCCACGCCTGCCACCGTCAGGCCGATCGTGCCAACCGCAATGATGGCCACGCTCACCGTCAGGATCACCTCCATGCCAGCCTCGCCTTTGCCGGGTGCACAACCTGGGCGCTCAACTCAGAGATTCCTCGCCGGGGGCGCCTTCGCTGCCGGCTTTGTCTTTGCGGCCAAAACGCTTCTTGCCCTCATCGATGATGTTTTGCGCCTGCGCCTTGGCATCCGCCAGGCGGCTTTCGGCTTCACCGGAGAACGTGCCGAGCTTTTGCTTGCCCAGCGCGATCAATTGATCGGCCTTGGCGCGGGCTTCGCGCAATTTGGCATCCGCCTGCTGACGCAACAACTCCGCCTGTTCTTTGCCCTCATCGATGATCCGGGCGGCGCGTTCCTTCATCTCACTCAAATAGGCATCGGCCTCATCATACAACTCACGGGATTTGCGTTTTAAATCCTCTCGGGTCTCCCGGCCGCTCTTGGGCGCATAAAGCAATGCCAGTGCCGCACCGATCAGGCCGCCTGCCAGCAGGCCCTTCAAAAAGCCACGATTGTCAGACATGGGGTCTCCTTTCCATCTGCATAAGTTGGGGATTGATACTCCGGGGTGCTCTCGCCGCCACACACTGCCGCGCCTGCCCGCGGCACCGCTCACTGCAACATCTTCAGAAATTCCTCCTCCGAGATGACCGGCACCCCCAGCTCGCGGGCCTTGTCGAGTTTGGAGCCGGCGCCGGGGCCGGCAACCACGTAGTTCGTTTTTTTGCTCACCGCGCCGGCAGCGTGGCCGCCGCGCTCTTCCACCATGCGCTCCGCCTCTGCGCGGGTGAATTTTTCCAGGGCGCCGGTGAACACAAAGGTCTTGCCGGCAAATGCGGGTTCGGCCTGGCGCGCCGGCGTGGCGGCACGAATCTTCACCCCGCCCTGCAGCAGACGCTTGATGGTCTCGCGATTGCGCTTCTCTTTGAAAAAGCGCGTCACACTTTCCGCCACTTGCGGCCCCACCTCGTGAATCTGCTGCAGCCGCCCGGCAGCCGCCGCCATCAGGGCTTCCAAAGAACCGAACTCCCGCGCCAGCACGCGCGCCATATGCTCGCCGACGTGACGGATGCCCAGCGCATAAATAAAACGGTCGAGCGTCACCTCCCGGCTTCTGTCGATCGCGGCCATGATGTTCTGCGCCGATTTTTCCGCCATGCGCTCCAGCGCGGCGAGCTGCTGTGGCTGGAGAAAGTACAAATCTGCGCAGCTTTTCACAAGCCCTTTATCCACCAGTTGGTCGATCAATTTCTCCCCGAGACCGTCGATGTTCATCGCCAGCTTGGAGGCGAAATGGCGGATCCCCTCCTTCAACTGCGCGGGACAATTGATGTTCTCGCAGCGATGCGCCGCCTCGCCCTCCAGGCGCACCACCTGGCCGCCGCACACCGGACATTTTTTGGGAAACTTGAACTTCCTCTCCCCGCCGGTGCGCTTCGACTCGATCACCTTCACCACCTCCGGGATCACGTCGCCGGCGCGCTGCACCACCACCCAGTCGCCGATCCTCACCCCCAGACGCTCGATTTCATCCTCGTTGTGCAGAGTGGCCCGGCTCACCGTCACCCCCCCCACCTGCACCGGCCGCATGATCGCCACCGGTGTGATCGTGCCGGTGCGGCCCACCTGCGCCTGAATGTCCAGAATCTGCGTGCTCGCCTGTTGCGCTTCGAATTTGTAGGCAATCGCCCAGCGCGGGCTGCGCGTGCGCATACCGGCGCGGCGCTGCAGCGCGAAAGCATTAACCTTCACCACCACACCGTCGATTTCGTATGGCAGGCTGTGGCGCAACCCGCCGATGTGACGGTAATGCTGCAACACCTCCTCCACCCCGTGACAAACTTTGGAGAGCGGATTGACTTTGAAGCCCCATTGCTTGAATGCCTGCAACGCCTCCCACTGCGTGGCAAACTCATGGCCGATCACCTGCCCCAGGCCATAGGCATACACGTCGAGCGGCCGCTCGGCCGTGATTTTGGGATCGAGCTGGCGCAGCGACCCGGAGGCTGCGTTGCGCGGATTGATGAACGGCGGCTCCCCGGCCTGCATCCGCCGCTCGTTGAGCTTCTTGAAAGCTGCGATCGGATAGAAGACTTCCCCGCGCACCTCCAAGCGCTCGGGAATGGCGAGCGTGTCAGAGCGCAGCCGCAGCGGAATCGATTTGATGGTTTTGAGATTTTGCGTGATGTTTTCACCCGTGTAGCCGTCACCGCGCGTCGAGCCGACCGTGAGCAGGCCGTTTTCATAAACCAGCTCCACCGCCGTGCCATCCAGCTTCGGCTCGACGGTGTATTCGATCACCTCGAGCTCGAGCAGTTTGCGCAGACGTTGGTCGAAATCACGCACCTCGCCGTCGTCAAACGCATTGTCGAGCGAGACCATGGGAAGGGTGTGGGTCACGGTCTCGAACGTCTCCAGCGGCGCGGCGCCGACACGCTGCGTGGGTGAATCCGGCGTCACCAGCTCCGGATGCTCCGCCTCGAGCTCCTGCAAGCGGCGAAACAGGCGGTCATACTCGGCATCCGTGATCTCGGGATCATCGAGCACGTAGTAGCGATAGGCATGATAATTGAGCTGCTCGCGCAGCCTGGCGATCTCAGCCTGGACTTGGGAGGTTGGCATGGACTTGGGCGAATGATTTTGAGCTCGAACTCTCAGAAGAGCTGACCACACTTGCGCAAAGCTGCCTGCGGAACGCCACAGCATCGGGACGTCCCGCGGGCGGTACAGGCGCAGCGACGCAGGCGGGGTGACATTGTCATTTTGCCACCATCCCCGGCGTGTGCACAGATCGACTGCACCCTGTGTTGTTTCAGAACAAAGGGAGCGGGCAATGGTGTTTCTGGATGGCCACCGGCGACGACGCTGGCATATTTTGAAGGAGTGAGCCGGAAGTGCACACGAGCACCCTCGTGACCTCCTTCCCGGGGAAAGCTCCCGGGTTCATTTGGATCACTTTCCAGCAGAGGCACCGCGCCGGCATCCCGTTGAACGGAGCCAGCAGCAGCTCTCTTACACCAGGTGGAGTCCCTCACCATCACCGCGCAGAAACACGCAAAAAAATGGAAAGTCAACTTCACAAAAACTTCTTCGGATATTGCTCACACCATCAAACAAATCGACCGTGGCACTCCTGACATTGCTGTCGGGCACAATGCAACAAGCGCGGGAGTTTGCTGCGCGGCTGTCAAGCTGCCGTCTGCAGACGGCGAAATTTACCCAGCGAAAACCCTAAATGCAATCCCCCGCTGTCCTGCCCTGCCGCCAACCGAGGTCTGCTCAAGGAGTTGTGCGCCTCCCTGCGACAGCCGAACCACCAACTCTGCAAACCTCCCCCGCCGTTTCCCCTTTGATCTCGCTTTATGGTTTCTGCACGGATGTCGTGGCCGAGCGACAGGCCCGTGCCTGCACCCTGCTGCGCCGGTTTGTGGTGAAAAACGGATTGAAAATTCCGCCGGAATATCTGGCGCAATGCTCTTGCCGTTGTCGCGAATGTGGCTTTCGTTGTCGTCGGCAAGTTTTGGGTTGCCACTGTCATCGAACGATTGGCCAATCGATAAATTTTCAAAATATTCAAACCCGCAGGGTTGGCATGTTTATGGAATCGTGGCATCGAAGCAATCGCCCACCCCATCGGGGTGGCATGTTGCGGCGCTGGATGTTGATCGTTGCTGCGTTTTATGAACATGTTACACCTCCGGCGTTGTCAAATACGACACCACCCCAACAAACCCGCAGGGTTGAAATGTTTATAGAAATGTGCAATACAATCCGATTCAAACCCCGTTAGGGGTGGCATGTGTTGTGGCGCACGCCCATCAATGCTTCAATTTGTGAACATGCCACGCCTCCGGCGTTTGAAATTTTATGATGGCGCACGGCTATAAACATTTCACGCCTCCGGCGTTGGCAGAGGCGGCATCGCAATCAAACCCGTAGGGTTGGCATGTTTATGGAATCGTGGCATCGAAGCAATCGCCAACCCCATCGGGGTGGCATGTTGCGGCGGCGGAGGTTGGCCGTTGCCGCGTTTCACGAACATGCCACGCCTCCGGCGTTTGAAATTTTGTGATGGCGCACGGCTATAAACATTTCACGCCTCCGGCGTTGGCAGAGGCGGCATCGCAATCCAACCCGTAGGGTTGGCATGTTTTATGGAATCGTGGCATCGAAGCAATCGCCAACCCCATCGGGGTGGCATGTTGCGGCGCCGGATGTTGACCGTTGCCGCGTTTTTTGAACATGCCACGCCTTCGGCGTTTGAAATTTTGTGATGGCGCACGGCTATAAACATTTCACGCCTCCGGCGTTGGCGCATGCGGCATCGCAATCAAACCCGCAGGGTTGAAATGTTTATAGAAATGTGCAATACAATCCGATTCAAACCCCGTTAGGGGTGGCATGTGTTGTGGCGCACGTCCATCAATGCTTCAATTTGTGAACATGCCACGCCTCCGGCGTTGGCCGAAACTCAACGCCATGCCCTCTGCTCTAGGCGCTACGCGGCAACCGCACCACAAACTCCGTGAACTTTCCCTCCTCCGTTTCCACTTTGATCTCGCCCTTGTGCTGTTGCACGACAATCTCGTGACTGATCGACAAACCCAAGCCCGTGCCCTGTCCCGCCGGCTTCGTGGTAAAAAACGGATTGAAAATCTTCTCGCGAATCTCCGGCGGAATGCCGTTGCCGTTGTCGCGGATACGGATTTCGATTTGGTCGCCGAAATTTTTGGTGCTCACAGAGAGCGTCGGAGCAAAGGGCGAAGGGTGAAGGGCGATGGGCGCGCCCCTCTCCCTTCGCCCTTCGCCCTTCGCCTTTCCTTCCGCCAACGCTTTCTGATGCGCCGCATAACACGCATTGTTGATGAGATTCAAAAACACCCGGCTCAAATCCTGCGGCACAACCTCGAGGTTGCTGATCGACGCGTCATAATCCTTTTCAATCGTGATATTGAAGGAAGCATCGTTGGCGCGCATGCCGTGATACGTGAGATTCACGGCTTCATCGAGCAACTGATTGATATCCACCAACTCGCGCTGGCCGGAAGAACCGCGCGCGTGTTGCATCATGCTCTTCACAATTCCATCCGCGCGCTTGCCGTGGTGGTTGATCTTCTCCGCGTTTTGAATCAACGTCTCGATAATCTCTTCGATATTCGCAAAGTCATCTTCGCCCCCCGCTCCATGCCCTCTGCCCTCCGCCCTCTGCTTCCCGAGCTCCTCCCGCAATTCCTTCGCCAACTCCACCGACAGCACCGCAAAGTTATTCACGAAATTCAGCGGGTTTTTGATCTCGTGCGCGATGCCGGCGGTGAGCTGGCCGAGCGAGGCGAGCTTCTCCTGCGTCACCAGTTGATTCTGCATCTCGCGCAAGCGCTGCAGCGTTTGCGTCAACTCCGCGTTTTTGTCCTGCAGCTCCGCGGTGCGCTGCTGCACTTTTTCCTCCAGCGTGCGATTGTACTGCTCCAAACGTTTGTAGAGCCGCGCATTTTCCAGCGACACGGCAATCTGTGAAGCGAGAATCTCCACCGCTTCGAGACGGCTCGGTACGAACACATTGGTGGCGAGATCGTTCTCCAAATACAAAATGCCGATGAGATCGTTTTGTTTGATCACCGGCTTGCACAAAAGCGAGCGCGTGCCGCAGCGTTGCACGTAGGTCTCGCCGGTGAAGCGGCCATCATGCGCCGCGTCGCCCAGCACCACGGCTTCGCGCGTGCGGCTGACGTAGTGCACGATGCCATCGGCAACCGTTCCGGCGAGCGGCTGCGATTGCAGCACCCGCGGCTCGCTCTGATCGGCAAAGCCTTCGGCCTCGATCAACCAGCCGTTCTCGCTTTCGATCAAAAAGCAGCCGCGCTGCGCGCCGGCGTTTTCGATCACGATCTTAATCATCTTGGCGAGCAATTTCTCGAGATCAATCTCGCCGGAGATGGCCTGCGTGGCCTTGAGCACCGAGAGCACGTCGAGTGCGCCGCTGCTCGTGCCGGTGGAAGTGCTCGTGCGGGTGAGCGTGGTCGCGGTCTCGAAGCCGGTCACGCTGCCCCTCTCCTGCAACAACTCGCCGTATTTGCGCTCGAGCTGCTGCACTTTGGCGAAGGCGCCCCACTTGTGATAAAGATAGTGCGCCTCGCGCAAATAGGTTTTGGCAATCTTTTCCTGTCCGCGACTCAAATAAAATTTCGCCGCCAGCTCGTTGGCGAGCGCCTCTTCGCGCAAATGCCGGCTTTCCTGTGCATGCGCGATGGCTTGATCGTAAAGCCGCATCGCTTGCTGTAGCGCAGACATCCTGTCTGCATTTTGTTGCGAGGCAGGCTGGAAGCCTGCGCTACTTCTCACGCGCGCCAGCTCTGCCTCCACCAATTCATATTTGTGCAGGTGATTTGCCGGTGCGTGTTTGGCCCATTTCTTCAGTTTCTTTTTATTCACCTGCACCAGGCGGCGCAAACGTTTCCGCTCCTCCGGCGTTGCCGCCTCGTGCGCGAGCGCGGCCAAAGTTTCGTAGAACGTCACGAACGTGAGCGCCAGCGTGCCGACCGCGTCCAAGTATTTCACCGCCAACTGGGCGTCTTCCAAAGCCCGGCCATAATTCTCGAAAAGATAGTCGAGAAAAATCCGGTCGTAATAATAATCATACAGCGCATAGTGATCGTTCTCTTTGAGATGCTCCGGCAGACTCACCTCCTCGTTGTAAACCTCGCCCACCAGGCGCAACGGATCTTCGGACTTGCCCATGAAATTCAAAATCTGCTGCTGGCAAAGATTTTTCACGTGAATATACGTTCGATTGCGCAGCGTGGTGATGGCATGATCGTATTTTTCGCGCTCGGCCTCGAGCTTCGTCAATTCGACGCCGGCGAGAAACGAGGAGAGCAGATGCTGCAAAATCGCCAGGCCCGCGTATTCCAAATCGCCGACTTCGAGGCCGTATTTGTAGGCTTCGAGAAAGGAGTCGAGCGTGTCGCGCACCGGTTCCTTCCAATGGCGAATCAGGCAATCATGCACGAACAGGTGGCGGCTTTTAAATTCCGCCGCCGGAAATTTTTCCGCCAGCCGCAGGCCCAACTTGCCGAAGCGATAGCCCGCCTCGATGTCGCCGATCACGCCGCAGAGCACGATGCCATAGCTCGTGTAGAGCAGCGGCGAAATCGGCGCGTTGCCGCGCCGCAAAAAAATGCGCACCGGCTTGAGCGCCGTGATGGCCAGCAGATTCGGATCTTCAAAATAAGCGGCCATGCCCACGCGGGTGCTCATCTGCAGCGCCGTCATCATCTGCGCGTCCGTCATCGCCGGCAGTTCGTCCAACCGCTCGATGTTTTTTCCCGCAAACGCCCATTTGGTTTTGAGCAGCTCGATGATGACGTGCAACTTGCTTGGTTTATCGGGATAATGCAGCCCGAGCTGGCGCATCACCGGCAGCGCGGTGGTGATCACTTCCGGCAATTGGTTTTGCGTGATCAAGGCTTGCAGCTTGACGATCACCACGCGGGCGCGATCCAACAAAGTGTGCGCGCGCTGCTCCACCACCGTGGCCAATTTCTCCATCGCCGCAAAGTCGCCGCAGAGACAGGCGGCCTCCGCCGCCTCGACGTGCAGATCGAGCGCCAACTCGTAATGCGCGTTCCAATCCCCGTCGCGCAGCAACTCCAAACCGGTTTGCAAAAAAACGCGAGCCGGCTCATAGGCGGTGGAAAGTTTCGCTTTATGTCCGGCTTGCAAATTCAATTGCGCCAGCTCGATTCTCTCTGCCTTCGAACCGAGCATGCTGCGGCCAAGATTGAGCTGGGCCGCGAGATCGAAAATTTTTTGCTCGCGTTTTTCCGGCGGCGTGTTCTGCAAAAGCAGTTGCCCGATGCGCCAATGAACCTCGGCGCGCTCCGTTTCGGAGAGCAGGGAATAAGCCGCCTGTTGAATGCGATCGTGCGAAAAGCGAAACTTGAGAGTGCCGTTTTTTCCCGCCGCGAGATCATCGCTGCCCATGGCCGCCCGCTCTTTCCCGAGCAGCAAGACCAGGCCGTGCGCCAATGCTTCGGTGAGATCGCGCGCAACAACTTCCGGGGATTTTTCCGCGATGATCGCGAGTGTTGTCGCCTCGAACTCGTTGCCGAGGCACGCGGCGAGCACGAGCTGTTGCTGCGTTGGCAGCGGCAGCTTTTTCAGCTTGGCCGTCATCAGCTCCACCACGTTGTCGGTGATGTTGCGCTCGCGGATTTTGGCAATGTCCCACTGCCACGCGCGCCGCGCCGGATCGGGCAGCAGCAGTTTTTCCTCGTGCAGCGACGCGAGAAATTGATTCAGGAAAAAAGGATTGCCCGCGGTTTTTTCGAGAATCAATTCGGCCAGCTCTCGCAGCGCGGACATCTTGTCTGCAGGCGAGGACGCCTGCGCTACGTCGAGCGAGTGCGCGACGTTGTATTGCAGCGTGTCCGCCAACAATTGTTCAACATGCTCCAGCCCCAGCGGCTGCAGCGCGAGACGATGAAAAGTCACGCCGGCTTTTTCAATCTCGTTGATGGTGAGCATGAGCGGATGGCCCGGCCCGACCTCGCTGTCGCGATAGGCGCCGAGGCCGAGAAAATAGGGCGAGGCGGTTCCGGTGATGAGATACTGCAGCAACTTGAGCGAGGGCAAATCCGCCCACTGCAGATCATCCAAAAAAATCACCAGCGGATGCTCCTGTGCGGGCAGCGCAGCCACGAAATTTTGAAACACGAGATTGAAACGGTTTTGCGCCTCGGTCGGCCCCAGCTCCGGCACCGGCGCCTGCTTGCCGATGATCAATTCGATTTCGGGAATCACCTCGGCAATGACTCTGCCGTTGACGCCGACCGCGCTTTGAATGCACTCGCGCCAGTAACGCAGGCTCGCCTCGCTTTCCGTCAAAATCTGCCGTACCAAATCCTGAAACGCATGAATCAGCGAGGCGTACGGAATGTTGCGTTGATATTGATCGAACTTGCCGGCGACGAAGTGGCCGCGGCTGCGCACCAGGGATTTTTGCACTTCGTGCACGAGCGCGGATTTGCCGATGCCGGGATCGCCGGTCACCAGCATCATCTCGCGCCGGCCCTGCATCACGCGGTCAAAAACTTCCAGCAGCGTTTTGATATCGGCCTCGCGGCCATACAGCTTTTCGGGAATGTGAAAGCGCTCGGAGAAATCGTTTTGGCCCGGCGGAAACATTTCGATACGGCCCGCGCGCTGCCATTGCCGCCGGCATTCTTCCAAATCCGCCTGCAAGCCGAAGCCGCTTTGATAGCGGCCCTCCGCGGTTTTGGCGAGCAGCTTCATCACAATCTCGGAAAGCGCGGGCGGAATACGCGCCTCGAGCGCATGCGGTGCCGGCGGCGTTTTGGCGATGTGGCTGTGCACCAGCTCCATCGCGTCCGACGTGGGAAAGGGCAATCGCCCGGTGAGCATTTCATAAAACGTGACGCCGAGCGAGTAAAAATCCGTGCGGTAATCCAGACCGCGATTCATGCGGCCGGTCTGCTCGGGTGACATGTAGGCGAGCGTGCCCTCGAAATGGCTGTGCAAGCTCGCATGTTCTTTCGGCAGCCGCGAGGCAATGCCGAAATCGATGAGCTGAATTTTGTGCTGCACGAGGTTGACGACGAGGTTGGAGGGATTGATGTCCTTGTGCATGACACCGCACTGATGCAGGCGGCCCAGCGTCTCCGCGAGCTGCGACGCGAGCGCAAGAACGGTGTCGAGGTCAAGCTTGTGCGCTTGCAGCACGGCTTGCAAAGACTCGCCGCCGAAATCTTCCTCCACCAAGACGAGACTGTTGTGATGCTCGACCAGCTCAATGAACTTGACGACGCCGTCGAATTGCAGCTCGCGTGCGATTTCAAACTCATGCCGCAGCCGCGCCAGCGCCGCGGGCTCGGGATATTCCTGCCGCAGCGTTTTCAATATCACCGGCAGGCCGTCGCTCTTGCGCGCGCCGCGATAGATGACGGTGCGCGTCCCTTCGTGGAGAGTTTCTTTGGCGAGATAGTTTTGCAGATCGATCATTTCAGTGCCGAAGTTTATAATAGGAGTGGCAAACTTCAGTTTGTCGGTTTGATGAAAAGCTTGACAGGCTGAAGCTTGTCACTCCGATTTTCGGAGTGGCAAACTTCAGTTTGTTGGTTTGATGAAAAGCTTGACAAGCTTTAGCTTGTCACTCCGATTTTCGGAGTGGCAAACTTCAGTTTGCCGGTTTGATGAAAAGCTTGACAAGCTGAAGCTTGTCACTCCGATTTTCGGAGTGGCAAACTTCAGTTTGTTGGTTTGATGAAAAGCTTGACAAGCTTTAGCTTGTCACTCCGATTTTCGGAGTGGCAAACTTCAGTTTGTTGGTTTGATGAAAAGCTTGACAAGCTTTAGCTTGTCACTCCGACTTGCTGCGGGCGATGGCCCACCACGTCCACAGCGCGCCGAGCAAATCCGTGATGCCGACAAACAACACAATGAGCGGCAGATGATCCAACGCGTAGAGCGCGGCCGTGGCAATAAAAACCGTGCTGCGCTCGTACACCGTGATCGGATACATCGCGGCGATTTGCGCGCGCGAGATCTTGAAATAGTAAATCGTCAGCCCGGCAACGATGCCGGCAATCACGCGCAGCCACACCGCGGCGCCGGGATCAATGCCCACCATTTGCAAAAGCGCCGGCGGACTCCACAACAGCATCACGACTTCAAAGACCATGTAAAACGCGAAATAATGAATCGTTTTTGACGGACTCATGGGTTCCTCATCAGTTTTGAATTTTCATCTTGGCGCGGGTTATAAACATGCCACGTCTACGGCGTTTGCGATTGCGATGCCAAATTCAAACCCGTAGGGTTGCCATGTTTATAGAATCGTGGCGTCCAACCAATCGCCAACCCCATCGGGGTGGCACGTTATTGAGGCGCATAGAGATCATTGCTTCATCTCATGGACATGTCACACCGATGGCGGTTTGAATTTTTCCGAGGGCGCGATTTATAAACATGCCACGCCTCCGGCGTTTTGAATCTTTATCATGGCGCGCGTCTATAAACATTTCACGCCTCCGGCGTTTTTGCTGGTTAAATTCAAGCGTGTTGCACCGTTCATGACGCGACGCGAATCAATCGCAAAAAACTTTCTCCAACAAATAGATCAAGGCCAACGGACAAAAACATCCGTCGGCCTCGATCTAACCGTTGGAGATTTTTAGCCGTGGGAACTTGTAGGTTCGTCATTTAAACAACGTACCCATTTTTCAAAACCGCTCATCACCGCGAATGAATCCTGACTCTTGTTTTTTTTAAATTCGCAGTATGAATTTAGCCAAATGAACTCGGAGTGCAAAACTTTAGTCTTGCAATGCTAAAGCATTGTACTCCGATTTAGACCGCTAAACTTATACAATTCGCGTTTATTCGCGCCCATTCGCGGTTTGAGATACGGGAAAGTTATTGCCTCGGCGCTCCGGAATCGACTTCTCAAAACCTCTGCGTCAATTTCGCCAGCAACAACCTCCCCAAAATCGGCGCGCCGATAAATTCGCAGTGCTCCTTGTCGAACACGTTCAACGCCGAAAACGCGAGGCGCGTGTCTTTCGCAAAGGGCAGTTCATAAGACAGATTCGCATCGACGATCGTGTAAGTTTGCACCTCGCCCTCATAAACGCCGGACTTCATCGGAAACCCTTCCACATAGCGACCGCGCAGCTCGGCGGCAAAGGTCTTGGCGAGATTGCGATAGTGCACCTCCAGCCCGGCTTTGTTGCCCGGGGCATTGAGCGCAATGTCATCCACCCCGTCAACGTTTTCGAAATAGACGCGATTTGGTCTTTTGAAAATATTGAATCCCTTGTCAGTGACAAAAGAATAGTTGCCGGAAAACGTCCAACGTGGATGCGCAAAATAAGTCAGGCTCAGATCGAGGCCATTGACGGAAATGTCGCCGAAGTTGCGGTTGGTGAGAATCACGTCGGTGTCGTTGGCGATCTGCTCCGGCGACACCACGCCGAGCGGCAATTGCACCGCCGCGGTGACGAGGCCGGTGACAATCGCTTGCGCCTGTGCCTGGGCCTGCTCCGGCGGCACGCCTTGCGCGATCAAAATATTCGTGATCGCTTCCGCTGTCGGCTGCAGCGCCACGGCGAGCTGCTGCGGGTTGGCAAACACGTTGGGATTGAAAACTTGCAGCTCGCTGATGAAGTCTTTGTAGCGGGTGTGATAAACATCCACGCCGACGACCAGCTTTTCGCCCAGCACGCCTTTATAGCCGATTTCCAATGTGTTGTTGATCTCTGGCGCGAGCGCCGGACGATCGTGCACGTCAGTCACCAGATCGAAGCTGCCGGTGGCCGTATTCAATTTGCGGAAGTCGCCCGCCACGGTCGTGCCGAGCTCTTGCGGCAGCGTCGCCGCCAGCAGCGCCTGCAATTCCGCCGGCGACCCCAGCACTAAAATTTGCCGCAACGCCGGCCACACGGAATTCACCGTCGAAGGCACGTACCCGGTTCCCGGCGGGAGCAGCTGCGTCATCATCTGCGCCTGGCCGTCGCCGGTGCGGTGAAACCTCATTGCTCCCGGTGTTTGATAAGCGCGAATGGCGATCAACGGCTTGGCCGGGTTGAAGGGGTTGGGAACGGTTTCCGCGAGAATGTCGACGAAAAACGTCGCCGGCGTCGGTGTGCGAAAAGCGCGATTGTACGTCAGGCGAAAGTTGTGCTCAACGCTCGGTTTGAAAACCAAGGCCGCGCGCGGCGAAAATTGCGGCTCGAGATGAGTGTGCTCATCGAAGCGGGCGGCAAGCACCAAATCGAGTTGGGAGGACAGCCGGGTTTCCGATTGCAGATAAATGCCCAGCTCATTGATGTTGTCTGCGTCTTCGTTGCGGCCGTGGATGGTGTTTTTGGTATCGGGTCGAGTGAATTGTGCGTCGACGCCGTAGGTGAAGCGCTGGCGATTGCCGAACGCAAGCGCGTGCTGCACTTGGCCGACAATCAGCTTCGAGTTGTCCAGCGTATAGTTGCCGGTGCGCAGGCCAAACGTGTTGCCGGCATCGCTGGCATTGATGAATCCCTGCACAAAAAGATTTTTGTAATTCAGCCGCGCCTGCGCGTAGCTATAAGTCCAATCCCGGGCTTGAAACGCGCCCACGGTGGTCAGCTCGATCTGATTGATTCGATTCACGCCGGCGTTGAAGATCAGGGTGGTGTTCTGATTCAAGCGCAAGTCGAGGCGGGCGTCACCGGCGATTTTTTCCACGCCGAAATCCGCGGCGTTGACCACGCTGTCACCCACCGTCACCCTGCCGGTGGTGGTTTGATGGCCAAAAATAATTTTGCGCGGCGCCACGTCGATCGGCAAATAACTTTCCCAATCCCGGCCTTGATGATATTGCGCCGAAATTTTGTAGCCCCATTTTTCGCCGCCAACGCCGGCATGGCGCAGCGCCGCCGTATAGACGTTGTGGCCGCCGCCCGGGCCGCGCGAGGAAAGGTTGAAAAAATCGCGACCCCCGCCGCCGACGCTGATGGTCGTGCCGCGAGATTCAAAGGGCGAGGAGGAGATGAGATGTAACACGCCGTTGGCGCAATTGGGGCCGTACAGCGCGGAGCCCGGCCCGGAAACGACTTCGATGCGACTGAGATCGTCGTTTACCACCGGAATGAGGCTGTAATTGTTCACGCGCAAAGACGGCACGTTGGCATTGCGATTGTCCGTGAGCACCAGCAGATTGCTGGAAAACATGCTGTTGAAGCCGCGCACCACCACGCTGCTTTGTGCCAAGCCGTTGGTGACGACGTCGACGCCCGGCAGGCTGCGCAGATGGTCGATCGGCGTCATCGTTGAGCGGCGTTGCACCTCCTCCGCCTCCACCACCGCAATCGCGGCCGGCGCCGCCAGCGCTTTCTCTTGCAACCGCGAGGCGGAAACCACTACCGGATTGAGAGGAATATCCATGGCGCGCAGCGCCAGATTCAGCTCCCGGCTCTCGCCGGCATTGAGCGCGACGCGCTCGAGGGTTTGTTTTTCGTATCCCATGAATGAAACGCTCACGCTGTAAACGCCGACGGCGAGATTTTTCACTTCAAAAAAACCGTCGGTGTTCGAAGCCGCGCCGCCAGTGAAGTTGGTGCCGGTGACCACGACGTTCGCGCGCGGCAACGGCTCGCCAGTTTGCGCATCCATGATTTTGCCGCGCAGCGCGGCGGTTTGGGCGAACGCGGTCGCCGCGCTCAAGCCGAGGATTAAAATCAATCCCATGGCCTTTGAAAAAATGCTTCGCTGAATTTTTTCTTGCAACATCTTTATTCCTCCTTGTTCCGTATGGTGATAAGCGGTTTCGTGATTTCACCAGCGCTTCCCGTGCGTCGCGCCGTTTAGGGTTGCCCGACTCTTGCGCCGTTGCAAGCCTGCCCTCTTCGTTACGTTTATTCTCCCTCTCCCCGATTCTCCCCCTCTCCCACTCTCACTTCGCTGAAACCCCCAACCGCTCCCGCCAATACGGCGTCACAAAAATTTGCTGCGGATCCATTTCCGCGCGCAGCTTCATGAACGCCTCCCATTTCGGATATTGCGCGCGCAGATAATTCGGATCGACCGGCAGGTATTTGCCCCAATGAAAGCGGCACGGAAACCTGGGCATGAGCAGTTTCCAAAACTGCGGATAGTAAACCTGCTGCGGATCATCGGCGTTGTAGCCAAACCAGAAAATATCCACGCGAAACATGTCTTCGCCGAACGAGGGACTGAGCCAGAAATCGCTTTTCTTCGCCGAATACAGCTCGCACGAGTATGAGCCGGTGGCTTTGTAGCCTCCCTTTTTGTAGAAATCGCGCATCGTGCGCATCACTTCCGCGGTGTGCGAAATCGGAATCCAAATCTCGGTGAAATCCGTGGGCACGAGCTTGTCATCCACACGGTTGTCCATCGGCAGGCTGCTCCAGTAATAATCCCAAAACTTTTGCGGCCCGGAAGGTTTGCCGCTCACCGGATCGGGATCGCTGTCGCGCGGATTGAACGCCTTGAGCACCGCGGGCAGAATTTGTTTTGGAAACAGCCAATCGACGATCTTGAGCGCGCACTTGGCGAGAAAGCCGGGCTTGAGCAAAGCCACGGCTTGATGCCAATTGCCCACGATGCTGTAGAACAATCCGCCCGCGCCTTCCGCCATCAATTCGGAGGGACCCTCGGTGGGAATGTCGGCAGCAAAGCGTTTGGTTTTGAAGTTGAATTTGCCGAAGCGGGGAAATTCCCAATACGGCTGTGGCTTGAAATCTTGCGGTGTGCCGGTCGCAGAATTATAATCCGAGCTCTGCATCTTCTTCGCCTTCCATACCACGAAGCGCTCGACCTTTTGCTGCGGCCACCACATCAAACGAATGTAGGGGAAATCTTTTTGATAAAGAAAATTCTGCAAGCTCGGTTTGCCCGCCGTGCCGTTGCCGAAAAGATCGATCGGCGTTTTGTCGATGTCGGTGGTTGATTGCTCGCCGATGATGTTGAAATTTTCAACCAGAGAAAACGTGACTTCCGTAATGATGCCGAGCAAGCCCATGGACACGCCGGCGGCGAAAAATTTGTCATCGCCGCCCGCGCGCGTGAGTTCGTGCAGTTTGCCGGTACCGTCGATGAGCTTCAGGCCGATGATCGCCTCGCCGAAAGAATCCTGCAGCGAGCCGCCCGAGGAGCCGGTGGAAATAAAACCGCCGACGGCTTGATGAATGATGCCGCCCAAATCCGCCACGCCCAGGCCCTGTTGCGCGAGTTGATAAAGCAGGCTGTTTTGCCAGCTCGAAACGCCGGCGGGATCATACGGATCGAACCCGAGATGGCAACCGGCCTTGACGGCCACGGTTTTGTTCTTCGCATCGATGCGAACTTTGTCGTCGGGATTGCCCGGCGTGAAGCTGAGTTGATCGAGCATGAGGTCGAGACCCGCGCGGTGCGCCCGGCCGAAATCTTCGGTGTAAATCGCGCGATTGACCGAATGCCCGGACCCGCGCACGCGGGTTTGGCAGCCCTCGCGGCGTGCGTGCAAAATCAGGGTGCGCACCTCATCTTCGCTGCGGGGGTGATAAAAACCGTCCCACCCTCTTTGAAGTTTTTCCACCGGTATTCTCCTTTCGCCATTCGAACAGCAGGTAAAAAAGTTGATTGGATTCAGGCACAAAGCTCACTTTCGCGATCAGGCAAGACCCCGGGAGGCGGACATGGAGATGGAGTTGTCGAGGAGGGGGTTGCCGTACCCCGCAATAAAATGGCGAAAACGATGATACATAGTAAGGGTACTTTGTCTCAGGTGCAAGGGGGAATTTACTGCTGTCGCGTTGGGATGAACCATGTTTACACTGCTGCCACACCCCTGACTCATAAGTCTAAGGGGGAAGCACATGCCGTTGGCGTGGGAGATGCCGGTTGCGGGGATGCCCGCAACCGGCAGGAGAACGCCTTCACGCGGTCAGCAAAGAGCAGGAGACGAGGGAGGGGATTTTTCCGCAGATTCCAGCATCGCAAGGTAGTTCAGGTTCGCATGGGTTATACTACGAAAATGCCGTGGCGCAGGCAGCCAGCGTGCAGGCAGAAAAGAGGTCTGCGCTGCATTTTCATCCCGCTGGGTGCCCATACGGGCATGGCAAATTACCCGGGAAAAACCCTCATGACCACGGAGAATCTGCCGAATTGTTCATTCGTCTCGAAGTACATCACGGCGTTTTCCCGGTGAATGAAGTCAATTTCTGGAGCCGGTCAATCTGGAGGCATCTTTCCGAGCTTACCGCCGATCTGGCGTCGGGAACTCGCGGAGGCTTGCAGCAGGACCGCACAGATAGCGACGTTTCATTCCAAGCCTCAAAGCGGTCATTCCCACCTGCGCAGTTTCGTGTCCGTTTGTGATTGAGAGATTTGGTTCTGGCAAATTTGCCGCGCTACGACCCGCAAAAATTATCTCCCCGCCGTTTTTTTGTTGCTGCTGACCTTTTGGCATGCTATTGTTGCCTTCACCTCATGACCTGAGTTGATTTTTGGCATTCTTATCCTCCTGGAGAAAGAAAATGAAGCACGGCAAGGCCCTGTTCCTTCCGGTGGTCGCGCTCACGCTGGCCTTGATCGGCAGCGGTGCCCGCGCCAACAATCTTGCAGTCAAACGTGTCTCGCTCAAACACGAGGCGGCGGGCAGTCACGTGTTGGTGCAATTCGACCTGAGTTGGGAAAACTCCTGGCGCACGGATCTGCCCGGCGCGGGGCAGGCGCAGCCGTACAACTATGACGCCGCCTGGGTCTTTTTGAAATACAGCACTGACGGCGGCGCCACCTGGCGACACGCCACACTCTCGGCGCACCGCAACGATCACCAGGTGGGCAAGGACAACGGCGTTGCAGCAGCCGTGCAAACCGTGCCCGACGGCAAGGGGCTTTTCCTCTTCCGGGCCGCCAACGGCGCCGGTGCGGTTAACTGGCAGCAGACGCGCCTGCGCTGGAATTACAGCGCAGACGGTCTCACCAGCATCACACCAAACACCGTGATCAAGGTGCACGCAATCGAGATGGTCTATCTGCCCGCCGGCAGTTTTCAGCTCGGTGATCCTGCCGCTGCAAGCCTCGCCGGACAGTTTGAGAAAGGCACAAGTGGAGAAGCGTTCGAGATCACCAGTGAGGACGCGCTGATGCTGGGCGGCGGCGCAGCGCACAGCCTGGGCAACAACAATGCGCAAGGCATGGCTCACAAAGATGATTTCGATGATCACGTCAGCCAGTCCCTGCCTGCGGCATTCCCCAAAGGACATGCCGCCTTCTATGTGATGAAGTATGAAATCACCCAGGGGCAATACGCCGATTTTCTGAATCTCCTGCGTCCGGTGGAAGCGGCACGCCGCACGCCCACGGGAGAGGCCGACTACACTGCTTTCCGCGGCACCATCCGGGGCAGGCATCCCGAATTTGAAGCGGCCGCCCCCGATCGCGCCTGCAATTTTCTCTCCTGGCAGGATGGCGCTGCTTATGCCGACTGGGCGGCATTGCGGCCGATGACGGAATTGGAGTTCGAAAAAGCGTGTCGCGGCAGACAACAAGCGGTGGCCGGTGAATATGCCTGGGGCAACACCCATCTCATCAAGCAAACCGGTCACCACGGCGAGGACGGCAGCGGCAGTGAAACCGCGGCCCCGGCGAATGCCAACGCCAATTTCGGCAAAGGCATCAACGGCCCGGTGCGCGGCGGCATCTATGCGGCGGCTTCAGCAGGCAGCCGCGTGCAAGCCGGCGCCGCCCTGGCCGGCGTGATGGAATTGAGCGGCAATCTTTGGGAGCGCGTGGTCACGGTGGGCAGCGCCGTGGGCCGCCAGTTCACCGGCACGCATGGCGATGGCTTGCTCACCACAGCCGCCGGCAATGAGGGCAATGCCACCAATGCCGACTGGCCCGGTTGCGATGCCAATACCGCAGCCGGCATCACCGGCGCGGAGGGCTCCGGCTTCCGTGGCGGCGCGTGGACGGAGAGTGCTTCGTTGCTGCGCGTCGCGGATCGCGCCTGCGCCGCCACCCCGGACGCCAAGCGCGTGAACAACTACGGTTTTCGTTGCGTGCGCACTGCGCCCTGAGCAGCGCGGCCATGCCATGACAGTGCTGCCGGCGTTTAGGAAAAATTCGTTGCATCGCATTCCCGACCGTGAGCTGCCCGCCTGGCGCGGCGCTCGCTTTTTGCGCGGAGACCAACCCATGAAATGCAAGTTTCCAGTTTTGATCCTGCTCGGCGCTGCGTTGCTGTGGGCGCAGACGGCTCTCTCCCAATACGCCGGCGGCAGTGGCGATGGCTACGGCGCCTGGCGTTCCGATGACGTGGTGTATGACGGCACCGAACCGGAGGTGACCGGCGACGAGTTGCCGGATATCGTCCGCCATCTCACCATCAACAATCCCGCGGGTGTGACGTTGAGCAAGAATATCGTGCTGAACGGCACACTCCGCATTTTGAATGGCGACTTCAATCTCAACGGCTTCGTTGTCACCTTCGGCGAGAATGCCACGCTGGTGGAAACGCCGGGCAATATCGTCATCGGCGGGGGCGGCGCCATTCAGGTGACGCGCGTGCTCAACGATCTGGCCCGGGGCGAAAACGTCGGCAACCTGGGTTTGAAGATCACCACGCCGGTGCCGCTGGGTGTCACCACCATCGCGCGTGGCAACGTGCCGCAGGTGATCAACCCCGACAAAATCAGCGGCCGCCGTTTCTTTGATGTCATGCCGACCAACAATCAAAATCTCGATGCCACCATCGAGTTTCGCTATGACACAACCGAGCTGGACGGCACGCCCGAGGCCGACCTGACACTCTTCATCTCGCATGATGCCACCGCGGCGCTGGCGCAAAATCTCAAGGGCGGTGCCCAGACGCTGGCAGATCCGACCTGGGAATTTCTCGGCGGCACGGTGAATGTCACCTCGAAAACCATCAGCAAGGGCGGCGTGGGCGGCTTCTCCCGCCTCACCATCGTGCGCAGCTTCGTTTTGTTTGGCGACGAATATGTTCGCATCGAGGGCAACAAGTTCTCGGTCGGCGATATTCACTCCAACGGCAGTATCTTGTTCGAGAAGGGCGAGCCGGGCAGACATTCCGGCACTCTCACGGCGGTCAGCGACATTGCGATCTTCAAGAGCAACGTGATCGCGGGCAATGTTTACGCCGGCGGACGGCTGTATGTGGCCGGCCATGCGAGCGTGACCGGCAAAACCGAGGAGAGCGCCGCGGTGGCCAATCTCGGCCTGCCCGCACCGGTTTTCACTGCGCCGAAGACGGGCAAGGTGTACGTACCCAAGAAAGGCGCGCTGAACTTGCCGCCCGGCGCCTACGGCAAGATCGAAATCGACAAGCGCGGCACCCTGCAGTTGAGCGCGGGCGATTATTTCGTGAATGAGTTGGAGGCCGATGACGGCGCGGTGCTGGCGATCGACGTTGCCGGCGGTCCGGTGAATATCAATGTGGTGAGCGAGCTGGAAATCGACGAGAAGGTCGAGGTCAGCATCACGCCCGGCGGTCATTTGTCCAGCAACCAGGTGACGTTTACGACGCTGCAGCGCAAGGAGCTCGAGATCGGCGAGGAGTCGCTGTTTATGGGCTGGCTGATCGCGCCCCATGCCAAAGTGCAATTCGAAGAAGATTGCGGATTCAAGGGCGCGGTGGTGGCCAGGGCCATTTCGCTGGAAGAGGGCGTGATCTTTGTGCCGCATTCGTATGTGCCGGCCCTGCCGCGGCCGCGCTTTACAGCAGAGGAAGAAAACGCGATCAGCGCCACGGCAGTGAGCAGCTATGAGCTGGCGCAGAACTACCCGAATCCGTTCAATCCCAGCACCACCATCCGTTTCAGCATGCCGGAGGCGGGGGCGGTGCAGTTGTTGATTTATAACATCAACGGCCAGGAGGTTCGCCGCCTGGTTGCCGGTGAACTGGCGGGCGGCCGCCATGCCTACACCTGGGATGGCCGTGACGATCACGGCCAACTCGTGCCGAGTGGAATCTATTTCTACCGGTTGCGCGTGAACGGCTTTGAACAAACGCGCAAGATGTCGTTTCTCAAGTGATTTGGCGTGACAAATCGAAACAAAAAATCCCGCGGGCCAGGCGGCCGGCGGGATTTTTTGTTTCTGCTGCGCAATTCGTGCTTGCGCCACTCAAACCTTGGCGCCGGTGGCGCGTGGCAGCGTGATGATGAACTCCGTAAACCTGCCCTCCTCGGTCTCCACCCGCATGTCACCGCGATGTTTTTGAATAATGTCGAAGCTGATCGACAAACCCAGGCCGGTGCCTTCGCCCGGCGGCTTGGTGGTGAAGAAGGGATTGAAGATCTTGTCGCGCACCGCCGGGGGAATGCCGGTGCCGTTGTCATGAATGCGGATTTCGACCTTGTCGCCCAGGCTGCGCGTGCGCACGGTCAGCACCGGCGCATAGTTGTCGCCGCGCTGCTTCTTTTTCTGATGCACGGCATAAAAGGCGTTGTTGAGCAGATTGAGCAGCACGCGGCTGAGATCCTGTGGCACGACTTCGAGCCGGCCGGCCAGCGGGTCATAATCCTCCTGCAACGCGGTGTTGAAGTCGGGCTCATTCGCGCGCATGCCATGATACGCCAGGCTCACCGCCTGCTGCACCAGCACGTTGAGCTCCGTGCTCTCGCGCTCCCCGGTTTCCGCGCGTGCGTGTTGCAGCATGCCGCGCACGATGCCGTCCGCGCGCCGGCCATGCTCGTTGATCTTTTGTGCATTGAGCCGGAGTGCGCCCAGGAGGTCCGTCAGGCTCACCCGCGTGCGCGGGTCGATCCTTTCGGCAATCTGCCCGAGCTCCTGTTCGAGCTCGTCCAGCAATTCCAGCGAGAGCACGGCAAAGTTGTTGACAAAGTTCAGGGGATTTTTGATCTCGTGCGCGATGCCCGCCGTCAAGGTGCCCAACGAGGCGAGCTTCTCCTGCATGATGAGCTGCTCCTGGGTGCGCAGGATCTCGACATTCTTCTGCTGCAGTTCCTGCAGGATTTTGGCTTTGATGATGGCGGAGACAGCATGACTGCGGAAGCGGTTGAGCTTGTGGGCGTCGGCGCGGCTGAAGCTGCGCATATGGGAGAGATTGTCGAAAACCAGATAGGCCTCGATCTGGCCGTGCCACACCGCGGCCATGGCGAGCACGGAAATCGGCGTGGAGATCGCATTGCGCTTTTCTTCCACATAGAGATTTTGCAGATTGCGCACGAGATATACGCCCTCACCGACTTCCTCGGCGCCGGCGGCATAGCGCTGCTCGAGCTGCGCGGGCGTGAAGGCAATGTCTTTCATGCGATTCAAATCATAGCCGGCGGCCGCGGCAAACTTGAACAGGCCGGTGGTGGAATCGCGCAGCAGTACCGAGGCTTTCTCGGCCGCGGGAAACAGCTTCAGCCCCTGCTCCAGCAGTGAACGCAGCACGCTGGCGAGATCCAGCTCGCGGTTGATCTGCCGCACGATGCCGTCCAGTGTCTCCAGCTCCTCGGCCTGCTGGCGAATTTGCTCGGTGCGCTGCTGCACGGTGTGCTCCAACTCCCGGCTGCGTTGCAGCAGTTGGCGGGTGCGATACTTGATCAATCCGTAAATGGCAAGTGCCGCCAGCCCGGCATAGACCCCATAAGCCCACCAGGTGCGATACCAGGGCGGCAGAATGGTGAAGGCGAACCCGGCTTCCGTGCTGAGCTGTCCGTGCAGGTTGCGGGCGCGGACACGAAAACAGTAGGTGCCTTCGGAGATGTTGGTATAGTCCTTCCTGGTTTCCGCGGTCCACTCCGACCAGCTTTTGTCGAAGTTTTCCAGAAAATATTGATAGCGGGTGGCCGTCTCGTCATCGAAGCTGGGGGCGGCGAATTCGAAGCGCACACTGTTTTTGGAATAGGGCAGGCGCGGCGGCTCGCCGCCCTCCCCGAACCGGGCGCCGCCATAGAGCAGGGAATCGCCACCGATGGTGACCACGCGGCGGATGAGCGCGGTAAAAGTGACGGCGTAGTTTTTGGTGATGGTGGTGTCATAGCGCACCAGGCCGTCCGGGCCGCCAAACCAGACCACGCCGGTGGCCTCCGGATAAATGTCCCACACCGTGAAATCCGCGAAGCGATGAAACGGCGTGGCCTCCCAATGATAGGAACCATCAGGCCGTCGCCGCGCCACACCGATTTCGCTGCCGTTCTTCTTGATCAACTGCATCCACAAATTGCCGGCGGCATCCGCGAGCACTTCGCCCGTGGCATTGGCGCGATTGGCTTCCGCGGTGGCGGCGGTCGTATCGCGCACGAAACGCCGGGCCTCGGCCTCATACGCGTAGATGCCCTGATCGGTGACGAACAGCTCCCGGCCGTCTAGGCCGAGCACGATTCCCCACCCCAGATTTTCCGGCAAGCCGTGGCGGCTGTCGAATTTTTCCACCCGCGGGTTCTTCTGAAATCCGGCGCCGAAATCGACGCGCAGGTAGCCCTGTGAGCGCGTGCCCAGCCACAGGATGCCGCTGTCCGTCTCCAGCATGCTGCGGATTTCTTCGGTGATGCCCGCCACCGCGCCTTCATCGCGCCAGGTGTTACCGATGCGGCGAAAGGCGGCAAGGCCATCGCGCCAACCGACGAAGAAGCGGGTGCTGTCGAGCCGGGAACGATGCAGCACAAAGGAATGTCCCTCGGAGGGCTGCACCAGCCGGGCCTGCTCGCCATCAATTTCATAGACGCCATCGCTTGCGGCCGCGAGCAAGACGGCACCGGTGGAAAGCAGCCACCAACTCTCGCTGGCAATGCCGGCCACCGGTTGGAAGGAGGGCAGCAGCAAAGCGGTCTGCCCGCGTCCGCTGCGAAACGGCTGCAGCGTGAAGACGCCGGCATCGGTGGCGGCATACAACCGGCCGCGATGCCGGTGAATGAATTCCACGCCGCCGATTAAGCCGGAAAGCTCGCCGAAGCGGGAAAGCGGCGCCGGCATCTCGGCGCGGGTGATGCCGTTGTTGAGCGCCAGCCACAAACCGCCCTGGCGGTCGGAATAGAGGTAGCGCACGTTTTCATCCGGCAGGCCCGCGGCTTTGTTGAGAAGCTGCTGCAGCTCGCCCTGGCGGTTGATGATGGCCACACCGTCGCGCAAGGTGCCGAGGGCAAAATCGCCGTTGGACAAAACCTCGCCGTGGTAAATCTGGTTTTCAGTGAGAAAGTCGTCGATGGCCGTGGGGAAGGGGCGGGCGGAGCGGCTGTCATACCAGAACAGTCCCTGCTCGCGTGTGCCGATCAGGATTGCATTACCACCGGCCGGCGCCATGAAATAGATGCGCAGCGCGGCAAAGCGCTCGCCCGCGGGCGCCAGTTGCAGGGAGTCTCCCACCAACTGCAGCAGGCCCACTTCCGGTTGGCGAATGTAGAGGCGATCGTGAACGAGGAAGGAGAGATGAAACGGCAGGGCGGGTTTCCACACCCGCAGCCTGCCCGCACGCGGCCAGAAGAACAAACGATCGAGTGCCTGAAAATAAATGCCGGCGGACGTGGCGTAACATTTGGCAATGTCGCCGAAATCGCGATATTCGGCGGGTATGCTGTCGCGCAACGAGACGTAGGTCATCCCGCCCCCATTCCGGTCCGGCGCGAGATAGCCCAACTCGCCCTGCGCGCCGACATAGAGGGTGCCATCGGCGTCAACCGCCAGCGCCCGCGCGGCGCTGCTATTGGGGATGGGAATCAAACGCCAGGCGACGCCGTCGTATTCGAGCACGCCGGCGTTGTTGGCGAAATACATCACCCCGCGCGGATCCTGTGCCACACTCCAGTTCTGCACGCCACCGCCTGATTCGCGGGCGGAATAGTATCTGAAAAATGGAATGCCGAATTCTTTGCCGTGCCCGGCCGTCGGCGCGACCGCCGGCAGGGTTCGCCAGCAACAGACAATCAGCAGGAGGCAGAGAGGACTTTTTTTCATAAAGTGGATTTCTGCTAAGGCAGCGGCAGGTCTGGCGGGTGTGTCCGGCCTCAGGCCATGTAGCGCAACGCCAGCACAGTCAGGTCATCGGTCTGGGGGGCGCCACCGGCGAAGGCACGCACACAGGAGACAATACTCGCAATCATCTCCGGCAGAGTGGATTGCTGGGCAGCTTTCAGGCATTCGGCCAGACGATCCTCGGTGAACTGATTCTGCCCGCGGTCCATCGCCTCCGTGACACCGTCGGTGTACAAGATCAAGCTGTCACCCGGTGCGAGCACCAGGCGGCCGGGTTGATACTCCCAATGCTCGACCATCCCCAGCATCAAGCCTTCGCCACCGGCTGGCATCTCGATCCGGCCGTCGCCGCGGACAACAAAGGGGCGGTTGTGGCCGCCGTTGCAGCAGGCAATCTCGCCGCTGGCAACATCGAGAATGCCGTAGAAGGCCGTGACGAACATCTCGTCCACGCTTTCCAGGCACAGGATGCGATTCACCTGCTGCAGGCATTCATGCGGCGCCACGCCTTTGAGCGCCGTGGCTTTCAGCAGGGTCTTGCTCACCGCCATGAACAGCGCTGCCGGCACGCCCTTGCCGGAAACATCACCGATGACGAAGCCCAGGTGCTGATCGTCGATGAGGAAGAAGTCGTAAAAGTCGCCGCCCACTTCGCGCGCGGGGATCATCTCGGCATGCAGGGCAAAATCGTGGCGGTGGGGAAAGGGGGGAAAGGTTTGCGGCACCAGACTCTTTTGAATGGTGGCCGCCACCTCCAGCTCCCGCTGCAGGGCCACCAGCCGGTCCCGTTCGCGCGCCGCCTGCTTCAGGTTTTGCGCCTCCGCGATGCTTTTCCGCAGAGTGATCTCCAGGTCCTGGAACTCGATGGGCTTGGTGACGAAATCGAACGCACCGTGATTGAGGGCGGTGCGGATGTTTTTCATGTCGCCATAAGCCGAGACAATGACGGTCTTGAGCAGGGGATGGGTCTCGTTGATTTTGGCGAGCAGGGTGAGACCGTCCATCTCGGGCATGTTGATGTCGGTCAGTACCACGTCGATTTCCGGGTTGGTCTGCAGCATCTGCAAGGCGGCGACGCCATTATGGGCAAAGGCAAAGTCGAGCTCCTGTTCGCGAATTTGTTTGCGGAATTTTTGCGTGATCATGAGCTGCAAATCCGGTTCATCATCGACGACAAGTATTCTGACTGGCATGCCTGGACTCCGGAAATTTGTTTTTTGCATTCGTTTCAGTATGCTGGCACGACTGATTTGCACGACCCACTGGAGGGCAGAAGGCTGCTCGCTGGACACGACCATGCACAAGCAAGAGCGGCGGGCAGCGGGCACGGGATTCCAATTTGCAGCTTCCGACCTCTTTTTCTTGCCGGAGAATAACAAGGCAAGCTGTTTCTCTCATTGCAAAATTTTTGCTGAAAAAGCAACTACTGAATATCTTGCCGGCGCTGCCGCGGCGGTTTTCGCGACGGGGTGCGATACGCCCGCGCAAAGTCTGCTCACGCGGGCCGCTGCCGCTCGCCGGCCGAGTAATGCCTTGACTTTCGGGGGCAAAATCAATATTTTCGCCGCGTGAAATTTCACGGAAGCCCGCCAGCGCCTTCCGGCAGCCGCGTGATGTGCGGGGCGATCCCCTCTGCCGGCATGCGGTTCGAGTCGGGTTGGGTTGTCGGGCTTCCGTGCCCGTGGTTGCGATTGGCCTCGTCAACAAGTGACGCAGGCCAAATTTTTGACAGGCCAAACCCCTGGGCCCGCAGCGCATGACTCGTCCGAAAAAAGAAAGCCGGCAGTACGTTTGCCAGAACTGCGGGCATCAAAGTTTGCGCTGGCTCGGCCGCTGCCCGGTATGCGGGGAATGGAACACATTGGTCGAAGAGCGCGTGCCGGCACCCGCCCAACGGGGGGCACGGCCTGCGGCGGGGGGGCGCAACCGGCCCCTGCCGTTGCGCGAGATTTCGCAGGATGATCCCGGCCGCATTCTCTGTCACAGCAACGAGCTGAACCGGGTGTTGGGCGGCGGGCTGGTGCCGGGTTCGCTGGTGTTGTTTGGCGGCGATCCGGGCATCGGCAAATCCACCCTGCTGCTGCAGGAGGCGGCGGCGCTGGCGTGTGAGAATTTCCGGGTCCTGTACGTGACCGGCGAGGAATCCGCCCGGCAAACCAAGATGCGTGCCCAGCGTTTGGCCCTGGATTCGGCACATCTCTTCATCTTGGCGGAAACCAACCTCGACGAAATTCTTGCCGCCATCGCCAGCCTGCAGCCGGCGGTGGTGATCGTCGATTCGATTCAGACCGTCTACCGTCCGGAATTCGAAAGCCCGCCCGGCAGCGTCAGCCAGGTGCGGGAATGCGCCCTGGCTTTACTGACCGTGGCCAAAAACGAGAACATCACGATCCTCCTCGTCGGCCACGTCACCAAGGAGGGCTATCTCGCCGGGCCCAAGGTGCTCGAGCACATGGTGGACACCCTGCTGCAATTCGAAGGCGACCGCGACCACCTGTTCCGCATCTTGCGCTCGGTCAAGAACCGCTTCGGCAGCACGCGCGAAATCGGCGTCTTCGAGATGAAACCGAACGGCCTGGCGGAGGTGGCCAATCCTTCCGAAATTTTTCTGGCGCAGCGCAAAGGTGACATCTCCGGCTCGGTGGTGATTTGCACCCTGGAAGGCTCGCGGCCGCTGCTGGTGGAGGTGCAGGCGCTGCTGACCGCCACCCACTACGGGGTGCCGCAACGCACGGCCAACGGCATCGATGCGCGCCGGCTGGCGTTGCTGCTCGCGGTGTTGGAGAAACGAATCGGCCTGCGGGTGAGCACTTACGATGTGTTTGTCAACGTGGCCGGGGGCGTACGCATCGAAGAGCCGGCGGCGGATCTTGGCATCGTGGTTTCCGCCGCCTCCTCGCTGCGCAATGCCGTGGTCGATCCCACGGTGGTGGTGATCGGTGAAGTGGGACTGGGCGGCGAGGTGCGCGCGGTGCCGCAGCTCGAGAAGCGCCTGAGCGAGGCGGCCAGGCTCGGCTTTCAGCACGCGGTGATCCCGAAATATTCCGCCCACGGGCTGCCCCTGCCGCCGGGGCTGACGGTGGTGCCGGTGGAGCGGGTGGATGATGCGCTGGCGCGGCTGCTGTGAGCGGAGAGCAAAAACACGCAAGAGCAGAGCCCCACGATGACGTTGCAGGTGTTCTCGTTTACCGTGCTGCAGCGGGACAAAACCACACGCGCACGCTGCGGCCGCCTGGTCACCGCGCACGGCGAGATTCAGACACCGGTGTTCATGCCGGTGGGCACGCAGGGCACGGTCAAGACGCTCAGCCCCAGCGAGATTCACGAAGTCGGCAGCCAGATCATTCTTGGCAACACCTATCATCTTTACCTGCGTCCGGGCGAGGCATTGCTGCGGCGCGCCGGCGGCCTGCACCGCTTTGCGCAATGGCCCTGGCCGATTCTCACGGACAGCGGCGGTTATCAAGTTTTCAGCCTGGCGGCTTTGCGCAAGATTCACGACAACGGCGTGCGCTTTCAATCACATCTGGACGGCTCGCCTCATGAATTCACGCCCGAAAGCGTCATCCGCACGCAGCTTGCACTCGGTTCGGACATCATGATGGTGCTGGATGAATGCGCGCCCTATCCGGCGGAATACGGCTATCTGGCGAAATCCCTGGCGCTGACCACGCGCTGGGCGGAACGCTGCCTGGCCGCCTGGCGCGCGGCGGAGCCGCTCTACGGCCATGAGCAGGCCCTGTTTGCGATCACCCAGGGCGGCACCCATGCCGATCTGCGGCGGCGCAGCACCGAGGAGTTGCTGGCGCTGGATTTTCCCGGCTATGCCGTGGGCGGCCTGGCGGTGGGCGAGCCCAAAGCCGCGATGCTGGAAATGCTCGACCTCTCCACCACGCTGCTGCCGCCGGAAAAACCGCGCTATCTCATGGGCGTGGGCAAACCGGAGGACATTGTGAATGCCGTGGCGCTGGGCATCGACATGTTCGATTGCGTCATCCCCACGCGCAGCGGCCGGCGCGGCCAGGTGTTTACCGCACAGGGGCCGCTGAATCTCAACAACGCACGGTTCAAGGACGATTTTTCGCCGATCGAAGCGGCGTGTGATTGTTACGCCTGCCGCACGCATACACGCGCCTATTTGCGCCATCTCTTTCAGGCGCAGGAGATTCTCGCCATGCGGCTGGCGAGCCTGCACAATTTGCGCTTTTATCACCGCCTGCTGGCGGCGATGCGTGCCGCCATTGCGGCCGGGACCTTTGCCGAATTCAAACAGGACTTCTTCAATCGCTATTGCGCGTCACCACAGACTTGACGGAAAACCACCACGAGCTTGCAAAGAGGAGGGCATATGTTGCTGTTGACTTGGTTGTTGCAGACTGGCGGCCAGGGCGTCCGAAATCCGATTTTCGACATGGGCTTGATGTTCGTTCTTTTCATTCTGGTGATGTATTTTTTGATTCTGCGGCCGCAAATCAAGCAACAAAAGGAAATCCGCAAGATGCTTGCCAGCCTGCAGAAAGGCGATGAGGTGATCATGTCGTGCGGCATCTACGGCAAGATCGTGGGGGTGAAGGAGAAGGAGCAGACCGTGTTGCTGCAGGTGGCAGACAACGTCAAGCTCGAGGTGGCGCGCAGCAGCATCGGCCGCAAGCTGGAAAAAACGGAGTCGAAGTAAATGGCGGTGCTCCCCATCCGCAAATATGGTGATCCCATTCTCCGGCAAAAGGCCGTGCCACTCGCGGTTTTCGATGACCGGCTGCGGCAACTGGCGGCCGACATGATCGAGACCATGCAGGCGGCCGGCGGCATCGGCTTGGCGGCCAATCAGGTCGGCTGCCGCGAGGCGCTGTGCGTGGTCGAAGCCGGGCTGATTACCGCGGGCGCCGCCCCGCGCGCCTTCGTCAATCCCGTAGTCGCGCAGACGGCCGGCAAACTGCTCACCATGGAAGAAGGCTGCCTGAGCATTCCGGAGATCGAGGCCGAGGTGGAGCGCCACGAGCGCATCCGGCTGCGCTTCGCCGATCTGCAGGGCAACCGGCATGAGGAGGAATTCGAAGGCCTGTTTGCGCGCGTCCTGCAACATGAAATCGATCATCTCAACGGCGTTTTTTTTGTGGATCGCCTCAGTCCCTTGAAGCGCAGGATGCTCAACAAGAAATTGCAGGCGCTGGCCGAGCAAACCCGGCTGGAGATGGCATCCGGCCGTCTTGCCGGTCACGGCCCGAAATTCTAACCCTGACAGGGCTGCGTGAAAAAGAAAGGGTGGGTCCGGCGGAGAGTTCACCGGCCTCCACCTGCCAACGCAACATTGCCAGGTTGATGTCTGTCCGAAAACGTTCCCACCCCGGCTGAGCCGGAGTAAAAAATCCAGGGTATTTGCGGCAACGGCCGGGCCGTTGCCGCACCCATCGTTGCAGAGTCAGTGCTTGCGGACGGACAGGAGTTGTCAACCTGTTCAACGATGGGGCGGCGGTCTGGCAGCCTGCGCGGCACTGACAAATCAGGGCAACAGCACTTGGGCTTCTCAATTCATGGCATGCCAGTGGCTTCCCTGCAAGAATTGAAAGTCGTCTTCATGGGCACGCCGGCATTTGCCGTGCCGTCCCTGGAAAAATTGCTCGAACAGCGTGTGCCGGTGGTGGCGGTGGTAACCGGTGAAGACAAGCGCGCCGGCCGCGGCCAGCAGTTGCGGCCCAGCGCCGTCAAACAATGCGCACTGGCACACGGCCTGACCGTGCTGCAGCCCGCCCGACTGGATGATCCCGGCCTGGTGGACAGCCTGCAACGGCTTCGGGCCGACGTCTTTGTGGTGGTGGCGTTTCGCATCCTGCCGCCACAGGTGTTCCGCATTCCGCCGCGGGGAACCATCAATATCCACGCTGCGCTGCTGCCCAAGTATCGCGGCGCCGCGCCCATGCAATGGGCCATCATCAACGGTGAAACCGAAACCGGCGTGACGACTTTTCTGATCAACGAAAATGTCGATGCCGGCCAGGTGTTGCTGCAACGGCGCACGCCGATTGGCCCCGAAGAAACGCTGGGCGAGTTGCACGATCGTCTGTCACAGCTCGGCGCCGAGCTGCTGCTGGAGACGCTGCAACAAATGCAGCAGGGCACGCTGGTGCCGCAGCCGCAGGTGGGGGAGGCCACGCCCGCGCCCAAGATCACCGATGCACTCGCCGAGATCGACTGGCAGCGGCCGGCGGTGGCGATTTGCAACCTGGTTCGTGGTTTGAGCCCGGTGCCCGGGGCATTCACGCGCTGGCAGGGGAAAATTCTCAAGATCTTGCGCAGCCGGGTGGTGCCGGCGAGGTCCGGTGATCTCACGCCGGGCAGCGTGCACCATGTCGATGCCCGCAGCGGCGAGCTGCTGGTCGCCACCGGCGCCGGCGTGCTGGCCGTTACAGAGCTGCAACTGGCGGGCAGGCGCGCCATGAAAACTGCCGAGTTTTTGCTGGGCCATCGCCTCATGGCCGGCGAAAAACTCGGGCGGACATCCCCGCCCTGATGGCCGGTTGCCTCGCAAAACACGGCCACCATTGCGGTCATGCTGCAGGGATTCTGTGGGAATTCGAACCCGGCTCGCGCAACCCACGGGATGCCTTTGCCATGAAATGCGAAATCACCCAGCGCCGACCTCTTGTCGGCAAAGCTGCGCGGGCAGGAGGGCTGCGCGGCAAAATAGTCGCGTTCATGATCGTTTTTGCAGAGCCACTGCCATACGACACTGCCGGAATGAAAATCGCGCCGCCCTGGAGGGACGAGTCAGACGGAAGACATGCTGCTTCAGTACCATGGCCGGGCCTCCTTCTCGGCGAGATTTCTCCGGGATGAGCGGCGGTGTATTTTCTTGCCAACAGCCGCCGGCCACCTGTCCGCCTGCAGGCAGGAAGCCTGCGCCAGCGTATTTTCAAGGAACATTCTCACACTCACTCGAGTCGGGCAAATGCAAGGCAAAAGATTTCATTGGGGCCGCTGGCTGGCGGGGTTGATCGTGATCCCGCTCATTCTGGTGAGCCTCTACACCTGGTTGATGCTGACCTGGAGTTATTCCAGCGGCGAACGTGCCGGCTATGTGCAGAAGCTGTCGAAAAAGGGCTGGATCTTCAAAACCTGGGAGGGCGAGCTGGCGCTGGCGACCGTGCCCGGCGTCATGCCGGAAAAATTTTACTTCAGCGTGCGGGATGATGCAGTCGCCGAAAAAATCAACCGCACCATGGGCAAACGCGTCGCGCTGTCCTACGAACAGCACGTCGGCCTGCCGGTTGATTGGTTCGGGGAGACCGAATACTTCATCACCGACGTGAAAGCGGTGGAAGACTAGCGCGCATGACCGACCTGTCAACTGCTGCGACGCCTGCCGCGCCGGCGCGGCCAACGGCAGCACGCCGGCTGGCTTGTCGCATTCTCACCGAGGCGGAAACCGGCAGCGCCTATCTCGACCAGGTTTTGGAAAAGCATCTCGGCCGCAGCCGTCTGCCGGAGCCCGACAAGGCGTTGGTCACGGCGATTGCCAACGGGGTGACCCGCTGGCGCCGCCGCCTGGATGCCGAGCTGGCCCGCCATTTTCAAAAAAATTTTGCCGGCGCGCGGCCGTTGTTGAAGAACATCCTGCGCAGCGCATTGTTCCAGCTTCGTTATTTCGATCGTGTACCCTCCTATGCCGTGGTGCATGAAGCGGTGGAGCTGACGCGCGCGCATTTTGGCGAACCTCTGGCGCGGCTGTGCAACGCGGTCCTGCGCAATGCCCTGCGCGCGCCCATGCGCTGGCCGGACCCCGAGATCCTGCTGCAGGCCAATGATCTCGGGCAACTGGCGCAGGCGCTGAGCTATCCCGAGTGGTTGTTGCAACGCTGGCGGGAGCGCCATGGCGATGCCGGGATGCTGGCACTGGCACAGGCGAACAACGAGATCCCGAAGTTGACGATTCGCGTGGTGCAGCCGGCGCGCCACACGCAAGCCGTGCTCGCCGAACTGGCCGCCGCCGGCGCAAGCTTGCAGGAAATTGCCGGGCTGCCGCATTTCTACCAAATGCCGCCCCTGCATCATCTCGCCAATCTGGAAACTTTCAAAGCCGGTGCTTTTGTGGTGCAAGACGGCAGCGCCGGGCTGGTCGCACATCTCGCGGCCCCGGCCAGGGGAGGGATGATTGTGGATCTTTGCGCGGCGCCCGGCGGCAAGGCCCTGCATCTCGCCGAGCTGGCCCCGCAGGCCCGGGTGATTGCCGTCGATCAAAGCCCAAAACGCTTGCGCCTGCTGGCGGAAGCCGCACAACGCGTGCACTGCAAAATCGACATGATCGCGGCTGATGCCCGCACGTTTTCGGGCGTCGCCGCGGATCTGGTGCTGGTGGATGCGCCCTGCTCCGGGCTGGGGGTGCTCGCCAAACGCAGCGACCTGCGCTGGCGCCGACGGCCGGAAGACATTCCCGCACTGGTGCAACTGCAGCAGGAGATTCTGCGCAATGCCGCCACGCTGGTAACACCCGGCGGACGCCTGATCTACAGCACGTGCACCACCGAACCGGCGGAGAACGAAGAGATGGTCGCGTGGTTCCTGGCCACCCATCCGGCGTTTGTGTTGCAGCCGGCGCAGCAATTCGTGGATGACCGCTTTTGCGACCCGCAGGGTTTTGTGCGAACCCTGCCGCATCGCCACGGCCTTGACGGCAGTTTCGCCGCACATCTGCTCAAGCTGAGTTGAAAACATGAACAAGGTGTTTAATCCCCAAGGCTCCCCACCTTTGCGTTTCTGGCGGCGCGGCCTGATCGCCGTGCTGAACAATCGCTTCTTCGCCCTGCTGACCGGTGTGTTCGCCCTGATACTGGCATTGGGCCTGCTGCTGGACTGGATTGCGATGCCGCTCTACACCCGTCACGGCCAGCAAGTGGAAATACCCAACATCACCAGGATGCGCTACGAAGACGCCAAGGCCGCGCTGGAAAATGCCGGCTTTGCCATCATCAAAGAGGAAGAACGCTTCAGTGATGAATTGCCCTTCGGGTACGTGCTCGAACAAAGCCCGGCACCCGGCGCCAAAGTGAAATACGGCCGGCGCGTGCACGTCGTCACCAGCCGTGGCGAGAAGCGCATTCAAGTGCCGGAGCTGGTCGGCCGTTCCCAGCGCGAAGCCGAGTTGCTGCTCAACCAGGCGCGCCTGGCGCTGGGTTCGGTGAACTATGACTATTCCAATATCCATCCCGAAGGTGTGATAAGCTGGCAGTCGGTGCCGCCGCGCGCCGAGGTGGCGATGAACACCAAAGTCAACATCACGCTGAGCGTCGGGCCCGAGCCGGAGGCGTTCGTGGTGCCGCAGCTCGAGGGCCGCACGTTGCAGGATGCCGTGCTCAAAATCCAGCAGGCCGGCCTGCGCCTCGGCCAGCTCACCTACACCATCGTGCCGGATTTGCTGCCCGAAACCGTGATCCGGCAGTCGCTGCAGGCCAATACCATCGTCGAAAAGGGCGCCACCATCGATTTGGAAGTCAGCGCCCTGCCGGATCGCAATGATTGAAACCACCGTGTGCCACCGGCGGCGAAAGCTGCAAACGACGAGAACTTCATTCACACTGCCTGCCTCATGATTCTGCTAGCTCCCTCCATTCTGTCAGCGGATTTTTCGCGGTTGCGCGAGGCCATTCAGCAGGTCGAAAACGCCGGCGCCGACTGGCTTCACTGTGACATCATGGATGGTCACTTCGTGCCGAACCTCACCTTCGGCCCGCTGGTCGTGGCCGCGGCGCGGCGCTGCAGCTCTCTGCCGCTCGATGTGCACCTGATGATCGCGCATCCGGAAAAATACCTCACGGCGTTCCGCGAGGCCGGCGCCGACCGTCTCACGGTGCATGTGGAGACCTGTCCGCATTTGCATCGCGTGGTGCAGCAGATTCGCCAGACCGGCGCAGCGGCCGGTGTGGCGCTCAATCCCGCCACGCCCCTGACGCTGGTTGAAGAAATTCTGGGCGACATCGATTTGCTGCTCGTCATGACCGTCAATCCCGGTTTCGGCGGGCAGGCATTCCTGCACAGCACGCTGCCCAAGCTGCAGCGGGCCCATGAGATGATTCGATCGACCGGACGCACGATTCTGCTCGAAGCCGATGGCGGCATTGATGTGGAAACTGTTGCTGCGACCGTGCGTGCCGGTGCCGACGTTTTGGTGGCAGGCGCCGCCATTTTTGGCGCCACCGATCCCGCCGCTGCCTGCGCGCAACTCAAGCACGCCGCCCTGGCCGCCCGGCCCGATACGGTGCATCCTTGAATTTTGCACCCAGATTGATCCCTCCGCGGGGAACGCCGATTCGCTTGCGACGCCGTCCTACGACCCGAGGGGGGCGTAAAGAATTTTGCAGGTCGACATGCTGTCAACTCCGGCAGGAGTGACCTGCCTGGCCTTCCTCAAAAACGCGCCCGATCATGAGAAATCCTCCAGCGCAGCGACAAACGGTTCGTTCCGCTGGAGCTGTTTTTGGCGCTGCACGGAAAAAGCCATTTTGGGGGGGGAAGTCCATTTTCGTGGGAGAGAAGCCGTGCCGCCTTCGGGCAAACGGGCGAATCTCCCGGGCAACGCTGCTGCACTTTCGAAAAAAGTCTTGCTTGACTTTGAAGGCAAGAAACTGCCGGAGTTTTGTGAACACACCATCTTTTCCGGGCAACCGCAAGCCAGGATGCAAAATTCAGGTGTCAAACTTGCCGGCTGGTCGCGGTCCCAACCAAACGAAACCGGGCTCCTTCACACTTCCCGCGCCTGGCGGCTTCGCGGCTCTGACATAATTCCGGTGAAAAAGTTGAAGCCATTGGTCTTCCTGGTCTGGAGACAAATTGGCCTGCGTCACGATCCCGCAAGTGGTGGAGGTCGCACCCGGCTTCCTGATTTTCGCTTGACTTTTCCGGGCAGTCAGCCTACATTTGCGCCGTTCTTTTTGGATGATTTTGCGACCCTGCCCGCTGCCATGACGGTGGTGACGACAGTTTTGCGGCTCATTCTTGCAAGGCGTATGCGATGCCCATTACCTACCTCGATGGCCCGCGACTGAAAGACTCGGTGATTGCCGGAGCGCAACGCCTGATTCAAATGCAGGAGCAGCTCAATCACATCAACGTGTTTCCCGTCCCGGATGGCGACACCGGCACCAACATGGCCCTGACCATGCGCAGCGTGGCGGAGGGCGCGCTCAACTGCAAGGAACAATCGGTGCATGCAGTAAGTCTGGCGCTGGCAGATTCGGCGCTGATGGGCGCGCGCGGCAACTCAGGCGCCATTCTCGCGCAATTTTTCCAGGGCCTCTCCGAGGGTTTTTCCGGCAAGACGCGCGCCGACCTGGGCATGTTTGCCGCCGCTGTGAAAACCGCCGCCCGCCTGTCGCGCGAAGCCATCGCCGAGCCGCGCGAGGGCACCATTCTCACTGTGATCCACGACTGGGCACAACACATTCATGACACCTGGCAGCGCGTCACGGATTTCCCCACCCTGCTGCGTGAATCCCTGCAAGCCGCCACCGAATCCCTGCACCGCACCCCGGAGAAACTCAAAGTGCTGGCGAAAGCCGGCGTGGTGGATGCCGGTGCCCAGGGTTTCGTGCACCTGCTGGAAGGCATCCTGCAATTCGTGCAATCGGGCAAAATCGAACGCCTGGCGCGGGGCATCCTGACGTTTGGCAACGCCAGGGCGCGGGTCGAAGAGCAGCCGGAGCAAATCACCTTCCAATATTGCACCCAGGCTTACATCGTCGGCCAGAACATCGACCGCCAGGCCCTGCGCGAGCAACTGCGGCCGCTGGGCGATTCCATGATCGTCGCAGGTTCGAGCGAGCGCGTGCGCATTCATATTCACAGCAATGAGCCCGAGCAGGTCTTCGCGGTGGCGCGCGCATACGGCGAGCTGGTCAATTGCAGGCAGGACGACATGCGCAGCCAGCACTCACGTGCGCATCACGATCCTGCCGCGCAAACGGTGGCGGTGATCACCGATTCCGCCTGCGACCTGCCCGGCGAAGATTTCATTCGCTACAACATCCACATGGTGCCGGTCGCACTCGCCTTCGGCAGCAAAACCTACATCGACAAGGTGACCATCACCGACCGTGATTTTTACGAGCTGCTCGCCACCTCCCCGGTGCATCCCACCACCTCGCAGCCTGCGCCCGGGGATTTCAAACAAGTCTACCTGCAGGCGGCGCAATATCACCGCGAAGCCGTGGCCATCATTCTCACCGGCGCGTTGAGCGGCACCCTGCAGGCGGCGCAGCGGGCCGCACAGGCGGTGCACCAGGACATCAACATTCGCGTGATCGATTCCAAAAATGTATGCATCGCCCAGGGCCTGATCGTCAAAGAGGCCGCCATCGCCGCAGAAAATGGCATGATGCTGGCTGATCTCGAAAAACGGGTGCAGTGGGCGGTGCAAAATGTCAGACTGTTCTTCACGGTCGAAACCATGGACTATCTCGTGCGCGGTGGCCGCGTATCGCGCTGGCGCGGCGGGCTGGCCGGTTTGTTGAAAATCCGGCCGATCATCACGATCACCCCCGAGGGCCGGCCGCAGATGGTGGCCAGGGCCTTCCGTCGCAGCCAGTCGCACCGCAAGTTGATCGCGATCGCCACCCAGGCCGCCGCCGGCAAGCGCAACCTGCGCGTGATGGTGGCACATGCCAATGCCCCTGAAGCCGCGGCCTCTCTGGCGGGACAATTGCGCAGACAATTGGAACTTGCCGAGGTTCCGATTACCAGTGTGTCGCCGGCGCTGGGGGTGCATGCCGGCCCCGGCGCGGTGGCCATTGCTGTTTTGGGGGAATGATTCACAACTCGCGGCCGGCGAAAAGGCATGAGCCCGGCAGATTGCCGGCCGCTTTGGCAGGAGTGCCCTCGCCGGTGCACCAGGCCGGGGGCGGACAAGTCATCACTCTGTTTTCGAAGACTCTTTTTCTGCGCCGCGTGCAACGGCGTTTGCGTGAGGACATGCGATGCTGTCATTCCTGCTGGTGTTGTTCGCCGCGTATCTGGCCGGCTCGTTTCCCACTGCGATTCTGGTTGGCAGGCTCCTGCGCGGCAGCGATTTCGACATTCGCAATGAAGGCAGCGGCAATGCCGGCGGCACCAATGTCTTTCGTGTGCTCGGCTGGCAGGCCGGGCTGGCGGTGATGCTGGTTGATGTGTTCAAGGGCTTTGCCGCGACCCACTGGATTTCACGCTGGCAGCCGTTGGGCACGCCGCACATCGATGCCACCGTGCTGCCGATCGTGGCCGGCGTGGCTGCCGTGCTGGGCCACATCTGGACGGTGTTTGCCGGCTTTCGCGGCGGCAAAGGCGTGGGCACCGCCGCCGGCATGATTCTGGCGCTCTATCCGCTCGCCGCCCTGGTGTGCCTGGTGATTTTCATCGTAGTGGTGTATGCCACCCGCTATGTTTCCCTGGGCTCGATGCTGGCAGCGGTGAGCCTGCCGGTGGTGTTGCTGCTGGTGCAAAAGTTCACGCGCCAGGAGATTCCCGAAGCGCATTTTCAATTCAGCCTCGCGCTCGCCTTTCTCATCGTTTTCACCCACCGCAAGAACATTCAGCGCCTGCTCGCAGGCACGGAAAATCGCCTGGGCGGCAGGAAGCCGGCGGCCCAAACCGGGGGCCGGGCGCGGTGAACCGGGCACAAATCCTGAACTCCATCGAGGGTGTGAAAAACGGTGAAGAAATCTGCCAGTGAAATTCAGGCGCTCATCACCCTGCTGGGGGATGAAGACGCCAAAATTCGCAGCATCGCACGCGAGCATTTGTTGCAGATCGGCCAGGAGGCCGAGGGCTTTTTGCGGCAGGCCGCGCGTGACGATGGCGACGGCCGCACCCGCATCGAGGCGCGCCACGTGCTGGCACAAATCCACCGGGAGGATTTGATCAGCTCATTCTATGTCCTGGGTCTACTGGAGGAGGAACAGATCGATCTCGAACATGCCGCCTTTTTGCTGGCGCGGGTGGGCTATCCGGACCTGGACCTTGCGCCGTTGCAACGAGAGCTGGATGGTTTTGCCGAACGCATTCGTGTCCGCCTGGCGGAACCACCACACACCCAGCCCGGCCGCGTCATCGTCGAGACGATCAATCACGTCCTGTTCGTGGAGGAGAGGTTTCGCGGCAATGTTGAGGAGTATTACGATCCCGACAATTCCTATTTGAACCGCGTGATCGAGCGCCGCACCGGCATCCCGGTGAGTCTCTCTGTGCTCTACCTGCTGATCGCCCGGCGGCTGCAAGTGCCGGTGCATGGCGTCAACCTGCCGGTGCATTTCATCTGCCGCTATCAGACCCCGGAGGAATCCTTCCTGATCGATCCTTTTTACGGCGGCCGCCTCATCACCCGCGCGGAGTGCATGAAGCTGCTGCAAGGCTCGGGGATGACGTTCGAAGACCGCATGTTGCAGCGCGCCGCGCCGCGCACCATCATTGCCCGCATGGTGCGCAATTTGATCCTGATTCATTCCCAACGGGATGAGCTGGCGCAGGCGACTTTTCTCGACCGCATTTTAAAAATGTTGCGCACCCAGGAACCATAAGGAAACCCGCATGAATTGCAGTCAATGTGGCGCGGAGGTCTCGCCACAGCACCGCTTTTGTCCCGCCTGCGGCACCAAGCTGGCGCATGCCAGTGCCGGCACCTGTGCCGCCTGTGGCAGTGAGCTCAAGCCGGGGGCCAAATTTTGTCACCACTGCGGCCAGGCGGTGGCCGGGGCGGCCACCCCCCCGGCGCACGGCGTATCCGGTCGCGGCACACGCTCGCCATGGGTAACCATATCGCTGCTCGCCAGCATTCCCGTGGTGGTGGGCATCCTGTTCTTTTTGTTCTATCCCCGCACCAATCCCGAGCCGGTCAAGCCTTCCACGGCGGCGCCGGCAGTCAGCCAGAATCAGTCGCCGGCACCAAGGACGGGTGGAATGGGTGGGATGGGTGGGATGGGTGATATGGACGCCATGGCGCCCATCTTCGCACAGATCGACTCGCTGAAGAAACGCGTCAAGGAAGACCCCAAGGACCTCAATGCCCTGTTGCATCTGGCGGCCATTTACGAAATGGCCGGCAAATATGAAGAAGCCGCGGGCTTCTACCGCGACATGCTTGCCGTCAAACCGGGGGATGTCGAAACCCGGTTGAATCTCGCCGGCGCGTATTTCAATCTCAAGCAGAATGACCGCGCGCTCGCGGAGCTGCAGACCGTGCTGCAGCAGCGCCCCGATTATGATTTTGCCATGTTCAACATGGCCGTGATCTATGCTGCCATGCACGAGCACGACAAAGCCGCAGAGTGGTGGAACAAGGTCATCGCCACCAGCAAATCGGCTGATTTGATCAACCGCGCACGCGAAGGCCTGAAAGCCCTGAACCACTGAGCGGAAGCCTGTCAGTGTCCAACAGCGGGCGGTCAGTTTGCAGTCATCCTGTATTCCGCATTCCATCTCCAACCGAACCAGGAAGAGGCCCATGCCCACCGTTTACTTCGAAGCCGAGAATCGCAAAGTCGACGTGCCGGCCGGCACCACCGTGCGCCAGGCCGCGAAACAAGCGGGGGTGAGTGTGTATGGCAGTGTCAACCGCTGGCTCAACTGCCGGGGGTTCGGTCTATGCGGCACGGACCGGATTACGGTACAACCGGGCGAGTGCCTGAACCCGCCGACGATCTTCGAGAAGCTGCAGCTCGGTGACCAGCCGAAGGAACGTCTGGCCTGCCAGGCGCGAATCAACGGCGACCTCACGGTCAACACCGCGCCGGCCATGGCCTACGGCCTGGAGATGAGGGAAAATGTCAAATTCGGCGCCATTGCGCTGGTTTTTGGCGCATTGACACTGGGCACGATTCTGTTCATGGTCTTTGAAATGGTGGGCAGGCCCTTGTTTTAAGGAGGAAGGGCGCATGTTCAACATTCCCGAGCTGGAGTACCTGCCGCTCTCACGGCCCGCCTCCGCCCACATGCCGAAGCCGGATTGGGAAGCAAAAGCCCCTCTGGCGGAAGAGGCCTGTGGCTACTGGGTGTATTGCGACAATTGCGGCACCCGCCTGCAAAACTTCCGCTGCCGTTTGATTTGCCCCCAATGCGGCTTCTTCCACAGTTGCTCGGAGCCGTGAAGCTTGATTGACTTTGCTGAAATGGAAATGCCCTGATAGATTGTTCCATCCGGGCATTTTTGTTTTGGAAATTCAGCACAAGTGTTGCTTGCGAACGACGAATTGTTATTCACCGCCCAGCCGCTCCAACGCTGCCAGCGCCTCCTGCGCATGCTCGCCCCAGGGGAAGCGATCGAGATATTCCTGGTAGCGCTGGCGGGCTTCGGCGGTGCGGCCCGCGGCTTCGAGGGCGCGGGCGAGCTTTGGGAGGAAATGAGATAGACGTGAAGGCCGCTGTTCAAATTGAATGGCAAGCTGGTATTCGTCGATTGCCTTCTCAATTAAGTTGAAATGCTCAAAATCAAGCTCTCCCAAGCCCAAATGCGGGGCGGCATATTCAAAGTCAAAATTCGTCGCAATTTGGAATTGTTCCATAGCGCCCATATAGTTTTTTTTATCGAAAATGTGCGTCCGAGATGGTGATGCCGCCACGGGGAGTCGTGGTTCAGTGTAACCGCCTGCTGCAAGCACGATTCTGACGCTTCAAGTTCTTTGTTGTATCTGTATGCAATACCCAAATTCGCCCAAAGCCAGCCATCTTTTGGACGGCAATTTCATCGACAGTCTCCGCGACAACATACTTTGCATAGGCAGCACACTTCGCCGCCAAATACAAATCCGTTTTCATCACCTCCCTCACCACCTCCGTCGCATCCTCCACCAGCCCACACACAAACACCAGCACTTCTGCCCATTCGGGGTCGCTGACATGCTTGAAAACATATTCGATTGATTGATGCAGCGCCACTTCACGCGCGAAGAAGTATTCCTGCACGGCCTGGTGAAAGAAACCGGTTTGGCCCGCGCTTTCGCGCAGCAGGCCGTGGTGGAGAAATTCGCGACTGAGATCTGCAACGTTCAGATGCGCCGGCGCTTCGTTCTTGCGCTGGAGTTCCGCCAGCCGGGCGGACATGACAGCCGCAGCCTCATCCGCCGAAAGCAACGTCCGGCTGGTGCCGAGTCGCCACGCCAGCGCCGAGAGAATCTCTTTTTCCACCCGCACCGAGCCTGCGCCTTTCACGCGCGCCCATTCGCTCAAATAACGATCGATAAAACGGTCGAACAGCTCCGCGCGATTCTGCGGCGGGTTGTCGCTGGCGCGCAGCTCGTCCGCCAACAGCGTGAGCATGAGCGGATTGCGGCACAGGTCGCGCGTGTATTCGTCCAAGCCTTTCCATGCCGGCTGCGCTTTTTCTGCGCCGATTTCAATCTCCAAAACCTTCGAGGCATTGAAGCTGCTCAAGCGTTTCAGTTGGAACGCCGTAAATTCGTGGCGCAATTCGTCGCGATAAATGCCGGGCCGGCAGGTCACGACAAAACGATTGTGCGGAATGTCGTGCACAAGATGGCGGAGATGATGCACGACTTCGTCATAAGCCTCGCCGACTTCGTTCAGCCCGTCGAACAGCAGCAGGCAGCCGCCGGCCGCGAGGCGTTTGCGCACATCGACATCATGCACGCCGCGTACACTCGCGGTGATCAAACGCCACAGGCCATATTGGGCATCTTTGGCGGCAAGGGTGGGATAGGCGGAGAGATCGACAAAAAGAGGAAGGGTGAAATCCTCCGGTTCATTGCCTCCCGGCTTCCTGCCTTCGCCGTGCCAAACCGCATATTCTGCCGCGAGTTTTTTGAGCGAGGTGGTTTTGCCCGCGCCCGGCTCTCCCAAAATGAGAAGCCGCGGGAACGTCTTGACCGCAATGCTCACTTTCATGTTGCGCGGCCGCTCGGCCTCGACTTCTTCCAGAAACAGCGGCGGCAAAGTGAGCGTGCGCAACCGCAACGGCCGTGCGGTTTTCTGCAATTCAGTGCGGCAGTATTCGAGATGTTCGGCGAAGGCGCTGAGAGGCGGGATTTCTTCTACCACACGAGCGCTGGGAGCGCCCGGGCGGTCTTCGGGAACCAATTTCAGCAACCAATCAGTAATGTGCTGGCGCAGCAACGCGGCAAAATGCCCGGGGTCGCGATAGTTGGTGTAAAGCGCAAGCCGGCCGTCTTCCACCTGCTGTTTGAATTCGAGAACCTTTTGCAATTGCGGGCCGGGATCAGCGAGAAAGTCGGGATGCACCTCGCGGAAATAGAGCATGATTTCCGGCGCATTCTCTCGCATGTAGCGTTCGCGCGCGAGATTGAATTCCTCCAGCGTGCCGGATTCCGCCTCGCCGGTGGGCAAGCCGAAGCGCCGCCACAAAATGCCGAGGAACAAATCGCATTCGCGCACGAGTTGATTGATGCGCGCCTGACTGCGGCCCATACCCGGCGCGGCATGCGTTTCCCAGCCTGTCGCCTCGAGATCAAAGCCGTGTTTCTGCGCGAGCATACGCAGGCTCAGAATCTCCTCGCGCGCTTTTTCGCGTTCGACCATCACATCGCCGGGCGAGGCGATGAAGACCTTTAACAGTTTTACGGTTTGACCGGGCATACTGCCCCCGCTTGCGACGTTACTGGTGGTTTGAAAATTTGCCGGTTGCTCGTGGCTGATGAGCCGGCCGGCAGCGATCTCTGACGAGCAACCAGCAACCGGCTACTGCGGGATTCCGAGCTGCGCGCGATAGGGCAAATCATCATTGTCGTGCAACTGCCAGTAGGGCAGGCGCAGGGTTTTGATCAGCTCACCGGTGCCACCGTCGCTGGATTGCCATTTAAGAATGCGATGCGGATGGGCCTTCTCCACCCAGCACGTTTCGCTGCGGTTGCCAACCTGCCAGCGCCAGCGCCAGGCAGACAACTCGCCCCCGGCCAGCTTGAGCGATTCCTCCGCCTCCTTGGCAATCCAGCCGGACTGGAAAGCGGCTTCGCGGTGGCCGCTGCGCAACGCCCAGGCGCTCGGGAAGATTTGCACTTCACGGCGCCGGCCGGCGGCCAGAACCTCGCCTTTCAGCTCACGAATCCAAATCAGGAAATTGTCTTCGAAGGCGGCATTGGCCGGCAGCTTTAGGGTTCGCTTTTGATCGCCTTCACCCTGAAAGTAGCTGTGCAGGGTGAATTCGATCTGATCGCGCTGCGGAATCACCATTTGAAAAACCTGGCCGCACCATTCCTGCGCGGTGAATGAAATCTTGAGCGGCTCGAACGGCGGCCGGCCCAATTCGGATTCTATGCTGCTGAAGGTCGAGGTCAGGAGAGAATAGTCATAAATGCCGGTGGGAAATTTCACGACGTGATTGAGCTTCAGCACCGGTGCACGGTCGGCGGGCGGGATGGCCTCCGATTCGACTTTGATGCGCGTGGTGCGGGAAAGGTCTTCGGTCACGAAAATCAAAACCGCATACCCTTCGCGCAATTCACCGTAGCGCTGCGCTTTTATTTTGTATGATGACAACTCGGCTTTGCCATCGCCCCACCATGACCAGAAATCCTGCGCTGCCGCGGGCAGGGTCAGCAGACAACCCGCCAGCATGCCAACGCCAATCAAACGTTTTTTCATGTCAAGCTCCGAATGTTTGAGTTTCCGGTGCCGGTATAAAAAATTCATCCGTCTCCATTCCCGGGCATGAGGAAGCCGGCCGGACACCCGGCTCCCGGCGGACATGAGTCGAAAAAGAGCGAGCCCCGTGCCGGACGAGACGGCCGGGCGGTGGTGTTCTGAGGTATGACGCAAGAAGGGACCGCGTTTGACCGCGCCGTCACGGTGCCCATGCCCCGCGTGGTGGCGGCAGGCCTCATGGCACAACTTTCCAGCAGGTGGGCGGGAGGGCCGCGGCCAAATATTCCCCGTGCTGCCGGCGCGAACGATAGCGGTAGATGCTGCCGTCCCAGGCAAACAGATCGCTCACCAACAACATGCGGTTGTCTTCACTCGCGGCGCGGTGATAAAAGCGCAGGTCACGATAGCCCCTGGTGGCGGTCGATTCGACCTCCACCGCAACGGCGAGAATATCATCGGTGGGCAACAGATTGCGCAGCCCTTGCCGCTGGCGCTGCCACAGCCAAACGCCGCACCCGCCGGTGCCACACCATTCAATGACATTGGAAAGCATCAGCTCGCGCGCACCGTCGCCATCGATGTCGAGCAGACGGGTTTTCCAGAGTTTCTGTGCGAAACGTGTGTCCGCGCCCTGGCTGGCCATGGCTTGCAACACGTCTTTGGGAAGAGGGTCGCCGGGCTTCATCACATCCCACACCGATCCCGCCACCGGGCCCGGCGGTGAGGGCACCGGCATGACGGTGTCAGGCGGAGCCATTTCCTTCACCCCGGCAGGCGGAATTTGGGTATGAGGAGATTGCGATTTGGAGCAGGCCCCGCCGGAGAGCAGCAGGGCCATGCAGCCGGACAGCAGCAACCGCCGGGCGCCGCACCGCGCCAGTGAATTGACAGAGGGCCGAAAGCTTGCTATATTGCCGCCGGATTTTCGCGAAGAAAGGCAGGGCATCATACTCACAATGATATGCGTGTGAAAGGAGTGCCGCATGAAAATCTATCTCATTCGCCACGGCATCGCTGCGCTGCGGGAAACCTGGACGCGACCCGATAACGAACGGCCGTTGACGGAGAAAGGCCGCCGCCGAACAGCGCAGGTCGCTGCGGCGCTGCGCCGACTCGAGGGTGAACTCACGCATCTCTACACCAGCCCGCTGCTGCGGGCGCGGCAAACCGCGGAGATAATACAAAAGAAACTGCAAATCCACAAGCTTGAGGAAACCGCTCTGCTGCAGAACGATGCCGCACCGGCCGATCTGCTGTCGTTTTTGAATCAACATGAAGATGGCGCCACTCTTGGACTGGTTGGCCATGAACCCCATCTGAGCGCTCTGCTCGGTTTTTTGGTAACGGGCCGGAACACTGCCTTCATGACATTCAAAAAGGCGGGCGTGGCGCTGGTGGAAGGCGAAGTGCCGGCACAGGCCGGCGGGTTTACATTGCGCTGGTTGCTGGAGCCGGGACTGCTTCGGAGGCTGGCCCGGCGCACATAGACCCAGACCCTGGCTGTGGCCGGGGCGGAAGGCAAAGCTGGCGGGAGCGCTTCCCCTTGCGGCAGGGCTCCCGGGAACACTCGGGCAGCAAACCCGCTTCAGGGTCGGTGCCTGAAGGCACGACTACGAAAGCTCATTTTCATCGGGATGGATGTGCAAAGGCACAGGGCAAATTACCACCAAAATGCACCGCTGTCACCGGGGAGGAGTCTTTGTGAGAAGGTCGTGGCACTGGACAAGATGCCGCCGGGATGAAATGCTCCAAAAGTGATCATCCTCGCTCCTGAGGGGTGAGGGCTGCGGCATGATCATGGTGGTGGCAAGCCGGGGCAGTGTTCAACCCGCCAGTTGCCGGCAGCGCAACGGCCACCAAACCGCCGCTCGCATCGGGCTGCTGGTGCGGCTGGTACGGCCTGGTTGCGGCGGCTCTGCTCACCAAATAACATGCAACTCCGCGCGGCGATTGAGGAAGCGGCCGGCAGGATGCGCATCGTCTCCAAAAATGGCCCGCGGGATGTCTTGCGGTTTGTATCCCATCACACAAAAGGCTTCCACCACTTCCGGGGCTTCTTCAAGGCGGCGGTGAAAGGGCACGGTCACGCCGAAGCCGGCGATCACAATGGCGAGATCGCGGCTGTGGTCGCGGTCGGACAATTGCAGGTGGACGGTTTCCATCGGCAGGCGATCGCGAATCGCGGCGATGCGGTTCTCAATCTCGCGGCGCGCAGGCACGCGCGGCGTCACCGGCATTTCATCGAAGGCGCGAAGTTTTTCGGCGATGATCAGTTCACGGTAGCCGGGGTGCCGGCCGTTGGTGCCGGCCTGAACAACGGGCCGGGCATGCGCCGCGAGCTGCGGCGGGCGTGAAGGGCCGTTGCCCGGCAGGTGCTCGTTGATGATTCTGAGCTCGAGACCGGCCCGGCGTGCCTGCTCGGCGAGCGCCGTCTGCAGCAGCGCGGCGAGATGCCGGGCACGGCGGAACGACAGGTCGAGGTTGTATTGGCTGCCGCGGCCATCGCGGCGGTGTTCGCCCAGGCTGTCGCTGTGGCCGGTAATGAAGACGAGCGTGCGGGAGGTGGGCAGGGTGAGATGCTCGCGCACGGATTGCACGATTTCCGCGCCGATCGCTGTCACGCGTTCGCGATCGATGTCATAACAGAGTTCGACGCGGTCATAGGGTGAAAAGGTGAAAATTTCCGCGCGCGGCGCCGGCACGTCGAAGGTGATGGCATTGCTTGTGGCGAGGCCGGTCTCACAGGCAGTGTTGAGCCGCAGACTGGCGGTGTATTTGCCGGGTTTGAGAAAGCGCCACCATGCGGGCGAGCGCAGGGCGAGAATTTTTTGCGGCCGGCAAAGCTCGCGCAATTCCGCCGGCGAAAGCCTTTGTGTGAGGGTATGCCCCGCCACATCGGTCACCACCAGCTCGGCGCCCTGCAGACAGGCTCCCAAAAGCAGGGTATCGAGCTGCGACAAACGGAAAGTGGCACAATCGGCGGAGAAGTCATGCGCCAGTCGCACCGGAGCAAAGACCAGTTGTTGTGCGGCCGGCGCAAAGACCAGCGGCACCACCCGGTTCTCCTCGGCAAACCATTGCGGCGACACTTCCGAAGGCGCGCGCTTCAAATAAATCTCCTGTTCCGCCGCGGAGGCTTCCCGCAGCCCCAGGCCGAAAGCGCTGGCGGTTTCGCCGCCAGCCCCTGCCTCTTGCCCGCCGGCGCAGGCGTTTGCTTTTTGCAGGGTACGGGCAGAGCGTTCGATCCAGCTCAACAGGAATTGCGCCCGGCTTGTTGCCCGCCTGAGCTGTGTCGCGCGATCCGCCGGGAGAAGAGGATCTTCCAAGACCAGAAAATCACCCTGCAGAGGCTGCCGGGCGAGCCGCTGCGCCACCATCCCCAGAAACAACGAGTGCAAACTGCGGTCGGTGTCATTCTGATTGGGCCGATCCGAGTCTGCTTCAAAAAAAGTGCTGGCGACCAGCGGCAAATGCCGGTAGTTTGCCCGCGCGGTGTCGATGCTGACGGCATGCAGCAGGGTGAGTTGCGGCGCCGGCTCGGGGCAAAAAAATTCAATCCGCCTGACTGTGCTGAACGTGACCGTCTGCCCGCGTTGCAGGGTGAAATGCAAAGCATAAACGCCGGGGCGGTCAGGTTGAAAATGAAAGATGCCCAGACGCAGCAAATCGTTGCGCCCCATGGCAATCTCCGAGTACAGCTCCAGGCGCGCCAGAGTGTCGCGCGGGGAAAGTTGCCGCACTGTTTTGAAGGTTTCGGAACCGGCATCGGTTCGGATGCGCAACTTGTTCCAGTCCACTTCTCCCTGCTCCACCCGGCCGCTGCCGCCCGGCTGCCAGTGGCGCACATACTGCAGAGTCCAATGATCGAGCCAGAAACGGCTTTTGGCGGAGGGGCACGCCGCAGAGCCGGGCTGCTCCCGGCGCGTCGCTGCGACCGTGAGGCGGAATGCCGTGAGCGGCAGATCCTTGCCGCCGGCCTGCGTCTCGCGATTCCAGACATTGAGCGTGCAGGCGTAGGTCTGTGTCAGCGGCAGACGAGCGGCTAGCTGCGTATCGCTGCGCTCCCCGGATGTGGCGGCGGGGAAAACGCCGCCGGGAAGACCAAGGAGAATCAACAGAGCCGTTGAAAGTCGCATGAAGTTACTCGCTCGAGCTTTACTGTGAATCCGGGCTGGCCGGCCGGGAGAATGACAAGGTGACCAGGTGGTTGAAAAAACCAGCGGGGCGACTCTGCTGCCAAAGGGCCGGCATGAGAAAAGCGTAGTGCAACTCCAGCAGCATGGGCTTGGCGAGCCGAAAACCCGCTGACCACCAGTTGTAATTCACCCCCAGGCGCACACGCAGGACTTCAGGATTCAACGCAAACAGCCCGCACTCACTGCCCAGCGCCAGTCGCCAGCCGGAGAGATTGTCGCGGTGCTCGAGATCGGCGGCGAGCAACCAGCGGCGGCGTGGTTCGAGCAACACGGCCATCCCGGCACGCAGGCGGCGCGGCGCTTTGTGCTCACCGGCCAGCGCCAGATCGGGGGCAAGCACATTGGCAGCCATGGCGAGGTTGAGACGGCGATGCAAATGCGCCATCGCGCCGACTTCCAACCCCATACTGAAGTGGCTGCGGCCGTGCTCGGTGAAGAAGCCGCGGATGGCTTCGCGTTCCTCCACGGAATTGACGTCGGCGTGCGCGACAATCTCGCGATCGTATTGCACCCCCACCAGCGTGCCGGCGAAGCTGACGGCCAGCCCGTGCGGCAAATGAGAAGAAAACGGCAGCGGCCGGTCTTTCTCAAAAAAACCCCTGCTGGCAAAGACGCCGACGGTAATTTCATTCAGCAGCCCGGTGCGCAGCATGCTGGCAGCCGCACCCACCGAGAAATCATTGGAAGTCGGCGCCGGGCCGTGTGCTTGTAATGGCAAATCGTCCGGCCGCCCGAGCACCAACACGGGCACAGTTTGATTGGCGCGGCGCAGGCGGTTGTAAACGAAACCGATACTCGTCACCGACAGGGCTGCGCTGTTCTGCAGGTCATTTTGAAACGGCAGACCGGCGCTGAAAAGATTTTCCAGACTGAAGGCAAACAGCCAGCGCTGCGGCGCATACACCAGCCCCGCGGGATTGTAGGCAATGCCTTCGACATCATCGGAGACGGCAAGATAGGCACCGCCCATGGCGGTGGCGCGCGCGCCACGGTAGAGACTGGGCTGTGCCAGGCTCTCCCCGCCACCGGGCAAGATGGCCGCGCCCAACAGGAGCACGGCGATCCGCAGCCTGTCTTGCTTTAAATAAAAACCCCGGTGCAACATTCCTGCCTCAACTCTGCAAAGTAGCGGTGAATGACTGGACGAAAGGCGACCTCGACCAGACAGGGCAACGGTTTCAGAACGCAGCTTGCAAGCGGGCATCAAAATTCTTGGGCACACCCGATCAACGCTGATTTTTGTCCCTGCATTTCATCTGCGAAAATCTGTACTCCAAAAATCTTCGCTGCCCCGATGGTTTTCGGTTCCATGCTCACCGGTGTGGACAACACGCAACCCGGCACGCGGTTATACCCAAATTCCGGACGTTGAGCGAGGCCGATTCATGCTGATTTTGATCTGCGGTGATCTGCCCAAATCTGTGTCCCAACCCGGGCGGGCCACAACCAAAAGGAAAACCTGCAGAGGATAGAAGAACCCACCTGCGGATGGCGGCTTCAGCGCACGAGCACGATCGTGCCGCGACAGCTTCCTGCAACCGACCAGATGTAGAGCCCGGGCTCGCATTCCCGGCCGGCATCATCGCGGCCGTCCCAGCGCCCGCGCGTGGTCAGCACACGCCGCCGGTTGCCGTGCAAATCGAACACTTCGACTTGCTGGCCGTCGTTGGGCGCAAAGCGCACTCCCTCCGGATGGCGTGCCGGAATGAAGGGATTGGGCCGCGCATAACATTCCTGTTTGATGGCAAGCACCGCCTGCGCGCTGGCTGGCGGCGTGAATGCCGACAGCGCAAGCGTGGCCGTGAGCGCCACCACCGCCTCGGCCGGCGCGAAATCCGCATAGCGCAGGCGCAGACGCACGCTGTCCTGCTGGCCGGCGGCGAGCGCCCGGCGGTGCCGCAACGGCAGGGGCAGCGCCAGCGCCGGCCGGCTCGCCAGCAACTCCAAATGCGGCGGCGCGAAATGGAGCGTGAGCGTGACGCTGTCAGCCGTCAGCGGACTCTCATTTTGGCAAACCACCAGCGCCTCCAGCAGCTCGGCTTCGCTGGCCAGACCGTCGCGATTGCCGGGCGCGTCCGTGAGCGTGACCGTCTTGAACACCACGTTCGGCAGCGGGCAAAAGCGCAGATGCAGCAGACTGCTGTCGAGGGCGGCGGCGCAAAAGTTTTCCGCTGTGATTTCACCGCTGATCCGCAAAACCGTGGCGCTCAAATCATTGCCGGCGATCACAAACTCGAAGTCGGCATGGCCACTGTCGTTCGGCGCCAGCCCCGCGGTGATGAAGACCGGCGGCGGCAATGGCTGGCTTTGCGCGCCCCAGCGGGCGTGCAAGTTGGTGAAGGTGATCCGCTGCGCGCTCGCAGAAGCGCGATTATGAAACAGCAGGCGCAGGCGCAAGGGTTCACCCGCTTCGGCACAGCCGTTGTGATTGGCGTCGTTGACTTGCAGACCATAAACCGCCAGGTGCGGCCGTGCCGCCGGCGGCGGGGCATTGAGGGTGAGCGTCGTCACGCCGGCATTGTCCTCCGGAACACAGTCTTCCACCTCCGCCATGATGCTCGAGACGAGGGGGATTTGCTCCGCTTCGCAGCGCAGCGTGTCGCGCACGCGCGCGCGCCAGAAGACGCTGCCACCGGTGTGCGGCGCCAGCGTGCCCAATTGCCATGTCAGGCGCAGGGCGTTGAGTTGGCCGCTGTCACTGATTGCGGTTACCTGCAGGGCCGCGGCGAGATTGGCCTGGATGATCACGCCGGTCGCGGAAATGTCACTGAGGTTTTGATAATGCACCGTGAAGAGAATTTCCTCTCCGGGATCGGCGGCTGCGGATGCCGGCACGGTGAGTTGCAGCAGGTTGCGGTGGCCAGTCAGCGTCACGGCGGTGGTACTCGTGTTGTTGGCCAAATCACAATCGAGTTGCGTGGCCTCGTGAATGCGCGCGCGATTGTACACCACGAGGTTCTCGCAGGCGCGGCCGGCGGGTTGAAAGCGCAGCAGGAACGAAGCGGAGTCGTGTGCCGCCGGTGGCAGCCGCAGGTCCGTGCGCAGCAGGCGGTTGCCGGCAGCATCGTGGAGAAAACCCGCAGGCAGGGGAGCCAGCAATTGCAGGAAAGCCGGATCCGGCAGGGAATCGATCACGGTGGCGGTGGCGGTGATCTGGCCGCTGCGATTGCGGTAGTGCAGGGTGAAGCGCAGCGTGTCGCCGGGCAGCAGCGCCGCCGGACCGGTGTGGCGCAACGTGTCGAGGGTGGTGAAAATTTCCAGCAAGTCAGCCGGCGGCTCGACCACAACGGCCGCCGTGCTGCGATTGTTGCGCAGGTGCAGCGGTGATTCCGGGCTGGCAGCGCCCTGCGCGGAAGTGGAAGTCACCACCGCGGCATTGTGGAGAGTTGCAGGGGCGCAGGGGTTGCCGGATTGCCGGCGCAGCCAGTCTTCCGTCAGGCGGGCGGTCAGGTGCACCGTCCAGGTGCCGCCGGCCATGAGTTCCGGCCGCTGCCAGGTCACAATTTGATTCGCAAAGTGGAAAGGCGGGTCGGCGCTGAGCCATTGCAGCCCGGCTGCCAGCGTATCGACGATCGCAAGATGCCACGCCTGCAGGCGCGGATCGAGATTGCGCACGGTGAGGGTGAAGGTCAGGGTGTCACCCACGCGTGCGCGTTGCGGCACGACCTGTTTGGCGAGGGCCAGCAAATCGAGCGGGGCGATGCCGGCGCAAGTGTTGCGGAAGAAATTGTTGTCGGGATTGCGATCGCAGTCGGTCAGCAGCGTTCCAGCCAGGCAGAGGGAGTCGAGATCGCCGGGCAGATCCGGTGGCAGTGGCAGACGGAGCGTCACACTCTGCGACACGCCGGCGGCGATTACCCCGAGCGCCAGACAAATGGAATCAGCGCCGGCGGGCGTGATGGTGATGCTGTCGGGCACGACGCGAACGCTGTCCGCGGTCAGGCCGGCAGGCAGACGCAAGCAGAGCGTGGCGGCGCGCGCCACGTTGCCGCGATTGGCATAGTCATAACGCACCCGCAACAGCCCGCCGCGGCGCTGCGGTTCCGCCGGCACACCAAGATTTTCCGCCACCAAATCGGGCGTCAAAACCAGCGTGCTTTCTGCGGCACGTGGGGTGCCGGGATAGATGCGCCGGCCCTCGCCGTTGCGGAACGAAACGCGCGCGGTGGCGGTCAGGGGATTTTCGCCGCAGTTCAACGAGAACTCGGCCACCGCGGCAATGTGAAACGAGAAAACCACGGTGGCGGTGTCACTGCTTTGCGGCGGCCGCCGGCGCACCAGGTCGCCGATCTGCCAGGTGATTTTTCCGGCCGTGGCATCGACCACCACCGGGTAGGGGCCGGCATAACGAAAGGTGGAAAGCTGCAGAGCGAAACGGCCGTTGGCGAACGTCGGCAGAAAGAATTCGGCCTCCACCCCGGCAAGCGTATCGGCCTGCAGCGGGTCGTTCCATATGCGGATGGTGTAAATCAGGCTGTCGGTATGCGCCGGCCGTTCTTTATCGACCCGGAACGTATACGCGATGGCGGTGAGGCCGGGGGGATGCTTGGCCTGCGGCCATACCGGAGACGCCGGCAGGCAAATCATTGCAACCGGAAGCAGACAAAAAAAATCCCCCAATTTTGGGGGGATGAAAACAGCACGCCTTCGCCACAATGCTCCCGCCGTTGTCAGCCAACGAATCAACTTCTCCGCTCTCCCTGCGTTTGAATTTGAAAAAGACCGGAGGCGTGATCCTCCGGACGCGATGCGGTCAGACGACCACCTTGAAAGACACGGCCACCCTCACTGTCATCCTGCCCGAATGCTGTGACGCTGGCGCACGAGGCCGCCTCCGGCATGAAAATGCCGTGGCGTGCAATCCCTGGGCAACGTGCGGCGTGGCCCGGGCACCCCTGTCTGCAGACAAAAGGTCTGGGCTACGTTTTCATCATGCTGGATTTGCAAAATTACCCGAAAATACTTTTGGAGTAGCCCCTTCAGGGTCGGTGCCTGAGGGGACGACGACGAAAGTTCATCTTCATCCTGAGGGGTGCCCAAACGAGCATGGCAGATTGCCACTCATGATGAAACAGCACAGCGCCGAACACGCTAATCCGAGAGTTTCTTCAACACACCCAGCAGCAAACGGTAGTAGTTTGCCACGGAGGGAATCTTCACGCGCTCATCGGGCGAATGGGGGGATTCGATTTGTGGTCCGAGGGACACCATGTCCATGCCGGGATATTTCATGCCAATAATCCCGCACTCCAGGCCGGCATGAATGGCCTTCACCGCCGGCTCGGTGCCAAAGAGTTCTTTGTGCACCTGTTTGGCAACCTGAAGCACATGCGACTCGAGATTGGGCTTCCAGCCGGGATAGCCTGCGCTCTCCGTGACCGTCGCACCAAAGGCTTCCCCGATGGCACGGATTTGATCGCGCAGTGCCTGCAAAGCGGTGTTCACCGAGCTGCGCGTGCTGCAGTGGATGTGCAAGCCCTTTTTGCGGGTCTCCACCACCGCCAGGTTGGTGCTGGTCTCCACCAAGCCGGGGATGTCGTTGCTCATCATGTGAACGCCATGCGGCAGAGCCGTCAACAAGCCCAGCACGCGGCGCGTGGTCTTGCCGGTCCAGCAGGTTTTGGTGCGGGCTTTTTCGATGGTCAGATTGAGGTTGGGATCAACCGTGGCATATTCGCTGCGAATGGCGTCAATTTGCGCCTGCAGGGCCGTGAGAAAATCATTCTGCTTCTTGGCGGAGACCAGCACGGTGGCGAAGGCTTCACGCGGAATGGCATTGTGCTTGTTGCCGCCGGCAAAACCCGCCAGCCGGAAACGCAGCGCGGTGGTGTTGAGCAGACTGTACAGGGCGCGCGCCAGCAGCTTGGTGGCGTTGCCGCGCTGCAGATGAATATCCACCCCGGAATGCCCGCCGCGCAGACCGGCGAGTTTCAGCCGCAGCGCTTGCATGCCCTTTTCCACCCGGTCTTCCTTGAGTGGCAGCAGCAAATCCGTGCCCGCGCCGCCGGCACAGCCGACATAGAGCGCACCTTCTTCCTCGGTATCGAGGTTGATGAGTTGCCGGCCGTTGAGCAGATCCTCCGCCAGGTTGTTGGCGCCGGTCAGGCCGGTCTCCTCATCGACGGTAAACAAAAGCTCGAGCGGACCATGGGGCACATCTTTGGCCTCCATCAGCGCCAGAGCCGAAGCCACACCGATGCCGTTGTCCGACCCCAGAGTGGTGCCGGTGGCATAAAGATAATCACCTTCGCGGCGCGGGAGGATGGGATCCTTGCTGAAATCGTGCTGCACATCGGAGTTCTTGTCGTTCACCATGTCGAGATGGCACTGCAGCACGGTGAGGGCTGCCTGCTCGCGGCCGCTGGTGGCCGGTTTCTTCACCACCAGATTGCCGGCCGCATCCTGCTGGTAGCTGAGGCCGTTCTTTTGGGCGATACTGATGACGTATTCCCGTATCGCCTTTTCATTGCCTGAGCCGCGGGGGATCTTGAGAATCTCGTCAAAATGTTTCCACAGGTTGCGGGGCTCCAGCTCTGCAACAAATGACATAAGACGGCTCCTTTCCGGGTAGGAATCGGGAGGCTGGGCTTGTGTGTCCACCCAGCCGGTAACATGGGAAGAACGGTGCGCAGAAACAACCCCCGGCCCTCCCCGCCGGCCGGTCCTGCTGCACAGCAGCCGCGCATCAGCGGCATCATCATCCTGAGGTGGGGGAAACAGGCGGAGTCGAAGGTTCGCGCACTGCAATCAACTGATGCCGGGTTCAAAGGGCCGGCGGTATTTGATCAAACGCACACTGTTTCCTTTGCGGTTGAAATGCACTTCATCCATGAGGCGGTACATCATGTAGATGCCGCGGCCACGCGGCTTGTAGAGATTCTCGGGGGCGGTCGGGTCGGGCAATTGACGGTGGTTGAAACCCCTGCCGCTGTCGGTAATCTTGATTTCACCCAGGTGTTCGTCGACCCTGGCTTCGACCTTGACACGCAGGCTGGCGTCAAAGTGGTGACCGTGTTCCATGGCGTTGGTCAGGGCTTCGACGATGGCAATTTTGATGTTGATTTCCTCCAGACTGATGATGCCGAGACGCACGAACATCTCGGTGAGCTGGTTGGCGGCGCCGGTCACGTAGTCGAGACTGCTGGGCAGTTCGAAGCGCAGGGTTTGGCGCAGGCCGGGCAGCAAACGGGCGGGTTTGATGGTGTCGTACGTGAAGACCAGGATTTTGCGCAAAGCGCTGATCGCCTGGCGCGGCTGGCAGGGCATGGGAATCAGGTGCAGCGCGCCGGCGTTGAGTGCACCAATGGCATCGTTCATCCGGCTTTTGTCGGCCAGCACGATGATCGGCAGGAAAGGGAAGCGGTTGCGGGTCACTGCCACCATCTGGGAGGCCGGCATGTCCACTGCCGGAATCTCCAGCAGCAGGGCGTCGCAAAATTTCTGTTGCAGCAGACTGAGCGCGTGCTGTGCCGAATGGGTGAGGTTCACCTCCATGCCGTTTTCGCGCAGCGCTTGCAACAGCTCGTCATTGCGTTTGGCCTGGCCGTCCACCAGCAACAAGCGCGGCACATAGGTGTCCGGGGCGGGGTGGGGCGTCTCCACTTTCAGACCGGCATCCTTTCCGCGTTCGGAGATGGGCGCGGGGGAATCATGATCTTTGCGTCTTAAAATCAGCATTCCTCGAGCGCGAATTGATGATCTCTCATGACAGTCCTGACCTTCCTGTACAGACACACTCCCCTGCCCCCCGGGATTCCCGCCCGGGTCCGCCGGACGCTGCCTTCAAGCCAGCACCTCATAGCGCGGCGCCGCGGGTATACGGTGCCGGGCCGGCTCCGCGGTGATGAGCGGCACGTGATGGCCGCAGCGCGGGCACCGTCCCTCCTGCAAATTGATTTGCTGCACGCTGTGCCAGGAGCGGCGAATCAGCAACGCACCGCACCCCGGGCAATAGGTGTTGTTGCCCTCCCGGGTGACGACGTTGCCAATGTAGACATAGTGCATCCCCATCTCCATGGCGAGCCGCCGCGCCGACTCCAGAGTTTGCGGCGGCGTGGGCGGCAGGTGCATCAGTTTGAAGTCGGGATGAAAACCGGTAAAATGCAGCGGCACCTCCGGCCCGAGATGCTCGAGAATCCACCCGCACATCGCCTGCAACTCCGCACGCGTGTCGTTGAGCGTGGGGATGATGAGATTGGTGATCTCGAACCACGTCGTGCCGCGGCGCTTGAGCGCTTCGAGTGTTTCCAGCACCGGCTGCAGCCGCGCCAGACAGGTCTTGCGGTAAAAATTGTCGGTAAAAGCCTTGAGATCGACGTTGGCAGCATCCATGTGATCGAAAATGGCCGGCAACGCTTCCGCTGTCACGTAGCCGGCCGTGACCATCACGGTCTTCAGGCCGGCGGCGTGCGCGGCCCTGGCAGTGTCGATGGCGTATTCCGCCCAAATCACCGGGTCGTTGTAAGTGAATGCGATGCTGGGGCAGCCGTATTCCAGCGCCGTGGCCACCACCTTTTCCGGCGGAAAGGGCGTGGCGCGTGCATGATCGTAACGCGCCTTCGAAATATCCCAATTCTGGCAAAATTTGCAGCCGAGATTGCAGCCGGCGGTGCCAAGCGAAAGGATTTCTGTGCCGGGGAGAAAATGTGAGAGCGGTTTCTTTTCGATGGGATCGATGTGAACGGCGTAGGGATTGCCGTAGGCCAGCGAATACAACACTCCATCTTCGTTCTTGCGAACGAAGCAGAAACCGGTCTGTCCCTCGCCGATCTCGCAGTAGCGCGGGCAGAGATAACAGAGCGTCTTGCCGTTATCCAGCTTGTTGTAAAACTGCGCCTCGACCATGTCTCTCCCAGTGGCTGTCAAGCGGCCGAAAATACGCATCCACCATGCAAAAAGCAAGGGAGGATTGCGGCTTGCGGCAATCCCTCCGTTACCTGTTGGATCACGGCGCAGGCCTCCCGGCTTGACGACACAAGAGGTCTGCGCTCCCCCATGCAAGCCGGGGCGATCCGGCTTGTGCCGGTGTTGTGCCGCCGGGCTGGCCCTTGCTGCGGCCGCAGGGTGGCGCAACCCGCCCCCGGCTTTGTCAGGCATACCGGCCATTTCGCCCGCACGGGTGGGGGCGGGCAGCGGACCTCAGCCGGCGGGCACGACCTCGACGGTGGTGTTGTAGTCCGGAATGCCGCAGGCCGGGTCGGTCACGCCGCGCTGAATGAGAACATTGCCCTCCGGCCAGTGCACTTCCAAGTTGCCGGACCGGATGGCCGCAAGCTTGATGCGGCCGCGATATTCCCCGAGATGATTTTTGAGCACGGCCCAATCGCCCTCGCGCAAGCCCAGGCGCCGCGCATCATCGGCGTTCATGAAAATATCGTTGCGGCGCGCGCCGGTGAGCGGATCGCGTTCGGCATGCACCATGCTGTTGAACTGTTTGCCGCGGCGGGTGGTCACCATGAACAGATTGGTGCCGGCCGGGCGCGGCGGCGGAGAGAGCACGGCAAAATGCGCCCGGCCGCTGGCCGTGGGGAAGTGCCAGCCTTCACACAGGTGCGGCCCGCCCCACTGCAGGGCATCCCCGCTTTGACGCAAATGTTGAATGCCGTCATAAAATGGCACGGTGCGGGCAATTTCTTCGCGGATGTGCTGCGCACTGTCGAAATGAATCAGAGGGCGGCGCTCCGGATAAACCCGCTCGGCGAGCTCCATGAAGATTTCCCATTCACTTTTGGATTCGCCGACGCGGCGGCCGGAAATTTCGGGGGAAAAGTAAATGCGGCGCTCGGTGGAAGTTTCCGTGCCGCCGCCGGCTTGCTCGTACCGGGTGCGCGCCGGCAGCAACAGCACCGCCTCCCCGGGCGCCACGAACATTTGCGGCGAGAGCACGATGTCCTGATGCACGCGCCACGGCAGGGCGGCGAGCGCGGCGCGCACGAACGCCGGATCCGGCAGGGTTTCGAGAAAATTGCCGCCAGCGGCATACAACAGCTCCAGACCGCCGTCATGCGCCGCTTCAATCATTTCCACCGCGGAAAGCCCCTGGTGCGCAGGCACGGCAAAGCCCCACTGCGCGGCAAGCTGCCGCGCGTTTTCCTCATTCACCGGCACACCGCCGGGCAGAAGGTTGGGCACCGCGCCGACTTCCGCGCCCGCCTGCACGCCGCTGTGTCCGCGAATCGGCACCAGCCCGCACTTCTCCCGCCCGACAAAACCCCGGGTGAGCGCGAGGTTGATGATCGCCTTGACGTTTTCCACGCCGTGCCGGTGCTGGGTGATGCCCATGCTCCACACGAACACCGCGGTCTTCGCATTCGCCACCATTTGGGCGAAAGCCTGCATGTCCGCCGCACTCGCGCCTGCAGCCTGCTCCAGCTCCTGCCAGCTTTGTTGTGCCAGTGCGGCCTGCAGCGCGTCGAACCCTGCGGTGTGCTGTTGAATGAAATCGCGATCGACCCAGCCGGCGGCGAGCATGTGTTTGATCGCTCCGTTGAGAAAGGCAATGTCCCCGCCAATGTGCACATGAAAGAAGGCATCGGCGAGCCGGGTGCCGAACCATGCGCTTTCGAACACCGAAGGCACCCAGTAGCGTTCCAGGCCCGGTTCGCGGTAGGGATTGATGACCACGATCCTGGTGCCCTGCTTCTTGGCGTAATACATGTACTTCGTCGTCACCGGCTGGTTATTGGGTGTGTCACTGCCGATGAAGACCAGCAAATCGGTGCCCAGCCAATCACGATAGGAGCAGGTGGCGGCCGGCACGCCCAGCATCTGCTTGAGTGCAACCGTGCTGGGCGCGTGGCAGATGCGTGCAGAATTGTCGATGTTGTTGGTGCCGAGGAAACGCGCCACCTTTTGCGCGACGTAGTACACCTCGTTGGTCAGGCCGCGCGAGGTCAGGTAAAAGCCGAGGCGGTTTGGCTGCGTGGCACGAATCCTTGCAGCAAGGATGCCATACGCTTCCTCCCAGGTCAGCCGCTGAAATCCCTTCTCCCCGGCGCGCCGGATCATGGGGTAGGGCAGGCGGCCCAGGCGGCGCAGCTCGGCGGCATTCATCTCCTGCAGCGGCCGGTTGCCCCGCCAGCCCGCCGTCACATCCGCCAGCGCACGAATGTCCAGCGCCGGCGCCGTGTTCAAGCGCATGAGATGAAGGCGTACCATGCAGAGATGCACGCCCGGCAGCGTGAAATCGCGCATGCCGGCGGTGCCGAGCGCGCACCCATCGCACACGCCCTGTTTGAGAATGCGCCAGGCGAACGGCAATTGATCGCGGTTCTGCCACACCGCTTTTGCCATTTCCCAGTAGTGATTGGGTTTGACCTGGCCCAGACCGTTGGGAATGAAGGAAACCCAGGTTTCCGGAGAAAAGAGCTTCATGGCAATGCTCCTCGAATGCTCACCGCCGATGTGTGGGCAGAGACGGCCGGGCGGTGGCATCATCACGCGCGTGCGGCGGGCGCTGCCGGGTGATTGCATCACACCGCCGGCACGGCGCCACCGATTGTTCCCGCACACTGCCCTGTGTCTTCACATTGTGTTCCGGGGCGGCAACGCCGTGTTGTCGTTTGCATTATTTGCCGGCAGCCGCCGGCGGATGTCCTCGGAAGCGGCGATACCATTTTCGCATGCCCCAGCCCGCCAGCCAAAACACCGGCACCAGCGGCAATACTGCAATCACAAACGTGATGGTGCCGCTCAATACGTCGCCAAAGCCCGCGAGCCCGTTTTCAAAGCCGCGTTTGAGTTTGCCCCAAAAGCTGTCGCGGCCGGTGGTGATCAGCGGCCGCGGCTCATGCCAGAACACGGTGATGGTCGACAATGCCACTTGATCGGAAAGATAGCGCTGCCGGCCCTCCAGCCGTTCGATTTCCTCGCGCACATTGGCGAGTGCCTGCTCGACCTCCAGAATCTCCGTGGTTTTGACCGCGGTTTTGAGAATCTCCAGAAAGCGTTGCTCCGCCCGGCGCTTGTTGTTCAGCCGTGCGCTGAGATCATAAAACTCCTCGGTCACGTCGTTGCCGCTGATATTCTCGTTCTCCACTTTTTTGACCAGCCTTTTGAGCGCGGCCAGCGTGGTCTCGAATTTGTCCGCGGGCACGCGCAGCACCAGCGTGCCGGACTGGCGCCCATCCTCGTCGCTGCGGGTTTCCGACGAGACGAGATAGCCGCCACTCTCCTCGACCAGGGCGCGCAAGCGGCGGGCGGTTTCCTCGAAGTTCCCAACCTCGCAGGAGAGCGAGGCGGTTTGGATGATCAGGCGCCCGGAAGCAACCGGCGCGGAGGGAATGGCAGCCGACATCTTTAAATCCACGGTGTGGGCGGCGGACAGCTCCTCCGCGCCGCCGCCTTCCTTCTCAGCCGCCGGCAGAATGCGGGAGTAGCGTGTCGCATGCAGCGGCGATTCGGCTTGGTGAGAGTCGCAACCGGAAAGAAAAAGCAGGAAAAGCGGGAACAGCAAAAACGCCGGAGGCAATTTCATGACTTGTCTTCCTTGAATGGTTTCTTGCCGGGCACGCTGACGCCATGAGCGGGGATGACAACGCACGGCACAGTGCAAGCATACACTTTGCACGCTCCAAAAGCAAGCGATTAGCCGGGGACAGCCGAAAAACCGTTTGACTTTACCGACAAAATTTACTATTTAATGCGTGCAAAAATCGCAAGTTCACTGAGGCGGAAGCGAGGCAGGTATCAAGCACGGATCGACGCAACACGAGGAGCAAGCCATCATGAAGAAGATCACCTTCGTTCTGTTGGTGCTGATCACGCCGACACTCGCCACGGCACAGTTGCAAGAACAGACCCGGCCGGTTTCCTTCCCGAGTTTGTTGACGGCACCCTTCAACCAGCCGCAGGGCTTGATCGGTCTGCTGGGTTTGAATCCCAACCGCTTCAGCATGCAGCAAAGTTATTCGCTGTCCTACCTGAGCCTGGGCGGTCAGGGCTTCAGCCAGGGCCTTTATTTGAACACCATGGGCTACCGCGTAGCCGACAACCTGCAGGTGGCGCTGCAGTGGGGCGTGCGCAATCAGCCGCTGGGCGCCTTCGGCGTGCGCGGGCTCAATCAAAACGGTTTCTTCCTTTCCGGCGCCCGCCTGGAATACCGGCCGGGCCGCAACACCGCACTGAGCGTGCAGTTCAGCAGTTACCCTTCTTCTTCTTACCTGCCGTACCGTCATTATGACCGCTGGTGGGATCCGGCGCCCGCGCTGACGCCCCTGCCCGGCGACAAATAAACCGAGTGCATCAATGACTCGCCCGTGCGGGTCATTTTTTTGTCGGATCATCAAGGTTCAAGTTGAGGAAACGGAGCGTGCCGAAGCAACGTATGGCAACCCCGAGCCGGTCAAAGAGCACCTCTTCGCCTGCGGGCAGCCCGCGGGCGATGGCCAGGCGCACGGGCACGAAAGGAAGCTACAATTTGAAGAACGGATTCCTCTCGGTCGCCCTGTGGGGCCTGGGCATCATCAACGTGGTGTTGATCGTTTCATTCGTCAGCAAGCATTTTCTCTCCGGCACCGAGCGGCCGATGAGTGCGGAGACTCTCGCGGAGGCACCAACCGCGGAAAATGCCAAGATCGAGGTGCTCAACGGCTGTGGCGTCAGCGGCCTGGCGCGCAAGTATGCCGACCTGCTCAGAGCGCAGGGCTTTGACCCCGTCACCGTCACCAACTACGAGGGCGGTGTCAATGTGCCGCGCACCTACATTTACGACCGGCGCTCGAAAAACATGGAAAACGGCCTGAAGATCGCCAAAATCCTCGGCCTGCCGGAAGAGTATGTGGTTTACCAGGCCAGCCCGGAACGCTTGGTGGCCGCGACCCTGATCATCGGCGAAGATTACAAGCAGATTCCGGTCAAGCCCAAGTGAGTGCGACTGCCGGCACCTGCCGGTGTGGCGAAATTACGAGCGGCGGCCTCTCCCGGATATGACGCCCCCGTTTGCGCGTGTCTCGCCGTCTGATTTTTTTCGTTGGGCTGCCACGCGGGTGCGCACTGCACCGCCGTCTCTCCCCCTATGGTGGCAAGCCATTCGCTGCCTCGTCCCGTGAACAAACTGCGCACTGCCTTGTGGATGGCGTTCTACAATCTTCTCGCCATCCCTTTTCTTTTTGTCCTCTTTCACCTCGTCGCCACGCTGCTGGGCCGCACGCGCACCGGCGCCAAAATCAGGCTGGGCCGTCAGGGGCGTGCCCATTTGTTTGCCGGCCTGGCGGAGCAAATGGCTGCCTTTCCGCCCGACCGCCCGCGCTTTTGGCTGCATGCCGCCTCGCTGGGCGAATGCGAACAGGCCAAACCCATTCTGCTCGAGCTCGGCAGGCATTTTCCCCACAGCGTGCGTGTGCTCACCGTCTTCTCGCCCAGTGCTTACCAGAATCTCTCCCGCCAAAACTTGCCCGCGGAAGTGATGTGCTATTTGCCGATCGACACTCTCACCAATGCCCGCCGCTTCCTGGCGCTGGTCAATCCCGCTGCCGGCGTGGTGATTCGCCATGACTACTGGCCCAACTTCATCTGGCAGGCGCGGCGCCGCGGCGTTTTCCTGCTGCTCGCGAATGCCAGCGTGAGCGCCAACGCCGCCACCAGGCGTTACTGGCCGGGCGTGCGACACTTCCATCGCGAGATCCTGGCCAACTTCGCAGTGATCGCCGCCGTCTCTCCGGCCGCGGCGGAGAGTTTGCAACCGCTGCTGCGCCATCCCGAACGGCTGCGCATTCTCGGCGATACGCGCTATGATCAAGTGCTGCTGCGCGCACAGCAGGCAGATCTCGGCAGGATTTTGCCCGCCAACTGGCGGCCGGAAGCCCCGGTGTTGGTTGCCGGCAGCACCTGGCCCTCCGATGAGGAAGTGCTGCTGCCCGCTTTCGTGGCGGCGCGGCAGCAGGTGCCCGGCTTGCGGATGATCCTCGTGCCGCATGAGCCGACCGCCGCACATCTCGCCGGGCTCGAGCAGCGCTTTCAGGAACTTCACCTGCCTGCCGCCCGGCTCTCACAGCCCGCGGCTGCAGGAGGGGCTGCGATCCTGCTGGTCGATCGCATTGGTGTTCTGGCCGAGCTTTATGGCGCGGGACAGATCGCCTTTGTCGGCGGCAGCTTTGGCCCGGGTGTCCACAGCGTGCTCGAGGCCGCGGCACACGGCATACCCGTGCTGTTCGGTCCGCGCATGAACAATTCACCCGAAGCTCTCGAAATGAAAAACGCGGGGCTGGGCAGAGTCGTCACCGATGTGGCAACCTGCACCGCCGGGCTGCTGGCGCTGCTGCAAGATCCCGCGGTTTGCAGGGAGCTGGGCCGGCAATGCCGCGCGTTTGTCGCCGCCAAAGCCGGGGCCACTGCCCGCATTGTCGATTTGCTGCAAACGGCCGGCGCTGCGCAGCGCTGGCCGTCTCCACTTCCATGCCCGCCACATTCTCCTTGATCTGCAGCACGACGTGTCGCATATTGCGGCGACGGGCGCAGCGCACCGCCCGTCAGGGAACTTCAAACTCGATGAGTACAGTATGCCGGCAACTGCCCCGACCTTCAAGCTTGCCACCAACATCACCGAAACCTACAACGCCGTCAATCCCGAGCAGCCGCTTTTGCCCGGCGATCCGCGTTACGTCGATTGTGCGCCGGTGCGCGGGGATGAGCACATCGTCAACATGATTGCCCAGCGCATCATTCGTGCCGAGGCGGCCAAGCCAGTGCAGCATCTCAAACAATTGCTCGCCGGCCATCGCGGTTGCGGCAAATCCACCGAACTGCTGTTGTTGAAAGATCGTTTGGAAAGAGAAGGTTTTTTCGTCGTTTATTTTGACGCCGCTCTCGAAATTGACATGAACGATGTCGACTATGCCGATATTTTACTGGCAATGATGCGGCAATTGGATTTGCAAGTGCGCGAAAGCCCGCTCGGCTTGCAATTGGATGCCGGCCGTTTGGACGACCTCGCCATGCGCCTGGCAAAAGTCACGCTCGAAAAAGAAGATCGCAACCTCGTCGAAAACACGCTCGAAACCGAATTTCGCGTCGAACCGCAGATTCCGTTCTTTGCCAAAATGATGGCCGCCGTGCGCGGCTTCCTCACCAGCGGCTCCACCTACAAAAAGCAACTGCGCGTGGAAATTCAGCAGCGCACCGCGCAGTTCCTCGAAGATTTGAACGATCTCATCGACAAGCTCCAGCAGCAATTGCGCGAGCGCGGCAAGGAGGGACTGGTCATCATCATCGACAGCCTCGACCGCATCATTCCGCATCCCCTGGATGACAAAGGCTGGCGCACCACCCACAGCGCCATTTATCTCGAACACGCCGATCATCTCAAAGCCCCGCACTGCCATGCAATTTACACCGTGCCCATTTCGATTTACTTCAACGAGAACCTGAGCAAGGCCTATCCCGATCTGCCGCTCATGCTGCCGATGATCAAAATTCGGGAAGAGAACGGCACAATTTGCGCGGCGGGACTCGAGGCCATGCGCCGTGTGGTTGTCCAACGGGTGCAGATCAAAAGCGTTTTTAAGAATAAAAAGAGCGTCGACAAATTGTGCCTGGCCTCCGGCGGCCATGTCCGGGACTTGATGATTCTCCTCCGCTACGCCTGCGACTACAGCGCGGAGCAAATCACCCCGCTGGCGGTGGACAAAGCCATTCGCGCCCTGGTGCGGGAATATGATCGTCTGGTGAAAGACGCGGATTTGCCGCGTCTGGTGCGCATCCACCGCGAAAAGCGCCTGCCCAGCGACGCCGAGTATGCCTTGCTGCCGTATCATTTGATCGTCCTGGAATATCAAAACGGCGAGCGCTGGGCGGATGTGCATCCGGCGGTGCAGGAAACCCGCAAGTTTCAAGAAGCCTGGGAAAATGAACCAAAAGCCCTCCCCCAAAAACCGGCCGCCAAAGCCGGCCGCAAAACCAGGCGCGCAGGCCGGTGAGACAAGACTGCTGGCACCTGAATTTTTGCAAGAAAGCCCCGGCGAGCAGGAAACGCTGCTGGCGTTCACGCGCCTGTTGACGCGCGCCCAGGGCTTCACCCTCGCCTTCGCCCGCGTGAATATGCCGGTGCAGCGCGCGCAACTGGTGCAGGAAATCCGCCGCCGGCTCGAACCGCAGGGCTTCACCTTCCTCGAGATCGAATTCACCGCACCCATTGCCGACCTGCTCGCCGAATTGTCGCGCCGCCTGCCCCCCGAGACCCGCGACCAGAAACCGCAAACCGGCGCAAGCGTTGCCCGGCGTGCCATTTTTGTTTATGGCCTGGAAAACTCCATTTCCTCCTCGGCCGTTTATCACCCGCTGCTGGCGGTGATCAATTACAAGCGGGAAAATTTCCGCGAACTCATTCCGTGGCCGCTGGTTTTGTGGGTGCCGGAATACGTGCTGCAGGCGATCATCGAAGGCGCGCCGGATTTCTGGGCCTGGCGCAGTGGCGTGTTCGAGTTTGCCGCGCCGCAGGCTGAGCTTGAAAAAATGTGGGGCCAATTCGAACCCGAACGCGGCAGCATGGTGCTGGCCCGATTGACGCTCGCAGAGAAAAAGCAACGCACTCAACTCCTCGCCAATTTGCTGGCCGAATACGAAGTGCATGAGAAAGCTGATACGCCGGAGATCATGGCGATTCGTGCCGACTTGTTGAATCGTCTCGGCCTGCTGTATGATTACTTGGGAGATTTGAACGAAGCCCTGAGGCATTATGAGAAGAGCCGGTCAATAAGGAAAAAACTCGGCGACCGGGCGGGCGAGGGCGCGACGCTGGGTAACATCGGCAACATTTATCGTGCGGCCGGGGATTACGCCACGGCGCTTTCGTATTTGGAAGAGAGTTTGAAAATAAGCCGCGAAATCGGCGACCGGCAGGGCGAGGGCGCGACGCTGAACAACATCAGTCAGATCTATGATGCGGCCGGGGATTACGCCACGGCGCTGGACTATTTGCAACAAAGTTTGAAGATTCGCCGCGAAATCGGCGACCGGGCGGTCGAGGGCAGGGCGCTGGGTAACATCGGCAACATTTATCGTGCGCGCGGGGATTACGCCACGGCGCTGGAGTATTTGCAACAGAGTTTGAAGATTCTCCGCGAAATCGGCGACCGGCAGGGCGAGGGCACGACACTGAACAACCTTGCGCACATTTATCGCCAGCAGGAAAAGCTGGAACAAGCTCTGCAAGCCTTCCGCGCAGCCCTGCAAATCGCCCGGGAAATCAATTATGCTGAATTGATTTTTGCTTCTTCCCGCAGTCTCGGCGAGCTGCTCTGCGCCCTCGGCCAAAAAGAGCAGGGCCTGCCCCTGCTCCGGCAAGCGCTCGAGGTGGGCCGGCAAATCGGGCATCCGGGAACAGACGCAGTACAAAAATTACTGCAAGAATACACAACGTAACGCAGGTTTCCAGCCTGCCTGCAGACAAGATGTCTGCGCTACGATCTCGCGCTACAGACGGCTGAGCGCCAAGCCTCCTGCCCAAAATTATTCAGAACCGCGAAGCCGCGAAGAACGCAAAGTTTGACCGATTTGATCGCGACGCCCACCCCCCAGGGGCATAGGTGTCAAGTTAGAGACTCATGTCCCACCCCTGTTGGGGGTGGAATGTTTACGGCGTGCGAATTCTGTAATTTTCCAAGCTCCGTAGGAGCGGCATGTAAATGCGCTATGTCAACTGTTCACATTCGACAATTCACATATCGTTCCTACGGAGCTTTAATCGCGCATTTGTGGTTTTCTATAAACATTACGGCGCTGAACAACCGGCCATCTCAAACCAACAATAACGCTCCTGGCATCTTAGTTTGACACCTATGCCAACCAGGGGGGTGGTGCAGAAAAAATTTTGCAGGCAAACTTGCGGTCAACTCCGTCAGGAGTGACCTGCCCGGCTCTGCTCAAAAAACCGCGCCAGATCATGAGAAATTTTACAGGCCACTCCTGACGGAGTTTAAAGACACGCAAGATGCCCCTGTCTACAAACAGTTCACTCCTGACGGCGTTTTGTGAACACGCCATTTCTTCCGGAGAACAGCGAGCCGGCGTGCCAAATTCGGGAAGAATACGCCGCCGGGCAAATTTCGAGCATGAATGCCAATTGCATCTTGGAGCCATGCCCTTCAGGCAGCAGCCCTGAAGGGGCTGCGACAAAAAATGTGAAACGCAGATTTTGTACAGCCATGATCTATGAGGAGCCCACCATGTCCTGCCGCCCAACATTGTCCGCGCTTTTCCCGCTTCTTTTGGCGGCCGTTGCAGCGCAAGGCCAAATCACCCTGACCTGGGTGCCGCGTGCGGATCTCAACGCCAGTCTGCCCGCCAGCCTGCGCGTCTATGAGGCCAGCAACAGCACCGTTCCAATTCACGCCTGGTATGTGAGCGCCGATCTGCGCGACACCACATGGCAGGCGCAAGCCCTGCTTTCCGATGAGAGCGATGGCAGGGAAACCGTTCCGCAATTTGCCGCCGGCGCCAAGTCGTGGATCGCGATCAACGGCGGCTATTTCGGCAGCAGCGGCGGCACCACCGCTTCCTTCAGCCTGGTCGCCGACCGAGGGGTGGTGCTGTCACCCAATATTGGCGCTTTGAATCGCAACGGTGTCACGTACTTTCCCACGCGCTCCGCGTTTGGCCTGCTGCGCGACGGCACGCCGGACGTGGCCTGGATCTATGACGTGGCCGGCGTCACTTATGCCTACCCGGAACCGAGTCCGAACAAGCAGGGCCAGCCCCAGCCGCAGCCGAGTGCGACTTTTCCGGCAAATGGCGCGCCCTGGCCGCTGTGGAATGCCATTGGCGGCGGGCCGGTGTTGATTCACAATGGCAGCGTGCGCATCACCTGGGAGGAGGAAGTTTTTTTCGGTTCCGGCATCGGCAACGTCGACGATCGCCATCCCCGCACGGCAGTGGGTTACACGGCAGATGGCCGGCTGCTGTTGATGGTGGTGGATGGCCGCCAAGTCGCGAGTCGCGGCGCTTCGTTGACCGAACTGGCGCAGTTCATGCTGGCGCTCGGCGCGGTCGAGGCGGTGAATCTCGATGGTGGCGGCTCTTCGACATTGGTGGTGGGACAAACGCTGATCAACCGGCCTTCCGACGGCGTGCCGCGCGAGGTGGCCTCCGCCTTTGTGCTTGCGCCCGGGAAAAGCGAGCCGCCGATTCCGGGTGAGACGCTCTATTTCGACACCGGGGATTCCTGCTGCTATCGCGAGCGCGGCGCCTGGTTCGAAAGCGCCAACACGCCGTTCTACGGCACCACCAAAGCGCGCTTGAATCAAGTGGGTGTCGGTCAGGATCGTGCAGTGTTTCGATTCGGCAATCTAACCGCGGGCCGGTATGAAGTTGCGGCCTGGTGGGTGCCGGCGGGCAATCGCGCCGGCAACACGCCGTTTTTCATTTTTCATGCGGGCGACAGCGTGCTGGTGCGGGTGGATCAAAGCAATCTGGCGACGCAGGGCAAGTGGAACGTGCTGGGGGAATTCGAGCTGGCAGCGGGGGATTGCGTGGTGGTGACGGACCAGGCGGCCGGCACGGCGTCGCCCGCTTATGTGTGCGTGGATGCCATCCGCCTGGTGCACCTCGGCGCGGGCAGTGCCGTGCGATCGGCGCAGACCGCCCCGCCCCGGCACTATGCACTGCAGGCACATCCCAATCCCGCGCGGCAGCAGGTCAAACTTTCCTTCTCGCTGCCTCGCGCCGGCCCGGTGGAGATTCGCATGCTGGATTTGCTCGGCCGGGTCGTGGCACGCACCTCGGGCCGGGCGCAGGCGGGGTTCAATCAGATGCAACTGGCATGGAGACATATCCCGGCGGGCAGGTATGTAATTGTCGCGACCACTGCCGCGGGCGAGTGGCACACGAGTCTGACGGTGGTGCACTGAGCGCTGCTCGGGGCGCATCTCCGGAAGGGAGAAAAATCTTCTTCATCCCGTTTCAAGTGGCAGCGCCGGTGCTGACTGTCGCGCGCCGGCATAGAAACTGGCGCCAGAGGGGGAATGGAGACCAACTACGGTATGCCGCGGCGGACAACGCGACAACGATCACGAAATGAATCCTGCCGGCCACCTCAGCGGGCAGCAAAGCAGCACTCAAAACCTCGAGTACCGCCCGCCTGCCGTCAGGAGCAAAGCCGGCAATCATGGCGCCGGATACTTCCTCCATCACTGTCGTGACCGGGGTGACGGACATCGTTCAAGAGCAAGCGGCCCGCGTGTGGCATCACGAAACATTTCGCGCGGGGGCGGGGAAGCTGCCAGCGGCACGCATCCACCTGCCTGCCGGGCATCCGGGTGCATGGTGTGAAGTCCGCCGGTGCGCTTCACCGGCAGGCGAAACCGCGCCACCCGGCAACCGGCTGGAAAATGGCGAAACACGCGCAACCTGCGGGGAGAAACCTCACAGCGCGCCATGAGGCGCCGCGACAAACCATCGCAAACTACTCCGCATACATCTCCTCCAGCAGCTTCTGATATTTCTCCGTCACCACCTTGCGTCTGATTTTGAGCGTGGGGGTCAGCTCGCCGCCGGCGATGGTGAAGTCGCGCGGCACGATGCGCACGCGTTTGACGCTCTCGAACGAGGCAAGCTGCTTGTTTTTCTCCTGCACCTCGGCTTCGATCAACGCCCGCACTTTGGGGTGATCGACCAGCTCATCGATACTCTTGAAGGCGATGCCCTGGCTGCGCGCCCAGGGTTCGACATACTCCGGGTTGAGGGTGACCAGGGCGGTGATGAACCTTTGCCGGTCGCCCACCGCCACCGCCTGGTTGATGTAGCGCGAGGTGCGCAGAATGCGCTCAATGCGCTGCGGCGCGACGTTTTTGCCGCCGGCGGTGATGATCAAATCCTTCTTGCGGTCGGTGATTTTGAGGAAGCCGTCGGCATCGATTTCGCCGATGTCGCCGGTGTGCAGCCAGCCTTCCGCATCGATGGCTTCGGCGGTGGCGGCGGGATTTTTGTAGTAGCCCTTCATGACGTTGGGGCCGCGATACAGCACTTCGCCGTCCTCCGCCAGTTTCATCTCGATGCCGGGGCCCACCGGCCCGACCGTGCCGAATTTGTTGTTGTCGATGCGGTTGACGTTGGTGAAGGAGGTGTTCTCGGTCATGCCGATGCCCTCCAGGATGGTGATGCCGCAGGCGTGGAAGAACTCGGCGATGCTCTTGTTGAGCGGCGCCGCGCCGGAGACCGCCCACTGCAGCCGGCCCCCGAAGGCCGCCTGCACCTTGTGCAGCACCAGCTTGTTCGCCAGACGGTGACGCCAGGCCAGGCCGGCGGGGATCGGCTGCCGCTGTTGCTGCAACTGGCTCACCCGGGTGCCGACGCCGAGCGCCCAGTAAAACAATTTCGCCTTGAGGCCGCCGGCGGCCTGCACATTGGCGAGCACGCGGGTGTAAATTTTCTCATAAATGCGCGGCACGCTGGCGATGAAATGCGGTTTGACCTCCTGCAAATTCTCCGCGACCTTCTCGATGCTTTCGGCAAAGGCGATGGTCTTGCCCGATTGCAGACAGAAGTAAACGATCAGGCGCGCGAAGACGTGCGCCAGCGGCAGAAACAACAGCGTGACCATCTCGCCTTCCAACGGCAGGCAGCGGCTGGCCGAGTCGGAAGTGAAGATGAGATTGTGATGGGTGAGCATGGCGCCCTTGGGCACGCCGGTGGTGCCGGAGGTGTAGACCAGCGAGGCGAGATCATCCGGCCGGATGGCGGCGGCGCGTTGCTCCAGTTCCGTCTCGCTCACCGCCTCGCCGCGCGCCAGAAACTCCTCCCAACTCCACACCTGTTGCGCGGCATCGCCCGGACCGTCGAAGACGATGAGATGGCGCAGCCGCGGCAGCTCCGCCCGCACCGACAAAATCTTGGCGAGTTGGTCGGCATTTTCCACGAAAATGACTTCCGCGTCGCTGTGGTCGATGATGTAGGCACAATCGGGCGCGAGATTGGAGGGATAGATGCCCACCGTCACCCCGCCGCAGGAGACGATGCCGAAATCACACTGCACCCACTCCAGCCGGGTCTGGCTGAGAATGTTGACCTTGTCGCCCGCTTTCACTCCGAGTGCCATCAGGCTGCGGGCAATCTGCCGGCAGCGCGCCTCATTTTCCTGCCAGCTCACCTCCTGCCAGCGGCCGTCGCGCTTGAAGCGGTAGGCCGGTTTGCTGCCGTTTTGCACACTGAGGTGATGCAGCATCTCATAAATCGTGGAATATGGCATGTGACCCTCTCCTCCGATGAAACGGTGATGATGACCGGGTGCCGTGCCCGATGATGAACGCGGTGGCCCTGCGCCGGCCGGCCGAACCGCTGGCCACCGGTTTTCGTCCATCACAAAATGCCACGCCGCACAGGCCTCCCCGACCTGACGGCGATAGGCCTGCGATTCGAAATACTTCACCAGGCGCGGCGAAAGCGGCAGGATTTGCAGATCCGATTCCCAGCGGAATTTTTCGCCACCGGCGGTGTTCACACAGCCGAGATCAATGGCCCAGGAAATTTCCGCAACGGTGTGCCCCTGGCAATCGCGTGCCAGCGCCTGCAGCATGCCTTCGCGCACCGGATCATAAAAATGAAAGTCGTGGTGATAAAAAAAGGCGTTGTGATAATACTCGGGGAAATTGGTGACCGCCTCCAGCTCCAGCCGTTTGGCGAGCTGCACCAGCATGTTGAGCACGCGGCGTGCCTGGCCCAGGCCGGGATGGCGCTGCCCCGGCAGGATGGGCCGCTCGGGGGTGAAATCCGCCTCGGGGTTTTGCAGCAGCAGCCACTCGATGGCGAGCACGCGCGGCAGGGGCTCACCCAGGCCATCCGCCAGCCGCCGGCGCGGCGCCAGTACGGTTTCGCGGCCGCGGAATTCCGCCAGCAGGCGCTCCGGCGCCACTTCGCGATGATAAAGCTTCAGAGCCTGCAGAAAGGGATCGAGCGGTTCGATCTGCAGCACCACCGGTGCCAGCCCGCGGGCGCGCAAGTCCGGCAGGAAACCGCTTTTCTCCAGGGCCGCCAGGATGTCGTTTTCGCGGCAGCGTCCCAGCCACAGCGAGGAACCGGCTTTGACGGCGAGCTGGTTGATGAGATCATCGGCGTCGATCAGACTCGGCTTGGTGAAATTCATCGCGAGCGGAGGATAAAGAAAATCAGCGGTAATGTCAAGACGGGTGGTGCGCAGGCGGAGCGGGCCAGTCCGGCAGCCGGTGCCAGGCCGTCTTTCACGGCACTGCGCGCGCTGCGGGCCGGCGGGGCGGGCCGTTGTGAGGGGATTTCGATCCACGCAACGGCATTCGCGGCCGAGATGAGGTGAAACAGTGCGGCCATTGCGAAGACGCAGGGCTGCACGGCGGACCGGTGCGACGCCGGCCTCCCCACGTTTTGGCGGGCAAACCGGTTTGTGTTTTCGCAACCAGCGGCTCGCCCGGGGTATGCAAAGCAGCCATCAACGTCAACATTTTCCAAACCGACAATGCGCTGCTGGGCATGACGCTTTGCGAAGAGAAATTGCCGTTGGGCAGTGACCGGCCCAAGCCTGGCCAACCGGGCCGGGGCGTTTGCGCCGGGCACTCGCGCATCTCGCGCAACATTGCGGCAGGGTTGCCTTTTTGTCAACCACGTCTCCTGCTGACAATCTTGACGAAAGAATTCTTCATGCTGCGCTTGCGCGCGTGCGACAAACGTTTGCCCGCGAATTTTTTTATGCCCCACCCCTTGGGTGGTTGGCGCTCGCGATCAAAGCGGCGTCTCTCGCGGAGGAGATCAATCCGGATGCAAAATTCAGGTGCAGGACAAATCTTTGCAGAAAACGCAAAGACGCGGAATCGCCAGGCCGCGATGAAAAACCTTGCGGGGTTCCTGGCGGCCGGGCTTCCTGGCGACTTTGCGTTCACGAAAATACTTTTGTAGTGCCTGAATTTTGCATGCCGGCTTGCTGTTGACCGGAAGAAATGCCTTGTTCACAAAACTCCATCAGGAGTGATCTGTTTATAGACATGGGAAGCTTGCGTGTCTTTAAACTCCGTCAGGAGTGGCCTGTCGAATTTCCCATGATCTGGCGCGGTCTTTTCGAGGAGAATCGAACAGGTCGCTCCTCACGGAGTTTTGGGAAATGCAAGAAGCAGCCTCACTAAAAACAGTTCACTCCTACCGGAGTTGCCGGCACGTTGGCCGGCAAAATTTTTTATGCCCCACCCCCTGGGTGGTTGGGCGTCGCAATCAAATCGGCATTTCTCGCGGAGGGATCAAGATGGGTGCAAAATTCAGGTAAAAAATTGCGGCGTGTGGCAGGGTAATGCCAGAGATGGGCGTAGTGTGTTGCTGCAGGGCGAACAACTCCTGGGTTGCATTTATGCTCGCTCCGTCCGTCCCTCATTCCAAGCCATTCATTTCTGGGTCTGAGCAGGTGATTCACAATGCGGCTGATCCCGCGGCTGAGAAAGTCGATGTCTATGTGAACGGCAGCCTGCTGTTGAATGATTTTGCCTTCCGCACCGCCACCCCCTTCGTCGAAGTGCCGGCGGACGTGCCGCTCAGCATCGCGGTCGCGCCCGCAACGAGTTCCTCCGTTGCCGAGGCGCGTGAGCAGGCAACGGCTGCCGGCAATGTCGATTTCTTCGCGGTGCACGGCGCCACCGACGCGCCGGCCGTTGATGTGATTGCGCGCGGCATTGCCACGCTGGTGGACAATGCCAGGTACGGCGACCTGACCGGTTATCTCTCTGTGCCTGCCGGCAAATACACACTCGATATCACTCCGGGCGGCGACAACAGCACCACCGTCGCTGCCTTCCAGGCGGATCTGAGCGGCCTCGCCGGCTCCTCGCTGACAGTGCTGGCTTCCGGGTTCCTGAATCCTGCCGCCAATCAGAACGGCAAAGCTTTCGGGCTGATTGCCGTGCTGGCCAACGGCACCGTGGTGGAGTTGCCGCAATTGACCACGGCGCGGCTGCAAGTGATTCACAACTCCGCGGACGCGGCGGCTGCGCGCGTTGATGTGTATCTTAATGGCGGTCTCCTACTCGACAACTTCGGCTTCCGCCGCGCCACGCCCTTCATCGATGCGCCGGCAGGCGTGCCGCTCAGCATCGCAGTGGCACCCAGCACCAGCACCTCGGTAAATGAAGCGCTCAAAACGTTCACGGTGACGTTGAAGCCGGGCGAGACCTACGTTGCGATCGCCAGCGGTGTGCTGGATCCAACGAAGTTCGCGGCCAATCCCGAAGGCCGGGACACCGGCTTCACCCTGTTCCTCTATGACGGCATCCGTGAGACCGGCTCTGCGCCCGGCAACATCGATCTCGTTGTGGTGCATGGCTCCACCGATGCGCCCAGAGTCGACGTCGTGGCAGTGGGTGTGGGCAAACTCGTGGATGACCTGGTGTACGGCGACATTTCCGGCCATCTTTCCGTGCCGGCAGCCAACTACTTGCTCGATCTGACCGATCCGGACAATGGCACACCGCTGGTGCGGTTCATCGCCAATCTCGCACGCTATGGCGGCCAGTCAGCGGTAGTGTATGCCTCCGGCTTCCTGAATCGCCAGGCCAATCGCAGCGGCGCCGGCTTGTTGTTGATGGCGGCGTTGCCGAGCGGCCAGATGCCGGCCTTCCCGGATCCGCCGATCACCGATGTCGATGATGACGTGCCGCAAGTGATCCAGTCGTATGCGCTGTCGCAGAACTATCCGAATCCCTTCAACCCCTCGACTACCATCTCCTTTGATCTGGTGTCGCCGGAGATCGTGACACTCAAGGTGTTCGATGCCCTGGGCCGCGAAGTCGCCCTGGTCGCTTCCGGTGCCTTCGAAGCCGGCCGGCACTCTGTCACCTTCGACACGCAAGGCCTGCCCTCCGGAACTTACTTCTACCGGATTCAAGCCGGTGATTTCAAGGCCGTCCGCAAGATGGTCTTAATGAGGCAGGGGCAAAGCAGCCGCGCCAGGAAGAAATCGTTTCCAGGAAGGTTTAACATATCAGCGGCCGGGCGCATGCCCGGCCGCTTTTTTTATTCTCCGGACGACACCACGCTGGCAGATTTTGGACAGCAGTGACAGGCTGGCGTTGGTCAGCATGAATACTGCTCGGTGGGGCCACTCCATCGCCGCGGGCTGAGGAGCGGCATTTCTTCTCTTCCAGAGGCATACCGCATGTGTGGTAACGTGGGAGCGGGGCGAAGACTCGGCACGTGCTGCGGGAGAGGGCGAGAGTGCCGGCCGGCTTGAAGCGCGGGTTCGATCCCGCCATTCTGGATGCCGGCCGAAGCCTGCCGGTGAGCGCAATCGCATCTTGCCGCCTTGCTGCCGGTCGCGAATCTCGCACCGCAACATAATACCGCCAGCCGCAAACGCCGGCATGCAACAGACCAGCACGCGGCCGTCGCCGCCGGTCATGGCCGCTTTTCTGCAACTGCATCCAGCCGCCGGTTGACACGGCATTTTCACGTTTGATCTCGCGCCCTTTTCTCGCTATATTCCCGCGGCAAACGTCTCCTTTGCGAGAATCTTCGCGAACCAGTCCGGCTCAGGTGATGTCATCATGTCAGAGATCAAGCTCGAGAAAATTTCCGATTATCTTTGGGAGATTCCGCGCCAGGGCAACATGCGGGTGCCGGCGCGCATCTATGCCGCCGAGAAGATGCTGAAACACATTCTCGCCGACAATGCCCCGCAGCAGGCCATGAACGTGGCGCATTTGCCCGGCATCGTCGGCTATTCGCTCGCCATGCCCGATATTCACTGGGGCTATGGCTTTCCCATCGGCGGCGTGGCGGCTTTCGATATCGATTCCGGTGTGATTTCGCCTGGCGGAGTTGGATATGATATCAATTGCGGCGTCCGCTTGATGGCTTCCAGCCTCACCCTCGACGAAGTCAAGCCGAAGATACAAGAGCTGGTCAAAGCCCTGTTTCATCACGTGCCCACCGGCGTCGGTTCCGAAGGCAAAGTCAAGCTCTCGCAGAAAGATTTGGAACAAATCATGACCAAGGGCGCACATTGGGCCATCAAAAACGGTTACAGCGAACCGGATGATCTCGAATTCATCGAAGAAAACGGTTTGATGCCCGGCGCGCTGCCCGACAAAATTTCAAAGAAGGCGAGTGAGCGCGGCCGGCCGCAACTCGGCACGCTGGGCAGCGGCAATCATTTTCTCGAAGTCGGCTATGTTGCGCAGATTTTCAATGCCAAAGCCGCGGAAGCGCTGGGCTTGTTTCAGGATCAAATCACGGTGATCATTCATTGCGGCTCGCGCGGTTTCGGCCACCAGGTCTGTGAAGATTATCTCAGCGTGATGAACCAGGCGGTGCACAAGTACGGCATCACGCTTCCGGACCGGCAGTTGTGTTGCGCCCCGATCACCTCGCCGGAGGGGCGGGATTATCTCGGCGCCATGCGCTGCGCCATCAATTTTGCCTTTGCCAACCGCCAGATGATTGCGCATTGGACGCGCGAAGCGTTCGCAAAGGCGATCAACAAAGCGCCCAAATACATCGGCCTGCGCACGGTTTACGAAGTGGCGCACAACATCGCGAAATTCGAAGACCATGTCTTTGCCGGCCGGCAGGTGAAGGTGTGTGTGCATCGCAAAGGCGCGACGCGCGCGTTTGCGCCGGGGCATGCGCAGATTCCGGAGGCTTACCGCGAAGTTGGACAGCCGGTGCTCATCCCCGGTGACATGGGACGCTACTCTTATGTTCTCGTCGGCGCCCGGGGTGCCATGGAGCAAACTTTTGGCTCGACCTGTCATGGTGCCGGCCGCGCCATGAGCCGCCATCAGGCCAAGAAAACTGCGCACGGCCGCAACATCGCGAAGGAACTGGCGGAGCAGGGCATTCATGTGCTGGGTGCCAGCCGCGGCACGATCGATGAGGAAATTCCCGAAGCCTACAAGGACGTGGCCGACGTGGTGGATACCTGCCACTACGCCGGTCTCTCGAAAAAGGTGGCGCAGCTCCGGCCGCTGGGTTGCATCAAGGGGTGATTTTTTTCAAAGCGAAATGTTGAACGGGGTGACGGACAACTGCCCCTGAAGGGTTTACAAAAGTACTTTCATGGCAGGATTTGCCGCATCAGGAGCGCGGCTTGTTAACGTGCGAAGAGTCGAGGCATGCCCAAACCCTACGATGTCATTGTCATCGGCGCCGGCCACAATGGCCTGGTGAATGCCGCCTACCTGGCGCGTGCCGGCAAACGAGTGCTGGTGCTCGAGCGCCGGCCACTGGTTGGCGGCGCGACGGTAACCGAGGAAATTTTCCCCGGTTTCAAGTATTCCGTCTTCTCGTATGTGATCAGTTTGTTCCGGCCGGAGATCATTCGCGAGCTGGACTTGCCGCGCCATGGCCTGACCATTCTGCCGCTGCCCAGCACCCTCACCCCGCTGCCGGACGGCAATTATCTTTATCGTGATTGGGATCCCTACCGCACTCGGCGTGAGATTGCCCGCCATTCCCCGCGTGATGCCGAGGCTTATGACGAGTACAGCCGCAGCATGTACTTCATGGCCAAGGCGGTGAAATACCTGCTGGGCCTCGTGCCGCCCGATCCCACTTCGCTGCACCCGCGGGACTTGCGCGGTCTTGCCGCGCTGGGCAGACACTTGCTCGGTTTGGGCGAAGAGCATCTCTACACCCTCACCAAGCTGATGACCATGAGCGCGGCGGATTTCGTGGAGGAATGGTTTGAAAGCGAGCCGCTGAAGGCAACGCTTTCGGCGAGCGGCATCATCGGCACCTTTCTCGGGCCGCGTTCGCCCGGCAGCGCCTACGTGCTGCTGCATCATTACATGGGTGAAATCGACGGCTCTTTTCGCGCCTGGGGCTTTGCCAGGGGCGGCACCGGCGGCATTGCCAATGCGCTGGCCAGGGCCGCCACCGCGTTGGGAGCGGAAATTCGCTGCAACGCGCCGGTCGCCCGCGTCCTGGTGAAAAACGGCGAAGCGACGGGCGTGGCTTTGGAAAATGGGGATGAGTTTTACGGAAAGGTGGTGGTGTCGAGCCTGGATCCGAAACGCACGTTCCTGCAACTGCTGGAGCCCTCCCTGCTGCCCGGGGAGCTGGTCACCGCGATTCAGCGCTTCAACATGCGCGGCTCCTCGGCCAAGGTAAACCTGGCACTGGCGGCGGTGCCGGAGCTGGCCTGCCTGCCGGGCAGCGGGCCGCATCTGCGCGGCGCCCTCTCCATCAGTCCCAGCATTGATTACCTCGAGCGCGCCTATGACGACGCCAAGTATGGCCGCTTTTCCCGCCGGCCTTACCTTGATGTGATCATTCCCTCGCTGATCGATCCCGACATGGCGCCGCCCGGCAAACACGTGATGTCATGTTTCGTGCAATACGCGCCCTATCACCTGCGCGAGGGCACCTGGGAACAACAGCGCGAGGCGCTCGGCGACACGGTGGTCGAGACACTCGCCGAGTACATGCCCAATCTCAAGAATCTCATTTTGCACCGTCAGGTGATGACGCCCTGGGACATCGAACAAACCACAGGGCTGTCGCAGGGCAACATTTTTCAGGGCGAATTGAGCCTGTCGCAGTTGTTCTTCCTGCGGCCGGCGGCCGGCTGGGCAAAATACCGCACGCCGATCCGGAACTACTTTCAATGCGGCTCCGGCACGCATCCCGGCGGCGGCATCACCGGCGCGCCCGGCAGGCTGGCGGCACAAGAGATTCTGCGGACCTGGCGGTAAGCATCACCGCGCCGGGAGCCGCCGTCGCCTCCCGGTTGTTGTCCGCATCATTTCAACAACGAGCCGGCAGCCATCCACCGGTGCGAGCACAAAATGCTGTAATACTTCGCGAGGCCGACCTTTGCATCCTCCCTACGATGTCATCATCATTGGCGCCGGCCATAACGGCCTGGTGACGGCGGCCTACCTGGCGCGCGCAGGAAAACGCGTGCTGGTGCTGGAACGCCGCAACACCCTCGGTGGCGCGGCCGCAACCGAGGAAATTTTTCCCGGTTATCGCTTCGACACCGCCGCCAGCGAGGCCGGTCTGCTGCGGCCGGAAATCATCGCCGATCTCGAATTGCAGCGGCACGGCCTGGAATTTCTTGCCAGCCCGGTGGCGGTGTTTGCACCGCAGCCGGATGGCGGTTCGCTCACGCTTTGGCGTGACGCACAAAGGACGCAGGCGGAAATTGCGCGGCATTCCGTCAAAGATGCCGAACGCTTTCCCGCCTTTCTGCGCCTGGTGCGGCGCTTGACGGAGGTGTTGCAGCGGGTCATGCTTTTGACCCCGCCGAATGTCGCCGATTTGAAATTCGAAGAGCTGCTGCCCTGGCTCAGCTCCGGCCGCCGGCTCAGGCAACTGGGCCGGCATGACATGATGGAGTTCCTGCGGGTGTTGCCCCTGCCGGTGACGGAGTTTCTCGACGAATGGTTCGAGAGTGAGGCGCTCAAAGCGGTGTTGGGCGCGGCGGGTGTGGCCGGCAGCATGCAGGGCCCGCATGCTGCCGGCACCGCCTTCATGATGTTGTACCAACAGCTCGGCGCGGTCAATGGCGGATTCAAAGCCTGCGCACGGGTCAAAGGCGGCATGGGCCAACTGGCCGCTGCGCTTGCCAGGGCGGCGGAACAACACGGCGCGCAAATCCGCCTGGCAGCCGAAGTGACACTCATCAAAATTACAGAAGACCGGGCCACCGGCGTGGTGCTGGCAGGCGGCGAGGAAATAGCCGCGCGCGTGGTGGTTTCGAACGCCGATCCGCGCCGCACGTTTCTCCAACTCGTGGGGGCGCCCCAGCTCGGCCCGACCTTCGTCCGGCGGGTGCGCAACCTCCGACTGCGCGGCAGCACCGCCAGGATGAATCTCGCCCTGCGCGCTCTGCCACATTTCACCGGCATGCCCGCCAACGAAGATGGCCTGCACGGACACATCGTGATTTGTCCGAGCCTGGAGTATCTGGAACGCGCATACGATGATGCCAAGTACGGCCGGTTCTCCCGGAAACCATATCTCGATATCGTCATCCCCACGCTGCTCGATCCCACCCTGGCGCCCGCCGGCCGGCACATCATGGCCGTTACCATGCAATATGCACCCTACCACCTGCGGGAATCGCATTGGGAGCAGGAACGCGACAGGCTGGGCGATCACCTGGTCGCGACTCTGGCGGAGTATGCGCCCGGCCTGCCGGAGTTGATTTTACATCGGCAGGTGTTGACCCCGCACGATTATGAGAGGGAATATGGCCTGACCGAAGGCGGTGAGTTTCACGGACAAATGGGGCTGGATCAATTGCTGTTCATGCGACCGGTGGCGGGGTACGGGCAGTATCGCACGCCGATTGAAAATCTCTATCTCTGCGGTGCCGGCACGCATCCGGGTGGCGGGGTGACTGGTGCACCGGGATACAATGCTGCACGTGAAATTTTGAGGGATTGGAAAAAAAACGCGGGTTAGATGCGTCCCACCAGAGGCGAAACGTGACCAGCGCATGCCGTCTCAGGAGACGGGGATGATTGCAAAACCAATGGCACGGCGGCAGCCTTCAGTTCTTCTCCATCCGGGCATGTAGGGAGTCGACTTCGCGCAAGGCGCGTTTGGCCTCCTCCAACGCCTTCCTGAGTTCCGCCTGAAAAGCGGCACTGTCCGGGCCGGTCTTGCGTGACAAGTTCTCCAAACCGTGCCAGTCGGAAGGTTCTCGGCGTGACTCCGGCCCTCCCTTCTGTTGCAACTCCTGCAACCGCCGGATATCCTGCTGCAGCCGTTCACGGTCGAGCTGCAACTGGGCGCGGAAGTTTTGCTGCCACACCAGGCGTTTCTCTTTTTCCAGGCGTTCCAATTCCCGGGCGATGGCCAGTTGCTTGCGGTGCAACAGGGCCTTCTTGAGCGAATCATTGATGACAACAGTGATCTTCATGTCCGGCGCCATGCGGAAATGCATGAAGCGTTGCATGGCCTCGGGATGGGGCGCGAGTCCGGCAAGCTCGCCCTTGAACCGGTGGTTGAATTCATACATCATTTTGATCCGCTGGTGCATGGCCTCCCATTTCTCCGGTGTGCTTTCCGCCAACCCTGTTGCCGGCGGTGGTGGTGGCACAGCGGAATCCCCGGCCATCATGGCCGCCCCGGGTGACGCAGGCAGTACCGGCGCCAACACGATGGGCGTGCGCTGACCGGTTTCCTGCGGCAACTTGGCCAGGAACAAAAGCGTCTCGGCCTGTGCCGCTGTCAGCCCCTGATTGGTGTTGCTCAGATTGAGAATGTTGGCCGCGACCAGTTCCACTTCCTCGGGCGGGACTTTGCGCGCAGCCACGTCCGCCAGAAACTGGTCGTACTTTTGCTTCAATTGCTCCTTGTCCCGGCTTTCCGGCATCATGGCAAACAAACTGTCGCCGAGCAATGCCAGGTAATTTTCCACGCCGGCCTGGCGAACCTTGCTGAAGAACCAACTCAGGCTCGCGGCCACGGCCAGCAGCAAAACGACAAAACCCGCATCACGGGCAATTCTGGACATTTCCCACTCCCGGGGGACAATGGCAATTGCAAAGAGTGAATTCCGGTGGCTTCCCCCCATCCAGGCCGAGACCGGTGCCCCGCAACACAACAAGAGGACTGCGGCATGGAGACAAAAGTTTTAGATATTCTCCCCGGGGACAAAGGCCAGTGCCCCGCGCACTCTCCTGCGTGTGGCCAGCCGGCAAAGTCTGACAGCAAAGATCAGCACATTTTCCAGAAAAGCAAGGGAATTCTCGCCAACCTCGCCGGCTGTGATGACGAGCGGTGCCACCCGTGCATGCAGGCAGGCGGGCGACCGGGTTTTATCCGGCGAAGATGACCGGTGCCGTGCGCCGGCGCAAGCCTGCCGCGGCACCGTCTGGAGCGCTGCTGCGGCATTTGTTGCAGAAGTTGAACTTTTATTATTTGGAAATTTTGCTTACTTTTCCCGTCAACATTTGCCAACCCCATGTCTTGCGATTTTTCATTGAGGAAAGATCATGAGCCATCAAGCAGAGCAAGCCGCCCCGGCCGCCCGCTATGACTTCGCAGCCCTGGAGGCGAAATGGCGGCCCTATTGGGACAAGTTGGGCTTGTATCAAACCGGCAACGATCCCGCCAAACCCAAAAAATATATTCTGGATTTTTTCCCCTATCCCTCCGGTGAAGGCCTGTCAGTGGGCCACTGCCGCAACTATGTGCCGACCGACGTCATTTCGCGCTACTACCGCATGCGCAACTTCAATGTGCTGCATCCCATGGGATGGGATGCCTTCGGTCTGCCGGCGGAAAATGCAGCGATCAAGCTCAAAACCAACCCCGCCAGGCTGATTGCACAATACTCCGCGAATTACAAACGCCAGATGAACTTGATCGCGACAAGTTATGATTGGAGCCGGGAGATCAACTCGAGTTTGCCGGAATACTACCGCTGGACGCAGTGGATCTTCCTGTTGCTCTACCATTCCTGGTATGACCGGCGGCACGATCAGGCACGGCCGATCACCGAGCTGGAGCAGGAATTGGAGCGCCATGGCACGCAGGCATTAATCCTGCCGGCCGGCGTGCCGGCCCTCACCAGTGCCGAATGGCGGTCGATGTCCGCCGTGGAGCGGTGTCGTTACTTGAGCAATTTTCGTCTGGCCTATCGTGCCGCCTCCGCGGTGAATTGGGATCCCGTCGAAAAGACCGTGCTCGCCAATGAAGAAGTCATCGACGGTCGCGGCTGGCGCAGCGGGGCGCTGGTGGAGCGCAAGATTCTGCAGCAATGGTTTTTCCGCATCACCGCCTATGCCGAGCGCCTGCTCGCCGATCTCGACACCATTGACTGGCCGGAGGGCATCAAAGCGATGCAGCGCAACTGGATCGGCCGCAGCGAGGGCGCCGAGGTCACCTTCAAAACCGCGGCCGGCGATCTCGTCATTTTCACCACCCGGCCGGATACTTTGTGGGGGGCAACCTTCATGGTGCTGGCGCCCGAGCATCCCTTCGTGGCGCAACTGACCAGCGCGGCGCAGCGGCCGCAAGTCGAGGCCTATGTCACAGCCGCCAAAGGCAGGAGCGAGCAAAGCCGCACAGCGGAAACACGCGACAAAACCGGCGTGTTCACCGGCAGCTACGCCCTCAACCCCGTCAATCAGGAGAAAATTCCGATTTGGATCGCGGATTATGTCCTGATGGAGTATGGCACCGGCGCCATCATGGCGGTGCCGGCGCACGATCAACGCGACTTCGAGTTTGCCCGCAAATACAATTTGCCGATTCGCGTCGTCATTCAGCCCGCCGGGCAAACGCTGCGCCCGGAAGAGATGACCGAAGCCTGGCCGCATGACGGCGTCATGGTCAACTCGGCACACTTCGACGGCACCCCGACTGACCAGGCGGTGAACAAAGTCATTGCCTGGCTGGAGCAGACCGGCAAGGGCTCACGCCGCGTGCTTTACAAGATGCGTGACTGGCTCATCAGCCGGCAGCGATACTGGGGCACACCGATTCCGATCGTGCACACCGAAGCCTATGGCGAAGTGCCGGTGGCGTTGGCAGACTTGCCGGTGTTGCTGCCCGATGTCCCCAACTATGAACCGACCGCAACCGGCGAATCGCCCCTGGCGGGGATTCCGAGCTTTGTCAACATCACGCTGCCGGACGGCACCCCCGGCAAACGCGAAACCGACACGCTGGGCACGTTTGCCTGTTCGTCCTGGTATTTCCTGCGCTTTGCCAGCCCGCGCGAGGACAAGGCGCCCTTTGACCCCCAGGCGGTGCGCTACTGGCTGCCGGTGGATTTGTATGTCGGCGGTGCCGAACATGCCGTGATGCATTTGCTCTATTCCCGCTTCTGGACCAAGGTGTTGTATGATCGCGGCCTGGTGCCCTTTGTCGAGCCTTTCAAAAAGCTGCGCAACCAGGGCATGCTGCTGTCCTACGACAATCAGAAAATGTCGAAATCGCGCGGCAATGTCATCACGCCGGACGCAGTGGCGGCGGCGCATGGCGTCGATGCCCTGCGGGTTTACATTCTGTTCATGGGGCCGTTCGAGGCGGAAACCAAATGGGAGGAAGCCGGCGTCAAAGGTGCCAGTCGTTTCCTGCAGCGCTTCTGGACCCTGGCACACGAGCTGGCAACCGCCCAATTTACAGAACCCGCGCACGAACGCGAACGTGAATTTCGCCGCATGCTGCATGCGACCATCAAGCGGGTGACGCATGATCTGGAAAACTTCGCCTTCAACACCGCCATTGCCGCACTGATGGAGCTGTTGAATTTCTTCCATGACTGCCGGCGCGAGCAAACAGTGGTGGGCGTCTCGCCCGGCCTGTGGCGGGAGGGCCTGGAAATCTTCACGCGCCTGTTGTCACCCATCGCCCCGTTTCTTGCCGAAGAAGTCTGGCAGGAGATGCTGGGCCACCGGGGCGAGTGCGTGCAGCGCCTGCCCTGGCTGGAATACGACGAGGCCGCTCTTGCGGTTGATGAGATCACCGTGGTGATTCAGGTGAATGGCAAACTGCGCGGCCAGCTCACCGTGCCCGTTGCGATTGATGAGGAACGGCTGAAACAGGCGGCGCTGGCCAGCGAGCAAATCAAAAAATTCGTCGACGGCAAGGCGGTAAAAAAGGTGATCGTGGTGCCGAAAAAGCTGGTGAATATCGTGGTGGGGTAGGCACAGTGGGCACCGCCGGGCGGTTCAGAGAGGCGCGGGGCGTGGCGGGCAAAAGCAGTGATGACGGCACGCGGCAGCAGGCAGCCTGACAGCAGACCACCCGCCCGGTGAGCCGGCAGTGCTCACTCCCATTGTCGCAACAGGCGGATCATCTCGCCCGGATCTTGCACCGCCAGCAACTGCTCGACAGCATTGTGATATTTGCTGATCTCGGCGAGATGCTTGTAGATGCGCAGATACAAGTTCTCGTCTTCCTGCGGGGGCGCAACCACGACGAAGAAGATGTGGGTCGGCTGGCCGTCAACGGCATCGAAATCGAGGCCCTCACTGGAACGCGCGATGGCGAGGGTGAGATCGCGGATGTTGCTGGTGCGGACATGCGGCACCGCCAGACCGCGGCCGAGGGCGGTGGTGGCGCGGCGCTCACGGTTGATCAAATCGGTGAGCAGCTTGCGTTTGTTGGTCACCCTGCCGGAGCGCTCGAGCAAAGCGACCAGCTCGGCGAGGATTTTCTCCTTCTGTTGCTGCCGGAATTTTTCGAGGTTGGCCTCCGGATCCTCCGGCAACGGCAGCGGCGGCTCCATTTCCAGCTTGATCAGATCGGTTGACAAGTAGCGGGTCAAATTCATGGCTCATCTCCCGGGCAAACACCTGACATTCGAAATGCCGCGAATTTAGCGCGACCGTCCGCCTTTCGCAAGTCTTTTATCCACCGCCGGCCCGGCATTGTGTCTGTCCGAAATCGTTCTCACTCCGGCTGAGCGGGGGTGCCCGCAACAGTGAAGCGCGTGACAATCCGGGGGATTTGAGACAACAGCCAGGCCGTTGCAGAAACTCTGCATCAAAAGTTTGTGCTTTCGTGCAGACACCAAATAATTTCTTCAACTCGAGGACATCCATCATGGAGGACTCCAACCGATGAAACCACTCCGCATTGTTCTCACACTGCCGGTCCTTGTCCTGCTGCCGCATACGCCGGCGGCGGCGCAGGAGGCCGACTCCATCCGCGTCAATCGTCTGGTGATTTGCACCGCGGTGGTGGAACGCGAACCTTCGGGTGAAGCCACGGCCTTCGACGCCACCACGCCCATGCTCTATTGCTTTACCGAACTGGATGGTGCGGCTGGCGAGGTGACGCATGCCTGGTTTCAGGGCGATTCCCTGCGTGCCGAAGTGAAACTCCACAAGGGCCGTGCCGGCCGCTGGCGCACCTGGTCGAGCAAAACCATGAGCAGCGAAGCCACGGGCGCCTGGAAGGTTGAAGTTCGCGACGCCACGGGCCATGTGCTCAAGAGTACGAACTTCACGTTTGGCAAGACAGAATGAGCTTTCCGGCGGCCTCCCGCTGTCGAATCGTTGCGGGAGGTCGCTTCTCCTTTCCGTGCGTGACCCGCGCCGGCGAAACAGCCGCGCAGAGACCAAACTGGAAACGCGACGCTCCCTGGAGCATCACTTCCATATCAGGCATTCCATGCAAGCCTCCATCCCGAATCCTTGCAGGCCTCACCTGGAAAAGTTTGTCTCCGGCGATCATCCCGAAAGCTTTGCTGGAGAAATCACGGCGGCAGGGGAGGCATTGCGACCGGTGATTTCAACCGGCATGACAGGGGCGCGCTGCCGTGCCCGAAAAACGCCGCGCTTCATACTCGCCGTGCTGCTGGCCGGCGCCCTGCTTTCGCCTGCCACCTCCCAAACCGATTCCGCGCCCTTTCTCGTCGTGCTCGGCATCGCTCAAGACGCGGGCGTGCCACAGGCAGGTTGCAATCGCGAGTGTTGCAGCCGGGCCTGGCATGACGCTTCCTTGCGACGCAAAGTGACCGCGCTGGGGCTGGTTGATCCCCAAACCGCCGCATGCTGGCTGATCGAAGCCACGCCCGATTTCCCCGAACAACTGCACACCCTGCTTGCCCTGGCGCCGGCTCCTGCCACACTTGCCGGAATTTTTCTCACCCACGCCCACATCGGCCATTACACCGGACTGATGCATTTGGGCCGGGAGGGGATGGGCGCGCGCGCCATCCCGGTTTATGCCATGCCGCGGCTGCGTGCATTCCTGCGCACACAGGGGCCATGGGATCAGCTCGTGCGGCTGCAAAACATCCGGCTGCATCCTCTGCAGCACGACAGCACGATTATCCTGAATTCCAGGCTGCAGATCACACCGATTCTGGTCCCGCATCGCGACGAATACTCCGAGACTGTGGGATTTCGCATCAGCGGTCCGCGGCGCAGGGTGCTGTTCATTCCTGACATCGACAAGTGGGAAAAATGGGAGCGCGATATCGAGGATGAGCTGGCGCGCGCCGACGTGGCGTATCTCGACGGGACGTTTTATGCCGTCCATGAAATCCCGGGACGGGACCTGGCTGAAATCCCGCACCCATTCATTGTTGAGAGCCTGGCGCGCTGGCACAGCCTCCGCAGGCAGGACAGGGCCAGGATCAAATTCATTCATCTCAACCACACCAATCCGGCACTGCAGGCGCACAGCGAGGCGGCGCGCACCCTCCAGGAGGCGGGGATGGCCGTCGCCCGGGAGGGCGAGCGAATCGAATTGTGAGCTGGCCGGCGACCAGGCGTGTCCCGCTTGCCCCTGCAGGAGCGAAGGGGAACGCGCTCCAGCCATCACAGGCCCAACAAAAGCCTTGCATCTCTTGACCTCCCGCCCTATATTCAGCCTTCGTCTGTGAAATTTCAAGCTCATCACCAACCAGTCACGCACGTACACGAAAAGAACATGCTCCGTCGCCACATCGAAGAGGACAGCTTTCGGCGCCAAGGTTGTGCAGCAATCATTCGGGCACAACTTCGGGGCTTGCTCTGGGCGGCGGTGTGTGCGGCCGGGCGAACGAGTTGGAATGCACCTGCGTGGCGGGTGCATTTCTTTTTTGCAGTGGCCGGATCCCACAGGCGCAGCCCGGCTTCTTTGCCTGCACGCATTCCGGAACGGACTCCCGTGAGGTGAGAAAAAATTATGATTGCTGATGTTCTCCAAACCCTCCTGGCCCTGCAACAAGTTGACCGCCAACTGCTCGCTTTGGAGAGGGCCAAGGGCGATCTGCCACAGCGGTTGAGCGAGTTGAAACAAAATCTCGCACACGCCACCCGCAAGCGCGATGAGGCCCGGGAGCGGTTCAGCCAGCTCGAACGCAACCGCCGGGCGTTGGAGGGCGAGGTGGCGCTGGCGAGGGAACGCAAGAAGAAATACGAAACCCAGCTCTACTCCGTCAAAACCAACAAGGAATACGACGCCATCACGCTGGAAATCGAAACCGCCGAGCAGCAGATCGATCAGGGCGAAACCCGCATTCTCACCATGCTGGAGGAGGAGCGCAAGTTGCAGGAGGAAATCGACGGGCACAACGCAACCGTCGCCCATCTGCAACAACAGGCGCAGGAACAGGAGGCGGAGCTGGCCGTGTTGCTGGAAAATACCCGCGGCCAGGTCGAGGATTTGAGCCGCCGACGCAGTGATTTGGCGCGCCAGGTAAAGCCCAATCTCCTGCGCATGTATGAACGCATCCAGCGCAGCCGCGATGGCATGGCCGTGGCGATGGTGACGCGCGGAAGCTGCGACGGTTGTGGCACGCGCATCCCGCCGCAGCGAATGATGGAAATTCGTGAGAGCAGGGAAATTTACTATTGTGAAAACTGCGGCCGCATTTTGGTTTGGCTCGAAGAGGAGCAGGCAGTGGCGGTTTAGCGAAGTGGGCCGGACCACCGCGTCCCGCGGCGCTGCGGTGCCGGCGGGATGAGGAAAGTCCGAACACGGCAGAGCAGAGTAGGAGGTAACACCTCCCGCCAGTGATGGCGCTACAGGGCCACAGAAACCAGGTCTGCCCCGTCCGGCGGGGCAAGAGTGAAAAGGGTAACCAGTACTCCGTGCAAGTGCAAATAGGCTTACGTTTGTGCTGCGGGCGCGCGAACCGCGCAAGAACCGCAGCGCATGAAGAGTGGCTCGCTCAAGTAAGCGGGTAGCATGCTCGAGGCTGTTGGCGACAACAGTCCCAGATAAATGGTGGTCCTCCTGCGGGAGACAGAATTCGGCTTACAGGCTCGCTTCGCAAAGGGCACAGCGTTGGCTGTGCCCTTTTGTTTGCCTGCCCTGCGAAAACAAAGGAGTTGACATGAAAGGCATCATTCTTGCGGGGGGCAGCGGCACCCGTCTTTATCCCATCACGCACGTGATCAGCAAACAATTGCTCCCGGTTTATGACAAACCGATGATTTATTATCCGCTCTCCACCTTGATGCTGGCCGGGGTCCGGGAGATTCTCATCATCTCCACTCCGCGGGATTTGCCGCGCTTTCGCGAATTGCTCGGCGACGGCCGGCACCTTGGTTTGCACTTCAGCTACGCCGAACAGCCGCGACCGGAGGGTCTGGCCCAGGCGTTTTTGATTGGCGCGGATTTCATCGGCAAAGATCGTGTGGCGCTGGTGCTCGGTGACAACATCTTTTACGGCCATGGTCTGGCCGAAATGCTGCGCCACGCCGCCGAGCAGGAAACGGGCGCCACGGTGTTTGCATATTTCGTGCGTGACCCGGAGCGCTACGGCGTCGTCGCCTTCGATGCCAGCGGGCGCGCCATCAGCATCGAAGAGAAACCGGCAAAGCCCAAATCCAACTATGCGGTGACCGGCCTCTATTTCTATGACAATCGCATCGTTGAGATTGCGAGAAGCCTGAAGCCCTCGGCGCGCGGCGAATTGGAAATCACCGACGCCAACCGCGCCTATCTGGAAATGAATGAATTGCGCGTGGAGGTGCTCGGCCGCGGCTTTGCCTGGCTGGACACCGGCACGCACGACTCCCTGATCGAAGCCTCGACCTTCGTTGCCACTGTCGAAAAACGTCAGGGTTTGAAAATTGCCTGCATCGAGGAAGTCGCGTATCGCATGGGCTATATCTCGGCAGCGCAGGTGCGCCGCCTCGCTGAACCGCTCGCCCAAAACGAGTACGGCCGCTATTTGCTTGACCTGTTGCGCTGAGACCGGCAGCCGCCCGCCGTTCAAAAAATCTCCCTGCCCGCCGGAATAAAACTGTCTGTCAGGAGTAATGAGGCAAACGGCTATTCTACGAATTACTCTTGACAGGAGAGCCTCATGAAGTTGCGCTTGCTTTCTCCTCCACTCTTGCTGCTGCTGTGCGGTGCGCTGCGGAGTCAGGGACTCATTATCCGCCCGGATTTTCAACCGGCCGGGCTGGAATTATGCCGCCACGCGATCACCGCACAGCTCGATGAGCAAATTGCCGTGGTAACCGTCGCATACGAGTTTTACAATCCCGGTCCCACCGCCGTCGAGGGCACCTTTCTCTTTCCACTGCCCGCCAATGCACAAATTTCGCGCTTCCGCATGGATGCCGAGGGCAGGGAAATGGCCGGCGAACTGCTGGGCGCGGAGGAGGCCCTCCGCATTTACGAAGACATCGTGCGCCGCCAGCTCGATCCGGCACTGTTGGAGATGGTCAACCACCGCAGCTTTCGCGCGCGCCTTTTTCCAATACCTGCCGGCGCCACCCGCAAACTCACGCTGCGCTACGACGCCCCCCTCAACCGGGAGGGCAACACCGTCACGTTTCAATACCCCCTGCAGGGCAATCTGACACACCGCGGTGCCGGCAGTCCCCGGCCCGAGCCGCTGCCGCGCCCCGACATGCGGATTCCGCTGGAACACACCGGCCAGCCGGAACATATGCAAGCCCGGCAGAGCACGCTGCAGCTCGAATTGCAGGCCGAAACGGCCTTGCGCAATATTTATTCACCCTCGCATCGCATTGTAATCCATCAGCAGAGCGAACGCCGGGCAACCGTCACGAGTGAAGTGCATGCGGCGCAGGATGCCCGCGATTTTCTGCTCTATTATTCGCTCGATCCCAATGAAATCGCGGCCACCCTGTTGACCCATCGTCCCGAGAGTGACCGGCCGGGATATTTCATGTTGCTTCTCTCGCCCCAGATCAGGCTGGCGAAGGATCAGATTTTGGCACGCGACCTGGTTTTCGTGCTCGATACCTCGGGCAGCATGGCCGGCGAGAAAATCGCCCAGGCGAAGGCCGCGCTGCGCTATTGTCTGCAACGGCTCGGCGAGCGCGATCGCTTCGGCCTGGTAACCTTCAGCTCCGAAGTCAGGCTGTTTCGACCGGCGCTGGCCGAAGCCAGTGCGCGCGATGATGCCCTCTGGCACCTCGACCGTCTGGAGGCAACAGGCGGCACCGACATCAATGCGGCCCTGCGGGCGGCCCACCAGCTTCTGCGCGAGTCAGATGCGGGCCGCGGCATGATCATCTTTCTCACCGACGGCCTGCCCTCCACCGGCGTGCAGGACGAGGGCCAGATCCGCCGCAACCTGCAGCACGCCAATCGCAATGACGTGCGTCTCTTTTCCTTCGGTGTCGGCTTCGATGTCAATACCAGGCTGCTCGACGGCCTCAGCCACGACCACCATGCCTTCGCCGATTACATCACACCACAGGAAAACATCGAGGAACGGGTTGCACGGTTCTATGAGAAGGTGCGTTATCCGGTGATGAGCAATCTCTCCTGCGAATTCCGCGGCGCCGATGTGAGATTCCTGTCACCCCGCCATTTGCCGGATTTGTTCAAAGGCGGCCAGATCATCCTGACCGGCCGTTATCACGAGGCTGGCCACGCCAGTCTGACGTTGCGCGGCCGGGTTGGCGAACAACGGCAAACCCTGCAGTACGAATTCGACTTTCCGCCGCGTGAGCGGCAGCGCGAGTTTGTCGCGCGTTTGTGGGCCACGCGGCGCGTGGGTGATCTGCTGGAGGAAATCCGGCTGAACGGCGAAAGCGCGGAATTGACAAACGAAGTGATCAGCCTGGCAAAAGAATTCGGTCTGGTCACGCCCTACACCTCCTACCTTGTACGGGAGGAGGAGCAGGTCATTTCGCCGACGGTGCCGTTGGGCAGGCTGCGTTCCCGGGAAAAACCTTCGGCCCCCGCACCCTCTGATCAGATGCTGATGCCGGCTGTTTCCGGTGCCGACGCGGTTTTCATGAGCAAGGCGATTCGGGAGATGCAGGAGGCTGCCGTCGTCATGGCAAACGGACACGTGCACGTGACGGTGATCCAGGGCCGGACGATGATCCAACAAGCCGGCGGTCTCTGGGTGGATGAGGAGTTCAAGCCGGCCCTGGCAACGGTGAAACTTCCGTTTGCTTCCACAAGCTACTTCACGTTTCTGCGCCTCTTTCCGCAGGCCGGCGAGTTTTGCCGCCTCGGCCGGAAAGTGATTTTTAAATGGCGGGAAACGTTCGTGGAGATCGGCGAGCAAGGCGAACCGGAGCTTGGCGAGATCGCCCTGCGACGGACCGGGTGAAAACGAGTCTCTCATGTCAAACCCCGTCCCATCTCCTGCCGGGGCGGGGTTTTGTTGTTTTGATTTGGAATTTTTCCGGAAACTTCGCATTATGGCGCCAGCCAGCCGAAGTTCGATTGCCAGAAACTGTGGAGCGTGACGATGAGCCTGTGGGAAAAGATTGCGAAGGATCTGCAGCAAAGCGCCACCACTTTGTCGGAATTGGCCGGGGATTGGATCAAGAGCAGCACCGAAGCTTTGCGCGAGGGTCTGGAGACGGCTTCAGAAAAGACCGCGCAAGCCACCAAGCTTGCCAAATTGAAGTGGGAAAAAAATTTGATCCACCGCGACCTCGAGAAGGCCTTTCTCGCGCTTGGCGGTCAGGTCTACGAATTGCATGTGCAGGGCAGGCTGCCCGAGCTCGCGACCGCGGCCCATGACCAACTCGCAGCCTTGCGTGACCTGGAGGAAAAGCTCGAGAGCAAGGAAAAGGAAATTGCGGAACTGCAAAATGCGCCGGCAGCCGGCGCTCGCCAACAAGACACGACGGATTCTGCCCAAACATGAGCCAGACAGGAGACCAGCATGAGTTACATCAACAAAGCCCACCAGCCCAAACCCACTGAGGTTTTGTGCAGCTATTATCTCGAACCGGCGCCCCGCAACACCCTGATGGAGGCCGCCGAAGAGTTGTGCAAAAAAGCTTCTGTTGATGTGGTCGGAGGAGAGATGGTACAGGGTCTGCGCGCCTGTGCCTATGCCGTGCATGAAGAGGGCACCCAGGTGGCCTTCCCCGCCGACTTGTTCGAGGGTGGCAACATTCCGCAAATGCTCACCATCATTGCCGGTAAGATCTTCGGCTTGGAAAAGATCGCCAACTTGCGGCTGCAGGATGTGCGCTTTCCGGAGTGGTGGATCAAGAGTTTTCGCGGCCCGACATATGGCAGCGGGTTGCTCGCCAAATTTTTCGGCAGTCCGGCACGACCGCTGGTGGCTTCGCTCATCAGTCCGGAGGTCGGCTTGACGCTTGCAAGCTACAAGGAAAAGGCGCGGGCGTCCTTCCTGGGGGGCTGCGACATCGTGCGCGACAGCCCGCAAATCCGCAACATGCCTGCGAACTCCTTCGAAGACCGCGTGAACACGATGCTGGCGCTGGCAGGCGAATGCGCGGACAAGACGGGCATGCCCAAGATGTATTTTCCCAACGTCAGCGGCCCCGGTGACCTGGTGTTGCAACGCACACACTATGTCATCAAGCAGGGTGGGCAGGGAGTGGTGATCGACTTTCAGGCCTGTGGCTTCAGCATGCTGCAAATGCTGCGCAACGAGTTCCCCGATCTGGTGATCTATGCGGACCGCACCTCGCATGCCGCCACCGCCCGCAACAAACGGCAGGGCATCTCGATGACCACACTCGGCAAGTTCGCCCGCCTGGCGGGCGCCGACTTGGTTGAAATCGGTTCGATCACCGGCGACATGGTCGAAACCGAGGCGCATGTGGTGCAACTTCACTCCAATTTACTGGCGGATCTTTTCAAGACGCGCGACCCGCATCGCTTTGATCAAAACTGGCACGGCCTCGGCAACAGCCTGCCAGTCACTTCCGGCGGCTTGAAGGCTGCAGACGTGCGCGGCCTGCGCCTGCGCTTCGGCAATCAGGTCGTGCTGCAATTTGGCCGCAGCATGACTGGCAGGGAACACGTCTCCCCGCTTCATGTGGAAATGTTTTTGGATGAGCTGGGCCCGCTCGTGCCGCTGGTGTAACGCCGCCGTATCGCAGTTGGTGATGATCGTGGGATGGATTCGAGCTGTGACACTTTTGAACGACTGGGCCGCGCGTCCGGCGGGAGTCGAAATGGACACGCGTGTTCCTGCGGCGGGCCTATGGTGAGGGGAAAGTCTGTGTTTGTGCCGACTCCAGTCTGGCGACGCGGCCCTCCAGCTCTGCGAGGGCTTTGTTTTGTCTGTCCTCGGAAGCCTGCAAATCACTTATCGCAGCCTGCAAACGATCCTGCGCCGCCCCCAAAGCCGTCTTTTCCTGCTCAAACTGTTCGTAACGTCGCAACACGGTATCCATCATGGTCAAAATCTCGTTACGGAATTGTGCGTCACGTTTTTCGATATCCGCAATTTGATTGCTGAGATTGGCGAACCCCCTAAACATGGCATCAACAACATTCCCAAATTTTTCCGAGCTCTCATCACGCAGAGCCTGAACTTTAGCAGCGGTCTCCTGCCGGACGGCCTGCAGCCCCTCATTCATCTCCTGACGCACGGCCTGCAGACCCTCTTTCATCTCCTGCCGCACGGCCTGCAGCCCCTCATTCATCTCCTGACGCACGGCCTGCAGCCCCTCTTCCATCTCCTGCCGGACGGCTTTCAGCTCACTGTTCATGTCATGACGCAGGGTCTGCAAGCCCTCACTCATTTCCTGATGCAGGGAATCGAAGCGCTCGTTGGTTTGGTTGCGGAAGGTGGCAAGGTCTTGAGACAAGCCATCGACACGCTTCTCCAACTGACTTAGTCTCCTGAGAACCGGTGTGTCTTTTTGAGGACGTTTGCGAGGTTTTGTCGGCATGAATTGTTCTTCCCCACCATTAAAATCTAAAAGGGTGCCATTTGGCGGGATTCATGAAGGCCATCCCGGCGCGGATACCTGGCACATTGACCCTGCTGCTTTCCCGGAAGGCTCAGCAGTGCGCCCACTAGGAATCGAACCTAGAACCTCCGGATTAAGAGTCCGCTGCTCTGCCAGTTGAGCTATGGGCGCAAATCCTGCAAAACTGCCGCGCATCGAGAAGTGAGGGTGGAGAGAATCGAACTCTCGGCCAACGGCTTAAAAGGCCGCTGCTCTACCGGCTGAGCTACACCCTCGACTCAACTCGACAAAACGCCGCAAATATAAATAATCCGCATCTGGCAGTCAATCTAAATTTCCGTGAATTTCGTTCTGTCGCGAGAGTCCTGCTGGTTTTGCCTGCTAATCGTCATGCCGCGTGCGACACCCACTGGTACAGACACTTGTCTGACTGGGGGCTGAAAGTCTGCGCTGCGGCATTTTCATGGTCATGGAGAGTTTGAATGCCGGCCAAACGGTTCACGCATTCACCAAGCGAACGTGTTTTGGGCAGATTGAAGCGGATGATTGATGTCGCACATGCCGGGAAAACGCAAGAGCTGGCCTGCCATCACGCAGAAGCCAGCAGGCGCAGGCGGGCGGCGGGAGGCTGACACGGGCAGCGTGCTCAGGAGTTCATCTTCTGCAGAAACTCTTCGTTGGATTTTGTGCCTTTCATGCGTTCAAGCAGAAATTCCATGGCCTCGACGGGAGACAGCTCACTGAGGAATTTTCGCAGGATGTAGACGCGGTTGAGTTCGAATTCACTCAACAGCAATTCTTCCTTGCGGGTTCCCGATTTGTTGATATCGATGGCCGGAAAAATTCGCCGGTCAGCCAGGCGTCGGTCCAGTTGCAGCTCCATGTTGCCGGTGCCTTTGAACTCCTCGAAGATGACCTCGTCCATGCGGCTGCCGGTGTCGATCAAAGCAGTGGCGATGATGCTCAAGCTGCCGCCTTCCTCGATGTTGCGCGCGGCACCAAAGAAACGTTTGGGTCGCTCCAGGGCAGTGGCGTCGAGGCCACCGGAGAGAATTTTGCCCGAGTGTGGCACGATGGCATTGTGGGCTCGCGCCAGCCGTGTGATCGAATCCAGCAAGATGACAACGTCCTGGCCATATTCGACCAGGCGCTTGGCCTTTTCCAAAACCATGTCAGCAACCTGCACATGCCGCTCCGGGGGTTCGTCGAAGGTCGAGCTGATCACCTCCGCATCCACCGAGCGCTCCATGTCGGTGACTTCCTCCGGGCGCTCATCGATAAGCAGGACGATGAGTTTGATCTCGGGGTGATTGGCACTGATGGCGTTCGCAATCTTCTGCAGGATGGTGGTCTTGCCGGTCTTGGGTTGCGCCACGATCAAGCCACGCTGGCCTTTTCCCAGCGGGCTGATCAGATTGATGACGCGCGAGGCATAATCGCGCGGGTCGTGTTCCAGCTTGATGCGTTTGAGGGGATACAGCGGGGTCAGGTTGTCGAAGAGGATTTTGCTTTTGGCAACATCCGGGTTTTCAAAGTTGACGGCCTCGACTTTGAGCAGCGCGAAGAAGCGCTCGTTTTCCTTGGGCGGCCGAATCTGCCCGGATACCGTATCGCCGGTGCGCAGACCAAAGCGCTTGATCTGGCTGGGGGAGACGTAAATGTCATCCGGCCCGGGCAGGTAATTATAGTCCGGTGAGCGCAGAAAGCCGTATCCATCCGGCAGCACTTCCAGCACGCCGTCGGCGAAGATCAAACCTTCCTTCTTGGTTTGCTCCTCGAGGATGCGAAAAATCAGATCGGATTTTTTCAAGCCCGCAGCGCCCTGCACATTCAATTCCTGTGCAACTTTGTTGAGCTCTGCGATTTTCATGGCTTTCAGTTCAGCAATATCCATAACTCGTCCTTCAAATTTTTTGAAATGTGATGGCCCGGGAAGGGTTGGGTTCCTTCGCCGGGCAGTAGCCCTGCCCTGACCGCGCACGGCGGCCGTTGGTATCGGTTAGAGTCATTTACCGGAGAGACAAGCAGTCATACCGATTGTCGGCGGCGCGACCGTTTACAAAACTGCAACATGGAGACGGTGGCGACTGGCAGTGATCCGTGTCCATCCAGAAACATGCCAGAGATGGCTGCGCCGGAGTTCCCGAGTTTCGAATGCTGTGGTAACTTTGAGGTTTTTGAGGCAACGGCCGGGCCGCTGCAGGAACACATTTCGCTGGAGGCTGCGATTTCGGACAGACACCACCAACAAAAACTGCAAGGTAAGCATGACCACCATGCTCACCCTCTTCGACAACGCGCCGTGAGATTGAAGCGGTCGGAACCTCGGTTCCAGCTATCGCGCAGCGAATCGTTCAGAAGTATGTTAAGCAGGCCGCAGGCTCTCTTCGGTTTGAGCGCTGAAGAAGTGGGATTTGCTCATGTCAAACGTGAGGGGCAACTGGCTGCCAATTGGGGGCTCCGTGCGGGAGTTGATGCGAGCAACCAGAGTTGTCGCGCCAAGATTGACATACAAGAAGATTTCACTGCCCATCGGCTCGACGACTTCAACCACGCCGGGGACATCCGCGGTCTCCTGCAGACCGGCAACGTCGCCGGCCAGATGAATATCCTCCGGGCGGATGCCAAAGACCACTTCCTCCCCCACATGGTTGTCCAGCGAAGGCGCAAAATGCGCCGGAATCGCAAACGCCAAGCGCTCGCTCTGAAATCTCAACCCACCGTTGCGCACCACCCTGCCGCAGATGAAATTCATCGCCGGCGATCCGATGAAACCCGCCACGAATTTATTCGCCGGGTAGTGGTACAGGTTCAACGGCGTGTCCATCTGTTGCACCACACCGTCCTTCATCACCACGATGCGATCGCCCATGGTCATGGCTTCGACTTGGTCATGCGTCACATAAACCATGGTCGTTTCCAGCCGGCTGTGCAGTTTGGAGATTTCGATGCGCGTCTGCACACGCAGCTTGGCATCGAGATTCGAGAGCGGTTCGTCGAACAGAAAAACCTTGGGCTTGCGCACAATCGCACGGCCGACCGCCACTCGTTGCCGTTGCCCCCCGGACAGCGCCTTGGGTTTGCGATCCAGGAGTTGCTCGATTCCGAGAATCCTGGCTGCTTCCTTCACGCGCGCTTCGATTTCCGCCTTGGGATACTTGCGCAACTTCAATCCGAACGCCATGTTTTCGAAAACGGTCATGTGTGGATAGAGCGCGTAGTTTTGAAAGACCATGGCAATATCACGGTCTTTGGGAGGGACATCGTTGACCAGGCGGTCGTCAATATAAATCTCTCCGCTGGACACTTCCTCCAGGCCGGCGATCATGCGCAGGGTCGTTGATTTACCGCATCCCGATGGTCCGACCAGAACGACAAATTCCCTGTCTGCAATGGAAATATTCGCACGATTGACGGCGATTACGCCCTTGTCATAAACCTTGCTCACCTCGCGTAATTCAACACGGGCCATACGGAAGGAGGATGGATGAACTGTGGTTCAGCGCAACGATAGGTATGTTAGAATGGATTATCTTGTGCAGGGCTTAAAACGCGGTGCAATGTAAATATTCGCAATCTGATTGTCAAGCATTTTGTCGGCTGCAAAGGCCCGCTCTGCTGACAAAAACCGCCGGCTGCAGCTTGCGGCTGCCGGCGGTCCCAGCAAAAACTTCAAGGGGTTACCTTTTTTCTTCAATGCGCGCTGCTCGTCCCTTGAGTTCACGCAAATAATAAAGACGCGCACGCCGCACCTTGCCGCGGCGCACATGATCAATTCGCTCAATGTTGGGGGAGTGCAGGGGGAAAATACGTTCCACACCGACACCCTCTGAAACCTTGCGCACCGTGAAGGTCTCGTTTATGCCGTGGCCACGTCGTTGAATAACCACACCTTCAAACGTTTGAATGCGCTCTTTGTCACCTTCCACCACTTTGTGGTGCACAGCCACCGTGTCGCCCGGGCTGAAATCCGGATGATCGTTGCGTAGTTGCTGTGCCGTCAGGGCATTGATAAGGTTCATTTGGGATAACCTCCTCAAACCGTCATTGTTTTCATTTTGATTTCAACAAATCCGCTCTGCGCTCGCGCGTGCGGGCTTCCGCCATGCTTTTTCTCCACTCGGCGATTTTGGCATGATGTCCGGAAATCAGCACCTCCGGCACGCGCAGGCCGCGAAACTCTTCCGGCCGGGTATAATGCGGATAATCGAGCAAATCCTGCTGAAAGGAATCTCCGCTCGCCGAGTCCCAATCGCCCAACACGCCGGGCAGCAGGCGAATTACCGCGTCGATAACCACCATCGCCGGCAGTTCGCCGCCGGTGACGATGTAATCGCCAATTGAGAGCTCCTCGGTGGCCAGATGCTCCCGCACCCGCTCATCGACACCCTTGTAATGGCCGCAAATAAACACCATCACCGGCAGTCTGGCCAGCTCATTCGCACGCCGTTGGGTAAAGCGTTCGCCCTGCGGCGACATCAGGATGATCGGCGCACCGCTCAGCTTGTAATGCGCGCGCAGATGATCGAGACAGGCGAAGATCGGCTCCGGCTTCAAGATCATGCCCGGACCGCCGCCGTAGGGATAATCGTCGATGGTGCGATGCTTGTCGGTGGTGTAATCGCGCAGATCGTGGATCAGAATCTCGACCACCTTGCGCTCGCGGGCGCGCTTGATGATGCTCTCGGTCAGCGGGCCGCTGAAGAGCTTCGGGAAGCCGGTAACAACGTGAATCTGCATTTCATTCCATCAAGGCAAACGGGTGGAATCGTCGAGCAAGCCTTCCAGGGGCTCGATCACGATGCGCGGCACCGCCAGTTCGACACTCTTGATCACGGAGCTGATGGCGGGGATCAGCCATTCCCGGCGCTCGGCATCACGCACGACCCAGACATCATTGGCAGGATAGGGCACAATGTCACTGAGCGTGCCCACCAACCGGCCGGCACTGGTGTAAACCGGCAGGCCCAGCAATTCGAACGCGTAGTATTCGTGTTCGCGGGTGGGCAGACAGGCTTCACGCGCAATGACGATTTCCGCACCCCGCAGAGGCTCGACCGCCGCAAGCGAGTCGAATTGGTGAAATTTAATGCGCACGCCGCGGCTCTCCACGATGACCCGCTCCAGCCGGAATGTCCCCAACGATCGTCCCTGCAGCCGCAATTCCACGGCAGCCAGGCGGCGAAAGCGCTCCGGATCATCGGTCTCGGGCAGGACCTTGACCATGCCGTGCAAGCCGTGAGGGCGCACGATCACGCCAATCGTGACATGCTTGACATCCGCCATGGGGAATATTTTCGGGAGTTCTGGCAGGGCGGCGTGCGCGAGCGGTTCGCCCGGCCGCCACCTTGCCGCGCGTTGTCCGGGCAGGATGACCGGGTGTGATGAGTTTGGACCGACGCACGCGCGGATCTGCTCATTCGAGGATTTCCAATACCGCCCGTTTGCCGGTTTTCGCCGAGGCAGCAGCCAGCAGGGTGCGCAAGGACTTGGCGGTCTGCCCATGCTTGCCGATCACCTTCCCCATATCACCCTGCCCGACGCGCAGCTCAAAAACGACGGTGTGCTGGCCATCCACTTCGGTGACCACGACTTCGCCGGGCTTGTCCACCAGATGCTTGACAATGAACTCGACAAACTCCTTCATGATCAACCCTCCATTTGGGTTCGTTCCTCGAGATTCTGGAGTCTGCGCGTGTTCGAAAGCAGATCAGAATCGCAGGGATTTTCGCGCTTCAACTCGACATCGAATCTGCGTTTCGCACCATTCAATCGAGGCTACCCACTTGTGTCCCGCCCTTTCATGCCCAACGGTACAACCATACACGAGAAGAGTATGTCACTCTGGCGGCGAGAACGATCATCCCACGAGAAGGGTTGAATCAGAACCACCTCATCACGTCCTGCAAGTGCCCGGCGGCATGCATCACAACCGGACGAGCCTTCAGGAATTGCTTTCCGCGTTGCCCGGCGTCTCGGCAGGCGGCGCGGCTTCGCTTTCGGTCTTTTTCCTGCTCTTTTTTTGGAGCCGCGCCAGTTCCAGCCGCTGACGCTTCTCAGCCTGCAATGCTTCCCACTTCTTGAGCTCTTCGTTGATTTTGGCGTCATCCGCGCCGCGGCGCTTGAGATGCCATTTCAACATGATGCCGCGCCGGCTGAAAATGTTGCGCACAGTGTCCGTCGGCTGCGCCCCGACGTTGAGCCAGTACAGCGCACGCTCTTCGTTGACGGTCACCGCCTCCGGCTCGACGCGGGGATTGTAGATGCCGATTTTCTCCAAATATTTGCCATCGCGCGCGGCGCGGGAGTCAATGGCAATGATGCCGTAAATCGGTTGTTTCTTCTTGCCCATCCGGTTCAGGCGAAGACGAACGGCCAAAGCAAACCTCCTTACATCGGTTGAGTTGGGTAATTGTTGTTTGGAATTTTGGGTTGGTGATCGCGATGCCGCGGATCGACCGGTCAGCGTGACGGCCGCCCTTTGCGCCCGCCGATCTTCTTCATCATCTTCTTCATCATCTCATACTGCTTGAGCAGGCGATTGACCTCCTGCACACTGTTGCCGCTGCCCTTGGCGATGCGCAGCCGCCGGCTGCCGTTCAAAATTTGCGGCCGTTGACGTTCCTGCGGGGTCATTGATTGAATGATGGCCTCCACCCGCACCAGGGCCTTGTCATCGATTTCCATGTCCCGGGGAAGCCTGCCCCCCAAGCCCGGTATCATACCCACCAACTGGCTCAAAGGGCCCATTTTTTTGATCGACTGCAGTTGGTCGTAGAAATCCTCCAGCGTGAACTCTGCGCGCCGCAGCTTCTCCTCCATCCTGCGCATTTTCTCCTGATCGACCGCCTGCTGCGCCTTTTCCACCAGGGTGATGATGTCACCCCGGCCCAAGATACGCGAAGCAATGCGCTCTGGGTGAAATTTCTCCAGGGCGTCGAGCTTCTCACCGGTGCTGATGAACTTGATCGGCTTGTTGGTGATCGCCTTGATCGAGAGGGCAGCGCCGCCACGCGCATCACCGTCCATTTTGGTCAGCACCACTCCGGTGAAATCCAGGCGCTGCAGGAATGCCTGCGCCGTGTTAACCGCATCCTGGCCGGTCATGCCGTCGGCCACGAAAAGAATCTCGTGCGGCTTGAGATTCTTTTTGATGATCACCAGCTCCTGCATCAGCTCGTCATCGACATGCAGCCGGCCGGCGGTGTCCAGAATCGCAATGTCCAACAGACGCTGGCGCGCCTCGGTGATGGCGGCTTTACAGACCTCCAGCGGGGTGGAGTTCGGCCGGGAGAAAAAGCCCGCGCCCGCGGCTTCTGCCACGAGGCGTAATTGCTCGATCGCCGCCGGCCGCTGCAAGTCAGCAGCGACCAGCAGTGGCCGGCACCCCTTCGCCTTCAGGAATTTCGCCAGCTTGCCACAGAACGTGGTTTTGCCGGTGCCCTGCAGCCCCACCACCATGATCACCGTGGGTGGAATGCTGCTCTCACGCATGGGCGTATCGTTGCCGCCCAGCAGCAGGGTGAGCTGCTCATGCACAATTTTGATCATTTGCTGCGCCGGCGTGATGCTGGTCAGCACCTCGGCGCCCACCGCCTTCTTTTCGACGGCTTCGACGAAATTCCTGGCAACTTGGAAATGAACATCGGCCTCCAGCAAGATCCGCCGCACCTCGCGCGACGTCTCGGCGATGTTTTCCGCGGTGAGCTTGCCATGGCCCTTCAGCTTCTTGAAGAGTTCTTCGAAATGACCGGCGAGTTGTTGAAACATGTAATGATCAAAGAAAAAATATCCGCTGGACGCGGATAAAAACGTTCAAAATCGGGGCCGGGATTTGTTTGTAAAGCCGCGAAAGATATAAAAAAACCCTGTGGGATGCAAGGTAATTTTCCGGTTCTACAAGCCTTAACGCGCCCAACACTACCCCTTGTCGCCACACGGACACACCGGCTGAAAAGCGAGAAGTTAGCCCCGATCTCTCTCGCCCCGGCATCCCGCGCAAAATTTTCAACCGTCAGCGCCTGCGTGTGCAAACCCGCCGGCGCCGCGAATAGCCTTGCGCTCAACAAGGCGGACAGCAAAGCCGCTTTGCGGATCGCCAAACCAGCATCACGACGTGCTACCCCCCAACAGGACTGAGGGACCAAAGCCGGGAGGATTGGCCAACCCACCCATTGCTTGCCGACTACTTCGAACGCTTGGCGCAAGACCAGGCAGGGAGAACCGGACCAGCGCATGTTTCTGCATACGCGACAGCGGGTAGCCATCACTGGATTCTTCCATGGCACGGCGCGCCCCTTTGGACCAAACCGGTGGGCATACCCGGAGCATTCCCCCCAGGCATTTTGTCCACCCAAAAAAAGACCAACTTGCAATACTTTTCAATGCATCACAACGGGGTGGAAAGCAACCATGTTTCGCCGAACGAGCGTCAGCGGACCACCATCAGCTTGCGCACGGTGGAAAAATTACCCGCACTGATTTTGTAGAAGTAAACGCCGTTGCGCACCCATGCGCCGTCCTGATCACGACCATCCCAGATCGCCGTGAAACGACCGGGCTGTTTAACTTCCTGCACCAGTGTTCGCACTTCCCGGCCGAGGATGTCATAAACGCGCAAGGTCACCGCCACCCCGCCGGCGGCCTGCGCCGGAATGTCAAAGTCGATGCGGGTTATGGCGGGTGCACCGTTTTCCTGCGACAGCAGCAACGGATTGGGGTAATTCTGCTGCAAAGCAAACGCGAGCGGCAATGCAGCAGCCGCCTGCTCTTCCGCCACAGCCGTGGCTTGCGTGACATTCAACACCACGGCAACCGGCCGCGCCGAATTGTCCGGGTCGTTGCTTCTGATCTCCAGGCGCGCGACGTTTTGCCCGAGATTGGCCGCGGCGCTGGTCAATTTCACCTTGATGGTGTCGCTCTTCCCCGGACTCAGGCGGCCACGGAGCGGCGCGACGGCCAGCCAGGGAAAATCGAAGACGCGCAGGTCACGCTGCTGTTCTTCCAACTCGTAAACCAGCGTGTCGGCCGTGCCGGTGTTGGTGAGGAACAACAAGCGCTCGCGCTCTTCCCCCTGGCGCACAGACACCACCACGGAAGTAGGCGAAACCTGCAGGTTTGGTGCCTCCGGTCCCACCTCGACCGCCAAAACCCGGAGATCGTAGTTTCCGAATTTGGCATTGCGGTTGGCCGTACTGCGGCGGCAGCGTATGTAAAGCGGTCCATTTTTCGCCGGCTGATACTGAATCGACGAACGCAACAGCTCGAACGCATTGTTCTCGCCGGGCGTGGGGTTGCCGACATTGTCATTGTCCGCCAGGACAAAGCCGTCGGCCGTATGCAAACTGAGATACGTATCCGCGCCGTCGCGCATGGTGCTGGTGCTGACCATGTACTTTACGCTGGCAAAGGCATCGAACACCAGCCAGTCTTCATCTCCCTCGGGGAAATGGGTGTGATGCGTCGCCACGCCGCCGCCGACCTGCGCATAAGAAAGCCGTACCGCCCGGTCGAGCGTGTTGTCATCTTCAAATTCGTCCGGGAAGAATTGTATGTTGTGATTGCGGTACAGCATTTCATTGAGCGTGACACTTTGCGGGTTGGTGATGCCGGCATTCCAGGCGTCAACAAAGTCTTCGAACGACTGCGGTTCGGTGAGGGTTGACATCAGGAAGGAAGTGACGAACCACGTCTCTGCAAAGGGGCGCGTCATGGCGTAGCCCGGCTCGTCATCGATACCGTGCGTGGCATCGGGCGTGTCGGGGCCGTCGGTCATGTCCCATAAGGCGGATTGCACCGCATTCTCGGAGGAGGCACCTTCCCCCTCGCGGTCTTCGAGATCATACGAGAAGCTGAGGCGATTGCGGGTGGAATCACCCAGTGAGTTGAGATAGACACTCGGGTTCTTGTCGCCGCGCCACAGCCGCACATGCGAAGCCCAGAAGGTCGGCCAGCCTTCGCCCCAGGAGAGGCGCGGATCTTGCGCACTGTCGCCAATGAAATGACGGCCGCCAGGGTTATCGTCGAAATCGCCGTAGTTGCGCTCGACATAATGGCCCAGCTCATGCAGGATGATGGTGTCATCATAGCCGTATTTGGGCCCCAGGAAAACACCCCCGCCCGGACCGGCACCGGCACTGTAATAAGCAAAATCATCCGTCCGCTTGATGTCAAAATTGACGATGGTCTTGATCGGTGCCTGCGGCCGGGCGCCATCGATGGCCTTGAGGAAATCGGCATTGTCCAGCATGTTGTCATAGATGTTGAACGGCTCGCCGCCGGCGCGATACCGTGCCACCGCCGTCCCCATGTCGAAATCCTGCGTGGGGTTGTGATTGGGCGAAACGGCGCCTTCAAACGCATGCGGGGTGGTGCCGTTGCGGCTGGTGCTGGTCATCACCATCACCGCTTGATGCAAGCCCGGTGTGTTCTGACTGTTGGCGACCACCACCACCGCGATGGTGCGAATGGCGTTGTCATTCACCGTGATACTGAATTCACCATTGAGATCGGTCGCACCCCGCGCCACCACGGAGTTGGTGCTGGTGTCGAGAATCAAAACGTCCGCCAAGCGGATCGGCTTATCGGGCCGTACCCCGGTGAAGCCCTTGCGGTCGAATTCGAGATCCTGATACAGGAAGCGGCCGGTCACCTTGTAATCGGCACGCACGCCAGCCGCGGCTGCCAACAGCGCGAAGACACTGCACCACCGAAAAATCTTGTTGCAAAGCATGATTCTCTCCAGGATTCAGCAATTTATTTGCACCAGGCGATCATGGAAAGCCTTCTCATTGCGCGACGTTGGGGCGGTGAATCTGCAGGCTCTCGATTCCTTCGTAGCCTTTCACCGGCCGGATCTCCACTGATTTTTCCAGCCGTTGGCCGGGGTCGAGATAAACGCTGGCGCCCTGCTGGAAGACACGGCCCTCCGGCGGCGTGACCACCGCCCGGGCAATCACGAAGCGCGGCGTGGTCTCCCGCGGCCGCACACTCAAATCCAAAATGGCGGTTTCACCGCGTTTGAGACTGCCTTCCCAGTTGAGTTTGCCGCTGAGCAATTCGTACTTTTCCGGCAGCGTGATGGTGAGAGCCACCCGGGCCTGCGCCAGGCGCGGTGAAAACGTTGTCTGAATCCGGGCCGTGCCGTCGGGTGAGCGATCCACCACTTGCATGTGCAAATCCAGCGGCAGTGACACGCCCACCTCGAGCGGCAGCCGGGCGGATTCGGCCGCCACCGCGGGCACGGCCTGCGAAGCGGGCGGTTGCTTCTGACAGGCTGCCAGCAGAAGAACACCGGCCAGCAGCAGAGCATCGGAAAAACGACTGATGGGCATGAGAATGACTCCTTTCCCTATCGGTTTCTGTTGATGAAAGCGAGAGACTTGCCCCTCAGGAGAAACTTGCCGTTGCGATAAATCAGCTCATCATCCACCCAAATCTCCCCGCCGTGGCGCAAATCGCAAATCATGTCCCAGTGAATTGCGGATTCATTGACGCCACCAGATTCTGGATAACTGGCGCCCAGCGCCAGGTGAAAAGTCCCGCCGATCTTTTCATCGAACAAAATCTGCCGTGTGAAACGGGTGATCCCGGGATTGGTCGCTATGGCAAACTCGCCCACCCGCCGTGCGCCCGCATCGGTGTCGAGAATGGCAAGCAGCAGCGCTTCATTCCTCTCGGCGGTGGCACGCACCACCCGGCCCGCCTCGAACCACAACCGCACGCCGGAAACTTCCTGGTCGTGATAAATGGCGGGATAGGAGAAGCAGACGTGGCCCGTCACGCTGTCTTCCACCGGTGCGGTGAACACCTCGCCGTCGGGCAGATTGAAGGTGCCGGCGCAGTTGATGAACGGCCGGCCGGCAATGCTCAGGCGCAGATCGGTCTCCGGCGCTTTCACCCGCACGCTTTTTTTGCCTTTCAGCCAGGCGATGATTTCATCCTGCGCGGCGGCCATTTGTTGCCAGTAACCAATGGGATCCTCGGGCTCCGGCATGCAGGCGTGATAGAAGAAGTCCTCGAACTCGCGCAGGCTCATGTCGGCGTCCTGCGCATAGCCGTGGGTGGGAAAGAGCGTGTAAACCCAGCGCAACTCGCCGCGCGCCGTGCGCTGCATCAACGTGCGGTTCAGCCCGTTGCGTGCCTGTGCCCGGCGCGCCAGTCGCGCCGGGTCGATGTGACTGAGCGCGCGTGTGTTGGGCACGGCGTCAATTTGAATCATCACCTCGAAGGTTTCGCGAATCAATTTCTCCACGGGGGAGATGTGTTGCAGTTGCGTCTCGCTGGCATGACGATAGAACACTTCATTGGCTTCCGGCAGCTCGGGCCACAGCAGCGGTTGGCCGCCGACCTGCAACACCCTGGCGTACACCGCCAGCAGCAACGGTTCGGCCGGCGTGCCACCCTGAATGACAACGCGGTCACCGGCACGCACGCCCACGGAATAATTGACCAGCAGATCGGCGAGTTTCTCGATGCGGGTATCGGTCATGCTTGTTCGGGTTGCGGTAAATATGGAATGTTCCTGCGCGATCAATCTTCCGGCAACAGCCTGAGCGGAGCTTCAGCGTCTCCGCAGTTTTCATGGCGGCCGGCGTTCCGGGTCCGGCGTTGCCTCGCCCGGGGCGGCAGCTTCAAGTAATGATGATGCCCACCGGACAATGATCTGATCCCGTCACCTCCGGGAGGATGAATGCCGCCTGCAAACGTGGCCGCAGGGCCGCCGAGATGCAAAAATAATCGATGCGCCAGCCCACGTTGCGACGGCGGGCGTTGCCGATCTGGCTCCACCAAGTGTAATGTCCCCCCTCCCGGTTGAACTCGCGAAAGGTGTCGAGGAATCCTTTTTTGATGAAATTATCGAATCCTGCGCGTTCCTCCGGGGTGAAGCCGTGATTGCCGACATTGGCCCTGGGATTGGCGAGATCAATCTCGCTATGCGCCACGTTTAAATCACCGCAAAAGATCACCGGCTTCCTGCGCTCCAGCCGCGTGAGAAACTTCAAAAAATCAGCGTCCCATTGCATGCGGTACGCCAGGCGGGAGAGGTCGCGCTTGGCATTGGGGGTGTAGACATTGACCAAAAAGAAATCGCTGAATTCCGCGGTGAGCACACGGCCTTCGCGATCATGCTCCGCCACCCCCATGCCGGGGTGCACCGCAAGTGGCGTGATTTTGGTGAAGATGGCGGTGCCGGCATAACCCTTCTTTTCCGCGGTGTTCCAAAATTGTTGATAGCCCGGCAGGGCAAGACTCACTTGCTCGGGCCCGGCTTTGGTTTCCTGAACGCACAATACCTCCGGCGCGGCAGTCTGCACGAAGTCCACAAAATTCTTTTTGAGCACGGCACGAATGCCGTTGACATTCCAGGAAATAAGTTTCATGGGTGGCCGGGAAGGGCAAAAACTCCTGACGATGGCATCTTCTGCTTCCCCGGCGCAACGGGCGGGAAAGCGCGACAAAATAGGGCGCTGCCGCAAATAATGCAAAACTTTTTAGAGTTCATCCGAAATCGTGAACTTTTTTGAGTAAATTTTCCCGCGATGATCCGGCCGTTGCATGAGATTCCCGGGGACTCGACACCCGTCGTTGGGGAAATCCTGCTCAGCCGGGGGAGGAACTTGTTGGGACGGAAATTTTCACAATAGAGCACGGGCCCTACCGCGTGCCGTAGGTCTCCTGTAGATGGAGAATAAATGCCCGGCGAATCTCCGCCACCTTTTCATTCAAAACGGTGAGGCCGGGATTGCTGCGCTGCAAATAGTCCAGGCCCTGTTCATTTCCGCTGATCAGAAAATCACTGCTCGCCACCTTGTAGCGGTGGCCGGGGTCCAGCTCGTTGCCCTTGATGCGCCAGCGGCCCCGCCCTTCGTCCCAACTCACGTTGGCGGTGTGCAAATAGCCGCCACTGCCTTTGTTCTTGCGGCCCTGCTCCAACACCCTGGCGAGCAGCTCACCGGTCATTTCCACCAGCGCGAGATTGCCGCCAAAGGGCAGAAGACGAATGATGTCATATTCGGTGATCGGGCCGGCCGGCAGCACATCGTCGATGCGGATCGAACCGCCGTTGAACAGCGCCAGTTCCGCTTCGGGCGCGGCGCGCAGAAAAGAGGCGGCGATCAAATCGGTCAGCAGACCGGGGTGGTTGCGCACCACGGCCTCCCGGCCATCGAGCTCGACCGGCGAATTGACCACAAGTTTCTCCGGGGCAAAACCCATCTGGCGAAAAGCGGCAAAAGCCACCGCCACCCATTTCTGCACTTCGACCCTCGCCGCCGGATCCTCTGCAATCCTGTCGGTGATGGGCTGCAGGCGTGAATTGATCCGCACCTGCCTGGCGGCTGGGTCATAATGCAGCTCGTGAACGTAAACCGAGCGCACGTTGGCATCCGCCTTGAAAACCGGGGTGAAGTCCGGGCCGCGCCAAACTTGCACGTTCTCATGTTCGTGCCCGCCCAGGATCAAGTCGATCTCCGGCAGCGCCTGCGCCAGGGCGAGGTCATCTTCCAGCGGAAGATGCGTGACCGCAATCAGAATATCCACCTGCCCGCGCAGCCTGGCCACCTGTTGTCGCGCCGTCGCCAGCGGATCGCTGAAGCTGACATAATCGGGCTTGTTCTTCGTCATGGTCACGCCGAACAGGCCCACGCGCACGTGCTGTTGCGCGGCAGTGACGACGGTGAAGCGCACATTTTCAGCGACACCCGGAAACGGCCGGCCGTCACGGTCGAACACATTGCTGGAAAACCAGGTGAAGCGCGACTCGGCCAGGCGTTTGCGGAACGCCTCCTCCTTCAGATCGAATTCATGGTTGCCGAAAGTGCAAAAGTCCAGCCCGATGGCATTGAGCACCGCCACCATCTGCCGGCCGGCCAGCCGCTCGCCTTCCACCACGGCGGTGCCGAGCGCCGAGGGGCTGAGCAGATCACCGGCAAGAATCATGAAAGTGTTGGGATTGTGCTGTTGTAATTGGCGCCGCAGCGTGGCCAGCCGCGCTAGGCCGCCCTCCTTGCCGCCGCTCACCGGCGTGAGTTCGTAGAGATCATTGATTTGCAGCAGCGTGATCGCGGCGCCGGCCTCGCGTCTGGCCAGATTCGCCGGACCGGCACAGGCAGACAGGGCGACGAGCAGGGCCGGCAACCATTCCCGCCGGAAAAGGCGTTTCCACATGATCAAGGCTCCGTTTCAGGTTACCACCAAAATGCTTCTGTGAAGAGACGTTTCAGGGGCGGACCCGACGACGAAAGTTCATTTTCATCATGGGGGGCTGCCGCGCGCGGCATGCAAATCACGCGGAAAAACGATCATGCCCGTGAACTTCTTCACAACACAGATTTTCGCCGATGAACGCAGAGGCAACCTGATTTTGCACTCAGATTGATCCCCTCCGCGAGGAACGCCGATTTGATCGCGACGCCCAACCATCCACGGGGTGGGGCATGAAAAATTTTGCAGGCCAACGTGCGGTCAACTCCGGCAGGGGTGCACGTCACACACGCCATTTCTTCCGGACAAGAGCAAGCCAGCATGTAAAATTCAGGCAGCGGGACAGCGATTCAACCTTTAGTGTCGGGATCAAACACAAACAATCCGCCCACGAAAGCAGAAATCCCTACGGAAAAAGCCATTTCATGGGAGTTCGTTTTCGTGGGGGGAGGAGAGAAGCCATGACACCTTTGGCAAAAGGGAGAATTTCGCAATCAGAGTCTCTGCATATGAAAAAAGTCTTGCTCGACTTCGAACAGAATAACTGACGGCGTGCTTGCTTTCCCGCTCGCAAAAGCCATGTCCGGCTCACAGCGTATGATAACTGCCGCGGAAGTAAAGCAACGGCGGCAGGTCCGCATTCTGGCCCAGCGCGACAACTTCACCGACGAAAATCGTGTGATCACCGCCTTCATGCGTTGCCACCAGCCGGCAGTCCAGCCAGGCCAGACATTCCTCCAAAATCGGCGCGCCGGTGATGGCGGTGCGCAACCGGAGATCGGCAAAGCGCTCGCGCGCCGGCAGTTCTTCGCGTGCAAAGCGTCGAGCCGCGGCACGCTGTGACGCAGCGAGAATGCTCACCGCAAAGCAGCCACCCTGCCGGATCAGATCATGACTTTGCGCCGCCTTGTTCACGCACACCAAAACCAGCGGCGGTGCCAGCGACACCGAGCAGAAAGCGTTGGCCGTCAGGCCGTGAATGATCCCGCCGGCGCGCGTGGTCACAATTGTGACGCCGGTGGCAAATCTGCCCATCACCTGGCGGAATTCGTGCTCTGCAATCATGCTGGGGCCTCGACGAACTGAGGGGGTGAACCTCCTCGCAGCGCGCCGCGGGGCGTGCCGCCGGCGTGACAGCCGGTTTTTTGCGGCGCAATATAGCCCGGCAACCGGCCAAATGCAAGCAGCAGCAACGCATCCGGCCGGCAGTGCGGCAAGAAGCTGCTTGACATTCAAAAGGCCTTTCCCTTAATTGCGGGTGCTGCGCGACGTGCCGGTTCGAAAATATTCCATCCCGGCGACTTCGGGCTTTTCATTGCGACGAGCGCTGCGCAGGCAACGGGCCTTTTATCGCATCGAACGGGCCGTGGCCACAGGATTTCTTGACGAGTGTGCGACGAGGAACGGACACCCATCAAACCAAAACGGTAGTCATGCCGGTTGCGAGGGTCGTATCATGAATCGTTCATCTTTGGTCGCTGGCGGCCTGCTGATTGTGCTGGGCCTGGCTTTTCTGGCGGGGAATGTTGTCAGAATGTACTGGGAGGAATGGTGGCCGCTGTGGCTCATCATCGGCGGCGTGATCTTTCTGTTTCCCTACCTGTCCAACCGGCGGTACTACGGCTTCCTCATGCCGGCCGCCATCCTGATCAGTCAGGGTCTGCTTTTTCTTTACTGCACCTGGAGCGGGCGCTGGGATCACATGGGCAGCCTGTGGCCGATCTTCATTCTTGGCCCGGGTATGGGTTTTCTCCTGATGTACTTTCTCGGCGGGCGCGAGCGCGGGCTGCTGCTTCCCGGCATCATCCTGACCGGCATGGCTGCGCTCTTCCTGATCATTTTTGGTCCGTTTTCGGAGTTGCGGGCCTACTGGCCGGTGGTGTTGATCCTGGCGGGATTGTATTTGATCTTTGGCCGCCGCCATGCTGCCGGCAGCCCGTGAAGCCCGGCTGGCCGGTGGCCGGATTCCTGCATGGCATGTGCTTCTTTTTAGCCAGCCTTGCGACGGCGCGGTGTTTTTTTCAGTCGCAGCACGCCGCCAGCCGTTCTTTTCAGCCGCCCGCGCGGCATGGCGGCAACTGGCATCTGAGCTCATGTTCCGTCCACGCATTCGCACACAACTCATTCTCTTTCTCATTCTACAGGTGGGCACGCTGCTGGCGCTGGCGGGTTTTTATCTGCACGGACGCATGCGCGCCCAGATCGAAAGCGAGCTGGCTGACAAACTGGTGGCGCTGGCGGTCAGCGGCGCACAACTCGTTGCCTCTGCCAGCGGCGTGACCCCGGTCATCAGCCTGGTTCCCGGCGATGAAGCCTCACGCACCGTGCAGGCGCTGCGGCAGGCTTGCGCGCCCCTGCTGGCGGCGGGCAAACTCAACCGTTTGGTGATCTGCGATCGCGACTCCCGCCTGCTGTTTGACAGTCGCAGCGAGCTGGCCATTGGCAGCGAATATGTGCGGCTGCGTTTCGATCGGGAGGAAATGATGCGTGCCTGGCACGGCTGGCCATGTGCGGCGAAACTGTTCTTTGATGCGCAGCAACGGCCCTTCAAAGCGGCCTATGCACCGCTCACCGAGGGCGGGGAGGTGCGCGCACTGGTGGGCATCGAAGGCAGCGCCGCCAGTCTTGCTGCCGTCGCCGAGATGCAGCGGGTGTTGTGGAGCATAGCCGCGCTCGGCCTGCTGGCGGCCGCACTCAGCGGCATCATCTTTGCGCAACGCCTGACGTCGCCGCTGGAGCGCTTGCGCGCGGCAGCGCAAGCCATCGGCCACGGCGCACCCTCCGTGTCGTTCGAGGTGAAGGGCACCGAGGAGATTCGCTTTCTGGCGCAGACCATGCAGCAAATGCACACCGCGATCGTCAACCGCGAACAAAACCTGCACCTGATGCTGGCCGGCGTGGCGCATGAGATTCGTAATCCGCTCGGCGGCATCGAGTTGTTTGCCGGCATGCTGGAGAGCGACGCGCCGGCAGCGCTCAAGCCGCAGGTGCAGCGCATTCGCGCCGAAGTGCGGCGGCTGGAAAACACCGTGCGCGATTTTCTCGATTATGCCCGGCCGCGGCCGAGTGTCCGGCAGCAGGTGCGCGTGCGCCCGATCATCGAAGACGTGCACACCCACTTGCACAGTCTGCATCCGGCTGTGACCTGGCGGCTGCGCGTGGCCGCCACCGCCTCCGCGCTGGTGGATGAAGAGCAGTTACGCCGCATGGTGCTCAATCTCGCGGGCAATGCCATCGAGGCCATGAACGGCAGCGGTGAGCTTGAAATCAGTGCCGCAGCAGCACACGGCCGTCTCCAACTCTCAATCAAAGACAGCGGCCCCGGGGTGGCGCCTGAATTGCGGGAAAAAATCTTCGAACCTTTTTTCACCACGCGGCCACAGGGCAGCGGCCTGGGTCTGGCGTTGGTGCGCCGTTTTGCCGAATTGAACGGCGGCCACATTGAATTGGTACCGAGCAAGAAGGGCGCGCACTTCCGGTTGACCCTGCCGCAGGAACCGCCGGCTGCGGGCGGAAAATCGAGCGATGTTTGACGCTGCGGCATGAAAGGATGCCATGAAAAACTCGAACCCCGCGGGAGAAATCAGGACAGCTCCGCCGCGACTGCACCGTGGCATGCAACACACTGGGTGGGAAGTTCCATGCAACACCCGGGCTGTTGCTGATCCTGTGAAGCAAAACCGTTACAAGGCGGTGATACACCCGCAATGCTCCCGGGCATGATTCGTGCAGTTCGTGGGTCATCCCGGCCAGCCCGGGATTTTCGATGTGAGGATGGGCCGCGAGCTGACGCACGGCCTCGCTGCCCCCAACCAGAGACCCGGCAGGGCGGAGTGACTCGTGGAGCGCCAACAACATGTCTGAAAAACTCAAGCTCGTGATCATCGAAGACAATGCCGCCATGCGGGAGGGGCTGGAGCAGGTCGCCCGGCGCCAGGGGCATGAGGTGACGGCGTTCGAGCGCGCCGAGGACGCACTACGGGCGCTCAGCGCCGCGCCGGCGGATCTGATCATTTCGGATTACCGCCTGCCCGGCATGAACGGCCTGGAGCTGCTGGAGAAAGTCAGGGCACTGCGGCCCGGCTGTGAGGTGATGGTGGTCACCGCGTTCGGCTCCATCGAGCTGGCGGTGCAGGCGATGCAAAAGGGTGCGGCGGACTTCATCACCAAGCCGGTTTCACCGGAGGAGCTGACGCTCAAACTCGAACATTTTACGCAGCGTCTCGGCCAGCGCCGCCAGCTCGAAAGTCTGCAGGAACAGAACCGCTACCTGCGCCAGCAGGAGGAGCAGCAGTTCAATTTTGGTGAAATCATCGGGCAGGCGCCGGTGATGCAGGACGTCTTTCGCATGCTGCAAAAGGTCGCCCCCACCGATGCCAGCGTGATCATCTACGGCGAAAGCGGCACCGGCAAGGAGTTGGTGGCCCGTGCGATTCACAAGAACAGCAGCCGCAGCGAGGGGCCGTTTGTGCGGGTGAACTGCGGCGCGCTGTCGGAAACCCTGCTGGAGTCCGAGCTTTTCGGCCACGAAAAGGGCGCCTTCACCGGCGCGCTCAAACGCAAACTCGGCCGCTTTGAATTGGCACAGCGCGGCACCATTTTCCTGGATGAAGTGGGCGACATCTCGCCGAATCTGCAAGTCAAACTGTTGCGTGTCCTGCAGGAAAAGGAATTCGAGCGCGTCGGTGGCGAAGAAACCGTGCAGGTCGATGTGCGCGTCATTGCCGCCACCCATCGCAATCTCAAGGAGGAGGTCGCGGCCGGCCGTTTCCGCGAAGATTTGTACTACCGCCTGCACATCGTGCCCATCACGCTGCCGGCACTGCGACAGCGTCTGGAGGATTTGCCGCTACTGGCCGATCATTTTCTGCAGCGCCTGGGGCGTGAGCTGCGCAAACCCCGCCTGCGCCTGGAGCCCGCAGTGTTGGAGATGATGAAGAACTATCACTGGCCCGGCAACGTGCGCGAGCTGGAAAACGTGCTCGAGCGCGCCGCCGTGCTTTGCGAAGATGCCACCATCACGCTGGCGGAAGTGCCGCCACTGGTGAAAGATCGCGGCGCGATTCTTTCCCTCAGCGAGGACAACCTCGATTTGAACAAGACGCTCGCAGAAGTCGAACGCGCCATGCTGGAACGGGCACTGGCGCGTGCACACGGGGTGAAGGCGGAAGCCGCACGCCTGCTGGGCATCAAGACCACGACGCTGTTGTACAAATTGGGAAAATACGGCCTGGAAAACGCGCAGGAATAGGCCGGCGCGGCACGGCTTTGGTTCCGCGACGATGCCAGCCCACGGTGGCGGCGGCCACAGCGCGCCACCGCCAGCGTGGAAATTCCCGCTTGACATCCTGAAGGCTTTTCTGTACCATCATGGCGGATTTTCCGCTGCTTGCGCGTGCTGTGGTATATTCTCCCTTAAAATCGCCAACCCGAAGGAGACCGACCCATGCGAGCGCTGTGGACCGGCCGGCTGCAATTCAGCCTGTTCGACTTTCCGGTAAAAATTTACTCGGCGACGCAAGCGCACGAGATTTCGCTCAACCTGCTGCACGCGCCCTGTCTGTCCAAGATCAAATATGAAAAGCGCTGCCCGCTGCACGGGCCGGTGCTCGAGGATGAACTCATCAAGGGCTATGAATACGAAGCCGGCAAGTTCGTCACCCTGAGCGAAGCCGAGCTGGAGGCGCTCGCGCCCAAAACGCAACGCACGCTGCAAATCTTCTTCTTCGTGGAGCAGGCCGCGCTCGAACCGCTGCGCTTCGACACGCCCTATTATCTGGCGCCCGACGGCCCGCTGGCGGCCGAGGCCTTCTGCAATCTGCGCGAAGCCATGCGCCCCTCCGGCAAATTCGGGATCGGACAAATGGTAATGAACCGCAAGCAGCAGTTGGTGGCGTTATGGGTGCGGGAGAATCTCATCGTTGTCTCGACGCTGCGCTATGACAATGAACTGCGGGATACCGCCCAACTCGACGAGGTCAACGGCGGCCTCAAGAAAAACAAAGAGGGCATTCAAATGGCGGCCGCCCTGATCGACAAACACACCAAAAAATTCCGCGCCAAAAATTTCAAGGATGGGTATCAGGAAAAACTGCTGGCCCTGATCAAGGAGAAGGTTGCCAGGCTGCAGGCTGCTGCCCAGATGAAGGAAGTGGAGAGGGCTGCCACCTATGCCTCGCCGTTGTCGGGCAACGGCGGAACCGTCCGCCGCGGCATGGAAAAAGCACCGCCGGTTGCCAAAAAACCGCGCCGCAAAACCGGCACGGATGAGGAATAACCTCTCCCGCGACACGACAAATTCGACTCGCCACTTCTCATTGGCGGTACGGGCGCAACCACCAACCACATGGAGATAAGGATCCGTGTGGTTTTTTCATGTCAGGCCCATCTGGAGGAAGGGAGCTGATGCCAGGACATGTCCAATCACGCTGACTCCAAACTTCTTGCCGGCGCCGTGGTGGTGTTTACGGGCAAGCTCTTCGCATTTTCACGACGGCAGGCGCAGGAATTGGTGCGCCGCCTGGGCGGCCAGGCGCCGCCGCGCGTCACCAGGGAAACCACCATGCTGGTGATCGGCGAGGAGGGCTATCTCGCCAACATCGTGAAGAGCAACAAGCTCAAGCGTGCGGAGGCGATCAATGCCAGCGGCGGCCGTATCCGCATTCTCTCCGAAGCCGAATTCCTCGAAATGACCGGCCAGGAAAGCAGAGCCGCACTCGAGAAAAAATTCTATTCCCTGGCCCGCATTCAACGCGTGTTTCCGCGGCTGCGGCCGGATCTGGTGCGTTACTTCGCGCATTGGGGCCTGTTCACGCCCGCGGTCAAAACCAACGCCGAACACTACTACGAGTTCAAAGATCTGCTCACCTTCCGGCAAATCGACGAGCTGCTCCAACAGAAACTGCCCCTGCGCACGATCGCGCAGCGCATTCTGGCCGGCCGGCAACCCTCGCCGCAGACGGTGCTCGAGTTCGAAGAGTACAAGCCCAAAGGCGCGGTGGTGGCGCTCACCCCCAAACCCGCCGTCACCGAGCTGCCGCGCACCGCGGAAGACTGGTACCACCTGGGTTATGCAGCGGATGGCAATCCCGAAACCTACGATCAGGCCATTGCCGCCTATGAAAACGCGCTCGCCATGAAGCCGGATTTTGTCGAAGCCCTGATCAATCTCGCCAACATTCACTGTCACCGCCGCGAACTGCCGCGGGCGGCGGAGCTGCTCGAACGCGCGCAGGCGGTGGATGAGAACAACCATCTCGTCTGCTACAATCTCGCCAACCTCTACGATGAGTTGGGGGAGACCGGCAAGGCACTGCAACTTTATCAGCGCGCCCTCACCCTCTTCCCCGAATATGAACCCGCGATTTTCAACCTCGCCGTGGTTTATGAGAAACTCGGCATGCGGGAGGCGGCGCGCATGCAATGGCAGCGTTATTTGCAGCTCGATCCCTCGGGCGAATGGGCGGCCATTGCCCGCGAGCATCTGCAGGACAGCCCGGAATAGATGTTTTCCAGGGCGCCGCCCCGTGCTTCATTTCACCACAAATGCTGCAAGGCAAACCCTCTCACACAAACAAAACTCCCACCCAAACCGTTTCGTGGGAGCCCATTTTCGCGGGAGGAAAAAACGGCACCTTCGCCCAACCAGCGATTCTATTGCGCACAGCGACAGCATCCGTCCACGAAAACAGAACGCCCACGGAAAAAGCTGATCCGTGGGAGTCCATTTGCGGGGGAGAAAAACGCGACGGCCTCGTCCTGCAGGCTTTATGGCAAGCCGGTCTCATTGCAGAGTGAGGTGGAGCATGAAGCCGCGACTGTCGCCGGGAAGGGGGTCTTCGAGCTTTTCGAAATCACTCTCATGCCCAAGGCGCCGGCGATCGAAGTCAAAATCCTTCCAGTAAAATTCTCCGCCGAGCGAGAGAAACTTCGCCAGTCGATATTCGACGCCCAGCGCCCACACCACACCGCCGCCAGTCAGTGTGATTTGCGTGGCTTCGGTTTCCAGGATGAAACCGCCGAGACCAACCTTGCCGTAGGGCCGGAATCTCTGGAAGGGGCGAAGTTTGTACTGCAGATTCAGCTCCACGCCGGTCATGCCGCTTTGCAACTCCGGCAGCTCTTCCTGCACATGCTTGCTCACTTGCAAGCCGAGCCACAGCGTCACCGGCTGCGACACGCCATATCCGAGATGCAGAGCAAGCGCGCCCGCCGGTTCAAGGTTCAGGGCGCCGGCCAGGCGTTCACTGCCGGCGCCGAGATCCAGCTTCAACCCGATGTTGGAGAGCGCGACGGCCGGCTGGGAGCGCACTGCCCTGGGCGCCAGCAGCAAGACCACGGTGAGCGCGACGAGCAAAACTGTCTTGGTTTTCATGGTTCACGGCTCCTTGTCATTGTGAGAGTCTGCCGGCCAAAGGACAAATGCCATGCCATTCGGGACGCGGCAGGAACGCCATGATTTTCAGTGCCGGGCAGCATCACGCATGCGGTGATAAAGACACACTGTTGCCTGCCCGCCACACCGGTCTGCGGCGGCGGTGGCGCAGGCGCTGCACTATCAACCAGGCAGTGCAGATTTGCAAAAGTTCACCCAACGGGAGGCGCAACGGCTTGGCCGGTGCGTGGAACTTCACACAAAACTCTCCTGCGAGCCACGGCCCAGTCGTGGTTGAACTGTCATGAAGAAAATGTTGGCATTGCCTTCATGACTGACGGGCGGCAGGCAGCCGGGGGTAATCCTGTCTCAGTTGCGCAAGACACCGCACCGGCATCCCCACCTGCAGACAAGAGGTCCAATGTCACCAACTTTTTCAAGAAAGTCGTGCCAGGAGATTTACGGGTGCAAAACATTCAGGTCTCATGCCGAGCGACCACCTGGATTTTACATGCCGGTTTGCTGTTGCCCGGAGGAAATGACGTGTTCACAAAACGCCGCCAGTTATACCGTTCGAAGCCAAGCAAGACTTTTTTCGAAGGTGGAGCGGCCCTGACTTCGAAATTCGCCCGTTTGCCGAAGGCGTCACGGCTTCTCTCCACGAAAGTGGACTCCCACGACATGGCTGTTCCCGTGGGATTTCTGTTTTCGTGGGCAAATTGTTTGTGTTTGACCCTGACACTGAAGGTTGAATAGCGGTTGCGCTGCCTGAATTTTACATGCTGGCTTGCTCTTGTCCGGAAGAAATGGCGTGTGTGACGTGCACCCCTGCCGGAGTTGACCGCACGTTGGCCGGCAAAATTTTTTATGCGCCACCCCCCTGGGTGTTTGGGCGCCGTGATCAAATCGGTGTTTCTCGTGGCGGGGGATCAATCTGGATGCAAAATTCAGCGAGCAAGAAGGTTTTCGATGAAAACCCGCTCGCATAATTTTTCTGTCACTGCCTTTGAATTGCCCGCAATTGGCTTGGCCCTCCAAAAAGTGAGCAGCATCGGACAAGAGCTCTGGGCGACGTCATCACAAGGAACCGGGCATTGCCGCCGGCGGAACATTTCGCTTGACATGGCTGGAAAGTTTGGCTATTTTGACCGGGCCCAACCGGGTGAATGTGGCCATATCTGCACCTTCAAAATCATGTTGGACGCGACAGCATGAGTGGCGATTGCCTTCAAGTCTTTCCCAAAATCCGCAACCTCATTCCTTATAATGGTAAAAAGCACCTTTCGCAACAACAGGAATTTTTGCCTTCTTTTTTCACAAAGCCGGGAAAAAAACGCGATTGGTTGACAGCAAATTTTGAAAAATTAAAAAGTGCTTGTTGATCTTTGCGTGGTCCGAGTCTTGCATTTTTTTGTTGACTGCCTGCACCGTGCGGAGTTGCGTTCTGGCGTAAAATTCTGAACCCCTCCCCCGATAAATTTTTAAACGACAGCATCTCTCTGATCATCATCGCTTCCTCTGGCGATCACGATTCCATTTTTCAAAATAAGGAGAGGAGAGTCACGCATGCCCAAGAAGTTTGTGCTCCTGCCCGCTGCTCTCGCCTGTTGCTTCGCACTGGCCCATGCCGGCACCACCGGCAAAATTGCGGGCACGGTGAAAGATGCGGAGACCGGAATGCCGTTGCCGGCGGTCAATGTCACTCTGGTCGGCACCACCATCGGCGCGGCGACGGCGCTGGATGGGTACTTTGTCATGCCCTTCGTTCCCGCCGGCACCTACACGCTGCGCGCCAGCATCATCGGTTACACGACTTACGAGGTCAAAGATGTGCGGGTGAATATCGATCTCACCACCACCATCAACGTGGCCATGAAACCCGAAGTCCTGGCGGGTGAAGAAGTGGTGGTGGTGGCAGAGCGGCCGGTGGTGCAGAAGGACGTTTCCGCCAGCACGGCGAACCTGAACATCAAAGAAGTCGAGGCGCTGCCGGTCGTCCGACTGGAGAACGTCGTGGCGCTGCAAGCCGGCGTGCGTTATGATGACACCGGCATCATCATCCGCGGCCGGGTCACCGACAACACCGCCAGCCAAACGGCCTTCGTGGTGGACGGCATCGCGCTGCGCGACGAACGCGACAACAAACCCTACACCGGCATCAGCTACACCGCCATCGAAGAGATTCAGATTCAAACCGGCGGTTTCAATGCCGAATATGGCAACATTCGCTCCGGTGTCGTCAATGTGACCACCAAGGAAGGCGGCAAGGATCGCTACACCTTCGGGTTGATTTCGCGCTACAGTCCGCCGGCGCAAAAGCATTTCGGGCCCTCCCCGCACGATCGCAATTCCTACTGGATCCGGCCCTTCGTCGATGAAGCGGTGTGCTGGACCGGCACCAACAACGGCGCGTGGGACGAGTTCACGCGCAAACAATATGCCCCCTTCGAAGGCGGCTGGAATGCCGTGGCGTTGAAACGCTTGCAGGATGATGACCCCAACAATGACCTCACTCCGGAGGCCCTGCGCCAGCTTTTCCTGTGGCAGCACCGCCGCCAGCTCGATATCGTGGACCCGGATTATGACTTCGATGTCAGCCTGGGCGGCCCGGTGCCGGTGATCGGAAAAGCCCTCAAAGACCTGCGCTTCTTCACCTCCTACCGCACCACCCAGGACATGTACCTCATCCCGCTCTCGCGTGACGGCTATCGTGATTACAACATGCAACTGAAGCTGACCGCGGATATCACGCCCAAAATGAAATTGATGATCGAGGGCATCAGCGGCCGGGAACGCGGCACGAACAACAACAATGCCGGCTTGCCCGGGCTGTTCCGCTCCACCAGCAGCATTGCCGCGGCGCTCAACCGGGTGAGCTACATCGACACGCGCATGTTCAACACCGATTACTGGGCGCCCTCCGCGATCACACGCAACAGCATCGGTGCCAAGCTCACGCACGTGCTCGGGCCCTCGACCTTCTACGAGGCCACGCTGCATTACTTCCACTCGCAGTATGAAACCAACCCCGGCCGGCCGCGCGACACCACGCCGCGCTACGCCTTCGGCAACGGGTACTTGGTGGACGAGGCCCCCTTCGGCTTTTATCCCTTCCCGGCGCCCGGCCTGGGCACCCCGGATTTCCGCATGGGCTTCGGCATGAGCAACTCGCGCGACAGCAGCAAAGTGGGGGTGTGGGCGGCCAAGTTCGACATCAGCAAACAAGTCGGCCGCTTCAACCAGTTCAAAGCCGGCTTCGAGTTTGTCTACACCGACAACAACGTCAACTACGCCCTGTTCGATTTCTATCTCCCCGACAACAACTCGCGGTCGGTATGGCACACCTTTCCGAAACGCGGTGCGCTTTACCTGCAGGACAAACTGGAGTTCGAGGGCATGATCGCCAATCTCGGCTTGCGCCTGGACTATTCCCATGCCGGCGGCGAGTGGTACGTCATCGAAAGCCCCTTCGATGCCGCCTTCTCCGGGGCCAAGGCCGACGGCATCGACACCCTGCTGGCCAAGGCCGACACCGAGCGCAAATTCACCCTCAGCCCGCGCCTGGGGGTTGCCTTTCCCATTTCCGTGAACAGCAAGCTCTACTTCAACTACGGCCATTTTCGCCAGCTTCCCACGCCCGATGATTTGTATCTCTTCCGGCGCGCCTCCGCAACCAAGGAAGTCATTCGCATCGGCAACCCCAACAATCCGCTGCAAAAGACCGTGGCCTACGAATTGGGGTATGAGCACAACCTGTTCGATCAATATCTGGTGCGGCTTGCCGGTTATTACAAGGATGTGTCGCTGCAACCGCGGCTGGTGAGATATCGCAGCATCCGCAACGCCGTGAACTATCAGGCGGTGGAGCCGACCAACTACGAAGACATTCGCGGCTTCGAGTTCACCGTCACGAAAAACCGTGGCAACTGGATTCAGGGATTCCTGAACTACACCTATCAGGTCAACACCTTCGGCAACTTCGGCTTTGCCGAATATGTCGATGTGAAGAGCCAGCAGGAAAGGTATGAGAACGACACGCGCTCGCACTATCAAGTCAAGCCGCTGGCGCAGCCGTTTGCACGCGCCAATGTCTATCTCTTCTCGCCGGCTGCCGTCGGCCCGAAAGTGCTGGGCTGGCATCCGCTGGAAAACTGGCGGTTGAACGTGCTGGCGACCTGGTCCTCCGGCGCCTATTACACGCCCCCGGGTGGCGCCAACATCACAGAGATTCAAAACATCCTGCACTGGAAGGATTTTTACAATGTGAACTTGCGCCTGAGCAAGACCTTCCGCCTTGCCAACGCCGAGGTGCAGTTCTTCATGGACGTCAACAACGCGCTCAATCTCAAGTACATGTCGCAGGGCGGCTTCGTGAACGCGGAGGATTACGAACGCTATCTCAAGTCCCTGCACTACCCGGCGGACATCAGCAAAATCCTGCGTGATTTCGATGCCGGTTACTCGCCCATTGTCGGCAATGACCGGCCGGGCGACTATCGCACCGTTCCCTACGAGCCGTATGATCCCAATGATCCCGATGAGGCCCGCAAAAAACGGATCCTTGAGACCAAGGCCTACATCGACATGCCGAACCAGGAGTTTCTCACATTTCTCAACCCGCGGGACATTTTCTTCGGCCTGCAATTGTCGTTCACCCTTTTTTGACATGACACGAGTGTGCCGCCGCCACGCCGGGCACGCCGGGCGGTCATCACCGGTGCCGGCGCAGGCAGCCACGTCATTCATTTTCACTCGAGGGAGCAATGAAAACGATGTGTGAGATCAAGCACGTGCTGCGCTTTTGGGCTTGCCTTGCAATGCTGGCCTTTCTGCTGGCACCCGGCCCGGGCCTGGCGCAATTCCAGAACCGCTACATGGCCGCGGGCTCGCTGCACAGTTGGTTCTCCGCCATTGGCTGCGAGGTCGAGGTCGGCGGGCCGATCGGCAGCCAGCAGGATGGCATGCAATGGCCGGCGATCTATGCCTACCAGGACATGCAGGCGGCGCGTGGCCTGTGGATCGGCGCGGTGAACTTCACCGATGAACGCGGTACGACCTATCCCTACAAAGTCGTGCACGTCGGCCCGCGGGTCAGCGGCGCCAACGAATTCTTTCCGGTGCAATTCAAAATGATCAGCCGCTTTGCCCCGCCGGAGGTTTATGTCGACGGCGAATTGTCATATGACAAACCGGTGGACAACGACGAAGTTGACCCCAACCTGGTGCCCGACCGCATGCTGGTGGTGGTGGTCAATTGCCAGCTCGGCATCACCATGACGCGCAAGATCATGCAATTCAGCCAGGATTATCATGACAACTACTTCGTCTACGACTACACCTTCACCAACACCGGCAACACCGACGGCGACCCGGAAATCGAGCTGCCCAACACCACACTGGAGGGCGTCTACTTCTATTTTCAGTATCGCAACTCGGTCTGCGCCGCCACCCGCTATGTCATCGGCAATGCCACCGGCTGGGGCATCAACGCCATGAATGACGCACGCGGTGACGGCATCAAGCCCGATCCACCGGGCGAAAATTTCCGCGCGCAATTCACCTGGCATGGCAAGTATCCGCCCTTCACGCGCTACGACAACATCGGCGGGCCGATCTGGGCGCCCGGTTCCGGGGTGGGCACCACGGAAGCGGACACCACCGGCCGGCTGGGCGCGACCCAGTTCATCGGGGTGGTGACGCTGCACGCCGATCGCTCCGCCACCGATCAAACCGATGATCCCGGCCAGCCCTCCACCACCAGCCATGAGGACTCGGACGCGCCGCTGCAATCCAACAATGATGCCTTCAACATTCCCAAGATGACTTTGGAATATGGCTGGATGTCGAAAGGGCACCAGCCACGGCATGCCGACCGGGTGGAGCCGAGCGGCAATTTCATCGAGCCCACGGGTGATCCCTCCCTGGGCACAACCGGCGGTTTTTCGTTTGCCAATGGTTACGGCCCCTACACCCTGCGTCCCGGCGAGAGTATTCACATCGTGATGGCGGAAGGCGCCTCGGGCATCAGCCGCGAGCGCCAGGAAACCATCGGCCGGCTGTACAAACGCGGGCAAATCACGGCACGGGAGAAAAACATCTGGGTCATGTCCGGCCGGGATTCGCTGTTTCAGACGTTTCGGCGCGCTCTCGCCAACTTCAATTCCGGCTACGCCATTCCCCGGCCGCCGCTGCCTCCCAAGTCGGTCAATATCGAAAGCGGCGGTGACCGCATTGTCGTGTCCTGGGAAACCTATCAAGACAATGACCCCAAGCTGGCGGGGTTCGAGATTTACCGCGCCGCCGGCTCGAAAGACAGCACCCACGTCCTGATTCACACCGCCGGACCGAACGAACGGCGCTATGCCGACACTTCGCCGATTCGCGGCCGCGACTACTACTACTACGTCGTTGCGGTCGGCAAACCGGAGGACAACACCGGTGCAGGCTTGACACCACGCGGGGCCTTGCGCAGCAACCGCTACTACACGCAGACCTACAACGCGGCCAATCTCAAACGCCAGGCCGGCCCGGCGATTACGAGCAGTGATGTCAATGAAGCGGGCGCGATTCGCGTGGTGCCCAATCCCTATCACATTTCCGCACCGCGGGGCTCGCTGCGCTTTGATCAGCCGAATCAGATCAAGTTCTTCAACATCCCCGGCCAGTGCACCATCCGCATCTTCACGGAAAGCGGCGAATTGATCCATACCATCGAGCATAGCGACGGCAGCGGCGACGCGGCGTGGAATTCCATCACCTCCTCCAATCAAGTCATCGTCAGTGGCTTGTATCTCGCCGTGGTCACCGACAAAGTCACCGGCAAAAGCTCGGTGGTGAAATTCGTCGTGGTGCGCTGAAGCCTGCATGGCTGGCGATGACGCCCGGGGAAAAACGCCCGGGCGGCGGGTGCAGCCGCGGGGTCCCGAGTTTGAGATGCCTTCGATTGCTTGCATGAACCACTAAGCCCCACAGGTGGATCGATGAAAAAAAGAATTGCTGTCCGGCAACTGAGCTGTTTGCTGGTGGCGCTGGCGGTCGCGCCGGGATTGAGCCAGCAACAAAAGCTGGCGCAAACCGGCCTGAAATTCCTGACGGTGGCCACTGACGCGCGTGCCACCGCCATGGGCGAGGCTACGGCCACGATGACCGGCTCTTCCGCCGCACTGTTTTTCAATCCCGCCGGCATCGCGCGTTTGCCTACCAAAGTGGACATTGCCCTGGGCCGGGTGGAATGGATCGCCGACATCAACTATTCGTACGGCAGCCTGGCCTTCAACCCCGGCGACGGGCAATACGGAGTGTTCGGCGTGAGCTTCCTGTCGGTCGACTACGGCGAGGTCTATGGCACCATCCGCGCCGACAATGAGGCCGGTTTTCTGGACACCGGCACCTTCCGGCCCACGGCCTTGTCCGTCGGGCTGGGCTATGCCAAAGCGCTCACCGACAAGTTTTCGGTGGGCGGCAACGTGCGCTTCGTCAAGCAGGATCTCAAGACCGCCATCATCGGTTTTGGCAGCGACGGCAGCCAGATCACCACGGCAAACAAGGTGGACGTCCTGGCTTTCGATCTCGGTATCATCTATCGCACCGGTTTCAAGAGCCTGGACTTCGGCATGAACGTGCGCAATTTTTCCGAAGAGATCAAATATCAGGACGAGACTTTTCAACTGCCCCTGATCTTCGCAATCGGGCTCTCCATGAATGCCATGGATCTGCTGACGGACGCGCACTCGCCACATGATTTCGTGCTCGCCGTGGAAGCGACGCATCCGCGCGATTATCCCGAGCAGGTCAAATTGGGTGGCGAATACGTGTTTCTCAACGCCTTTGCCCTGCGCGCCGGCTACCTCTTTCCCAGTGATGAACACCACTTCAGCGTGGGCGCCGGTTTTCGCAAGGGCAACCATCTGGCGCTGGACTATGCCTACACACCCTTCGGCCTGTTCGACCAAGTCCATCGCTTCTCGGTGAAATTTGCCTACTGAAGGGCTTTGTGACCGTGTTCAAATAGCAATGGGACGACGATGAGTAGAGCGATTCTTTTTTCCACTGCCGGAAAGCTGCTGGCCATCCTGCCCGTCGGCCTGCTGCTCGGCGCTTTCATGGCCGGCTGCGAGGAGGAACCCACTCCCAGCCTGTTCGATCCGAACTATGTCAGCCGGCCGGCGCCGGTGATCACCAGTGTCACCCCGCCGGATACCTTTGCCGGCATCGGCATTGTCACTATCAACGGCCAAAACTTCTCGCCGGTCAAGGAGGAAAACCTGGTTTATTTCGACGCCACCGTCGCCACTGTGCTGGAGGCTTCGGCGACACAACTGCGGGTGAGGGCGCCGAATCTGCCCAGGGACAACATCAAACTGAGGATCGCAGTGTTGCATGCCGACAAGTTCAGCAACACCGTTTCGTACCGACTGCTGGAGGCGGTGAGCGAGGTCAAAGTGTTTGACAAAGCCGAAGTGCCGTGGTCGGTGACGTTTGATGCGCAGGGCAATGCCTATGTCTCGTTTGTCAACAACAATGTCAGCAGCCAGTCCGGCGTGGCGAAGTTCACCCCGGAGGGCACGCGCAGCAGCTTTTCCCCCAAACCCACCGGCACACCGACGCGCTATACTTCGCTCAAAGTCGGGCCGGGCGGCTTTCTCTATGGCCTGACGTTGGAACGCCGCATCATTCAGATTCCGGCGGCCGGCGGCAACCCCACCAATTGGGTGGTGCTGCCCACCACGACCACGCGGCTTTATGACATGGATTTCGACCGCGAGGGCAACCTGTGGCTGGCAGGCAACAACCCGGAGATTTATCGCGTCCGGCAGGACAAGAACGTGCGCAGCTTCCCCTTTGTGGCCAATGTGCGGTCGGTGCGCGTTTTCAACGACCATCTTTATCTCGCCGGGAATCGTGACGGCGCCGAGAAGGTCTGGCGCTTCGCCATCGTGTCGGCTGACCAATTGGGTCCGGAGGAGGAGTATTTCAATTTCTCGGCTTCACCCTTCGGTGCCGCGGGTGCCGGCGTCTATGCGATTACCTTTGCGGCGGACGGCGACTTGTATATCGGCACGGATGCGCCGGAGGCCATGGTGGTGGTTCATCCCAACCGGACGGCGGAGGCACTTTATCCCGGCTTGCTTCGGCCCAAAAGCCTGAGCTTCGGCTGGGATAACGGCACGTTTCTTTATGTCATCCGGGAAGCCGTTGGCAGCAGCACACAGGCCCTGCTCAAGGTCAACCTGGTGAAAAAGAGCGCGCCGTATTACGGCCGGGGAGACAACTAACGCTCTGCTACCGTGATTTCGTAACCCTGCCCCCTGGTGGGGCATTGCTCCAGCCTGTGAGTTGATTGGCATCAACAGCGATCCCCAAGGGATCGGGACTACAAAGGGCGGCCCGCTAGGGAGCAAGGTGTCTATGCAATCAGGAAAGGAGGCTGAGCAAGAAAGAACGTTTGCTGCGTCTGATAATTCTTCATCAGTATCCATCCAATTCATCTTCGTGAAGGGAGAAAGCTATGTCTAAATGGCTATCAGCCTTGGTTGTCGTCCTCGCGCTGGCGGCAACCAGCAGCCAGGCGCAATGGAAATTCGCCGGCAATTTTCCTAATGACAATTTCAAAGGCAGTTCGGGCGGACACGGCATCGCGGTCGACCCCGACGGCAAGGTCTGGGTGCAGTTCTTCGGTGTCAGTGACAGCATCACCACCGCGGCTGGCACCAAAAGAGCCACGCGCGCGATCTATGTCTTCAACCCCGATGGCAGCCCGGCACCGTTCTCACCGATCAAAACCCTGACGATTGGCAGCGTAACCGACACGCTGTTCAACAGCGCCCGCGGCCTGCGCACTGACCATGAAGGCAACATTCTGGCGGCCCATTTCGATGCACTTTATCGCATCAACTACAAGACCGGCGCCGGCATGGCCAAAGTGGTGCCGACAACGGGCGTCACGCTCACCGCACCCGCCGTCGATGCCCAGGGCAACGTCTTCACCGCGCCCGTCGTACCACCGAACGCCATCAAGATCTTCGACAAGGATTTCAATTTCCTGGGCAACGCTGTGGATAGTTCCAAGGGCTTCTCGCGCAGCTTTGAAGTCTCTAAAGATGGCAACACCATCTACTGGTGCGGTTACACCAATCACGCCGTTTACAAGTACACCCGCCCGGATGAATTCTCCGCCTTCGCTGTCACCGACACCCTGTTGAAGGGCTTTGACTGCGAATCCGTGGTGTGGGACCCGACCGGCACACTGCTTTGGTTCAGTGCCGGCTCCTACAACGACCTGCCCAACCGTTTCCCCGGCGCCACCACCTACTGGAAACCCAACACCTGGTACGCCTACGACCCGGTGAACAACAAAGTGGTGGATGAGATCGAGTGGAAGTTGAACACGCCGGCAAATGTCAACGAGCGGCCGCGCGGCATCGCCTTCAGCCCGGATGGCAACACCGCCTACGTGACTTGCTTCGGCGCCAGCAATTATCCGATCGTGCAGAAGTTCGAACGCCTGCAAAGCAGTTTCCCGGCCACCTCGAAAAGCAATTTCCCAAACGACAACTTCAAGGGCTTTTCGGGCGGACACGGCGTTGCGGTTGACCCCGATGGCAAAGTCTGGGTGCAATTCTTCGGCGCCAGTGACAGCATTACCACCGCGGCCGGCACCAAAAGAGCCACGCGCGCGATCTATGTCTTCAACCCCGATGGCAGCCCGGCACCGTTCTCACCGATCAAAACCCTGACGATTGGCAGCGTAACCGACACGCTGTTCAACAGCGCCCGCGGCCTGCGCACTGACCATGAAGGCAACATTCTGGCGGCCCATTTCGATGCACTTTATCGCATCAACTACAAGACCGGCGCCGGCATGGCCAAAGTGGTGCCGACAACGGGCGTCACGCTCACCGCACCCGCCGTCGATGCCCAGGGCAACGTCTTCACCGCGCCCGTCGTACCACCGAACGCCATCAAGATCTTCGACAAGGATTTCAACTTCCTGGGCAACGCCGTGGATAGTTCCAAGGGCTTCTCGCGCAGCTTTGAAGTCTCTAAAGATGGCAACACCATCTACTGGTGCGGTTACACCAATCACGCCGTTTACAAGTACACCCGCCCGGATGAATTCTCAGCCTTCGCTGTCACCGACACCCTGTTGAAGGGCTTTGACAGCGAATCCGTGGTGTGGGATCCCAACGGCACCCAGCTCTGGTTCAGCGCCGGCTCTTACAATGATCTACCCAATCGTTTCCCGGGCGCGACGACTTTCTGGAAGCCGAATGTTTGGTATGCCTATGATCCGGCGACCAAGGAAATCGTTGATTGGATCGAATGGCAGTTCAACACTCCCGCGAATGCCAACGAGCGGCCGCGCGGCATTGCCTTCAGCCCGAATCGCAACATCGCCTACGTGCTCTGCTTCGGCGCCAGCGACTATCCAATCGTGCAGAAGTTCATGCGTGTGGGCACCAGCGTGGAAGGCCGGGAAAGCAACTGGGCCTATGTGCAAACCTTCCAGTTGTTCCAGAATTATCCAAACCCATTCAACCCGCAGACCACGATCCCCTTCAGTCTGCAAAAGCAGGGGCGCGTGCAAGTGGTGGTGTTCGACATGATGGGCCGCCAGGTCGCCACTCTGGTCGATCAGATGATGGCGCCCGGCAACCACAACTTGACCTTCGATGCCACCGGCCTGGCCACCGGCACCTACTACTATCGCCTGAAATTCGAGAACGAAGTTCTCACCAAGCGCATGCTGTTCGTGAAATAGCGAGGCGATAGAAAGCAATTCAGGCCTTACCCAAGGGCGCGAGGGGAATCCCCCCGCGCCCTTTTCGTTGTTGCATTGAGGCGCTTGCTTTTGCGCGGTGATCTGCCTACTATTGTTCAGATCATTGCGTAGATTCTCTGGCCCGCATGTATCCTTTGGCTGTTAAAGGCCTGTCACCGGCACGCTTCCAGCAGGATCGCGCGAGCCGCCGCAACTCGCCACGCAAGCAGGCACAGGAAAACGTTGGGCTGGCAACGCTCAGTTGGCAATCAAGCAATGGAGGCTTGCATCGCCATGATGCAACACTACAACACCATCATCCAGGTCGAATTTGAGCGGCCGCGCGTCATCCCGCCACAACCGCCGCATGAAGAACCCCGGCTGGCACTGGGGTATTTTCAGCAGTTCTTCAGCACGGAAGCATCAGTCAAGAAATCAAAGGACTTGATTCGCGACCATCTCCGGCACGAAGAGTCCGAGGCCAGCGCCGACAATCTGCGTTTCAGCCGGATGGCGACAATAGAGGATCGGGAAAGCCTGGAAAGACTCATGGCACAGGGCAAAACGAAACGTGCCAGCCACAAACGTAGTGACCGAGGTGAGACCGGCATCTGGTATATCGGAGAAAAAAGCTACTACACCAACCCGGAAGAGAGCGCGGCGCTGGCCCTCATCGCAGAGATGGAAACGAACGAGGAAGACGACTGGCCGGGCTACGACGGGCGATGCCAAGCCTGTGATGCCTACGGTCGCGTGGACGACATGTCTTTGTGTGACGAGTGCGCGGGGAAATTCGAGCGCGATATGATCCGCCAACGCCAATGGGACTACAGTGCCTCCGCCTTTGCACTGCCGGTGGAATTCCGGGAGGGGCTGCGCAGTGAAATCATCAGAAAATTATGCTGGGCAAGGAGGTTGCCACGCTCGTGAACAAGCATTTGTCTGCGGGTGCTCACAAGGTCACGTTCGATGCCTCGCGGCTTGCCGCGGGTGTTTACACCTACGAAATGACCTCCAACGGTGTAAAGTTGGCAAAAAGAATGAGCCTGCTAAAATAACGAGGTGGCACGGAGTCTTCAAACGTAATCCCGGGGCGCGGAGAAATTCTTCCGCGCCCTTTTTGTTGCTGCATTGGGGGTGCTTGCTTTTGCGCGCGCATCTGCCTATTTTTACCCGGCTCATTGAGTAAATTTTCAAGCCATCATGCATCCTTCTGATTATCAAAGGCCTGTCGCCGGCACACTTCTGACAAGATTGCGCGAGCCGCGGCGCTTTATCCAGGTGCTCACCGGTCCGCGGCAAGTCGGCAAAACCACAGTTGCACAGCAAGTGCTGCAAAGCTGGGGGGGACCGCGCATTACGCCACCGCCGATTTAACCGCACCGCCGGATTCATTTTGGATTGAGCAACAGTGGCAGCGCGCGCGTTTGCAGACGCAAACCGGCCATCCCGTCCTGCTGGTTTTGGATGAAGTGCAAAAAATTACGCGCTGGTCGGAAACCGTCAAACGCTGCTGGGACGAGGACACCCTCGCGGGGCGTGATATTCGCGTTGTCATTTTGGGTTCTTCCGCGCTGCTCATGCAAACCGGATTGACCGAAAGCCTGGCCGGCCGTTTCGAGCAGTTGCATGCCACACACTGGTCCTGGCCCGAGTGTCGGGCGGCATTTGGCTGGAATCTCGACCAGTATTTGTATTTTGGCGGCTATCCCGGCGCTGCGGCTTTAATCACGGACGAGCGGCGCTGGGCGCAATATGTGCGGGAATCGTTGATCGAGACGACTTTGAGCAAAGACATTTTGTTGCCCACCCGCATCGAAAAACCGGCGCTGTTGCGTCAGCTTTTCGTCATGGCCACGGAATACGCCGGCCAGGTTGTTTCTTATCAAAAACTTTTGGAACAACTTCTGGATGCCGGCAACACCACCGCACTGGCGCATTATCAACATCTGCTGGAAAGCGCCGGGTTGATCAAAGGTTTGCAAAAGTGGCAAGGCACGCCATTGCGCCGGCGTGCCTCCAGTCCGAAATGGCTGGTTTTAAATAATGCTTTGCTGACGGCCACGGCGGGAGTGGGTTTTGCCACCTGGCGGCAGGATGCCGTACGCTGGGGACATTTGGTGGAGACGCCGGTGGGCGCACATCTGGTCAATAGCGCACTGGGCACGGGTGACGAAATTTATTATTGGCGCAATCATAAACACGAAGTCGATTTTGTGCTGCGGCAGGGAGAGCGTCTGCTTGGCATCGAGGTCAAAAGCGGACGGCGGCGACATTTTGAGGGTATGACTGCCTTTCAGCGGGCATTTGCGCCGGCCAAGACCCTGCTGGTCGGCCCGGATGGCATTGCGCTGGAGGAATTTCTGCAGCAGCCGGCGCGACATTGGCTTGACAACTTGAACTCTTGAGAGGTGCTATGAAAAAACCGCTATTGCTGTGCGCGATTGTATTGTTCATCAATGCTTTTTCTGTTTTGGCGCAGTTCCTCCCGCCCAAGCGAGAATTTCGCGGCGCCTGGATCGCCACGGTTATCAATCTCGACTGGCCCAGCTCGCCGTTCCTCACTCCCGCGGCACAGCGCGCCGAACTGGTGCGGCTGCTCGAGGAATTGCAAACCCATCACATCAATGCCGTGATCTTTCAGGTGCGTTCGGAGGCGGATGCCATGTACGCCTCCACGCTCGAGCCGTGGTCGTACTGGCTCACCGGCAGCCAGGGCACCCCGCCCTCGCCCTTCTATGATCCTCTGGAATTCGCGATTCAGGAGACACACCGGCGCGGCATGGAACTGCATGCCTGGTTCAATCCCTACCGCGTCTCGCGGGAAGTGGGCAATTATCCCAACGATCCCCGCCACCTCTCGGTGCAGCACCCGGAGTGGGTGATTCAAATCGGCACCATCAAATTTCTCGATCCCGGTCTGCCGCAGGTGCGCCAGCACATCACCAACGTGGTGATGGATGTGGTGAGCCGCTACGATGTTGACGGCGTGCACTTCGACGACTATTTCTATCCCTATCCGCCCAATCAAATCACCAATCAGGATGCCGCGACCTTTGCCAATTACAGCCGCGGCTTCACCAACCTCGGTGACTGGCGGCGCGACAATGTCAATCTGCTCATTCAAACGATTCATGACAGCATCCAGACGGTCAAGCCGCATGTGAAATTCGGCATGAGCCCGTTCGGGATCTGGAAAAACGGGGTGCCGCCCGGCATCACCGGCCTGGATGCCTACAGCACGATCTATTGCGACGCGCTGGCCTGGCTGCAGCGCCAAATTGTCGATTACATCACGCCGCAACTCTACTGGCCCTTTGGCGGCAGCCAGGATTACGGCAAGCTCATGCCATGGTGGGCGTCGCAGCGCAACGGCCGGCACTTCTATCCCGGCCAGGCCGTCTATCGCGCGGCAAACTGGCCGGCCAATGAAATCCCGCGGCAGGTGCGCGCCAACCGCGCCAATCCCGGCGTGCAGGGCAGCATTATGTTCCGTGCCTTGTACTTTCGCGAGAACAGCAAGGGTTTCGCCGACAGCCTGCGCACCAATCTCTTTCGGTATCACGCCCTGCCACCGGTGATGGCGTGGAAAGACAGCCTGCTGCCCAATGCGCCACAAAATCTGCGCTACGAACGGCTGGCGGGCGATGCACCGGCGGCACTGCGCTGGGACGCGCCCCCGCCCGCCGGCGATGGCGACACGGCCTCCCGCTACGTCGTTTATCATTTCAACACCTCCACCCTCACGGCCGGCGATCTCGAAGATCCCGCCAGGATCGCGACCGTGGTCGGTGAAAACGCCGCGATATTGCCCACGCCGACGGACAACGGACCGCATTACTATGTTGTGACCGCACTCGACCGCAATTTCAATGAGAGCGCAACGAGCAATGTGATTCAGGTGGTGCCGCCGCCGGCGCCGCTGCTGGCCCTGCCCGCCAACGGCGCGCGCGATCTGCCGCCGAGTGTCACGTTGAGCTGGTATTACCCCACGGCTGCGACGTCTTATCATGTGCAGGTTGCCGGCGACTCCAGCTTTGCGACCGCGTTGCTGGTCAATGAAACCGGGGTGGTGGATACCTTCAAAACGATCAGCGGGCTGGCGGGACAAAGCAGATACTTCTGGCGGGTGCGGGCGAGCAATGCCGGCGGAACCGGCCCCTTCTCGCCGGTTTTCAGCTTCTCCACGGGCTTCCCGGCAGCACCGTTACTGGTCTATCCGGCCAACAACACGGGGGAGATTGCGCGTGATCCGGTTCTGCAGTGGCGGCGTTCCGCCGCAGCGCATTCCTATGACCTGCAGGTCGCGCGCAGCCTGACTTTCGATTCGACCGCTTTGGTGGTCAATGAAAGCGGCCTGACCGACACCTCCTTCGCCGCCAGCGGCCTGGAGGCAAACCGCTTCTATTTCTGGCGCGTGCGGGCTGCGAATGCCATCGGTGTCAGCTTGTGGTCGGAAGTTTGGCGCTTCAAGACCGGCAGTGGCACGGTGGTGGCGGAAAATCCGGAGAGGCCGCAGCAATTCAGCCTGGCGCAGAACTATCCCAACCCGTTCAATCCGGTCACCATCATCGTGTTCAATCTGCCGGAGAACGGCACGGCGCGCCTGGCGGTCTACAACACGCTGGGACAGGAAATCGCGGTTTTGGTTGATGAGCATCTGGTTGCGGGTCGTCATGAAGTCACTTTCGACGGTTCGGCGCTGGCTTCGGGCGTTTATTTCTGCCGCCTGCGTTTCGGCGCGCAGGTGCTCACCAGGCGCATGTTGCTGACCAAGTAGAAGACAGGCGAGGAGAGGCATTCACTTCCATCGAAAATGCCGTCCGCGTCATGGCTTGGCCGTGGCAGCCTCCCCGCCCTTTCGCAAAACGCAACGCTTTGACAAGCCCGGCCCTGCCGGGGGGTGCGTCGTTGTCGGACGAATTGGAAAAACCGGGCTTCTGCCCAAAAAGAAAATCCCACCGCAGCCAAAGAGCGGTGGGATTTTCTTTTATTGTGAGAGGAGTCGGTCCGTTATTTGACCAGGGTCATGCGTTTCACCAACACCTGGCCGCCGGCTTCGAGACGGTAGTGATAAATGCCCGAGGGCACCGGCTTGCCGCGCTGGTCGCGGCCGTCCCACACTGCGGTATGATAACCGGCCGGCATGATGGTGTTCACCAGCTCGCGCACCTCCTGGCCGATCAGATTGTAAACCACCAGTTTGACCCGGGTGTTCTGCGGCAGTTGGTAGCGGATGTTGGTGGACGGGTTGAACGGGTTCGGATAGTTCTGTGCCAGATCGAGGCGTGACGGCGGCGCCACCATGATCTCCAGCGGGCCATGCACGGTAATGTTGCCGTTGAGATCGATGTCCTCGAGCTTGTAGAAATAGCGCGTGTTGACCTCGACGTCGGTGTCGAGGTAGGAATAGCGGCCATCCTGGCTCGGGGTGATGATCTGCAGATTGATGCTTTCATACCCGCCGTCCCGGCTGCGGCTGCGCAGCAGGTTGAAGCCGGCGTTGTTGGACTCGCTGCTGGTGACCCATTCCAGGCGCACGCCCCTGCCCTCCACTGCGGTGGCGCTGAAGGTTTCGAGCTGCACCGGCGTGCGGATGGTCCAGCGCGTGCGCACCGTGTCTTCCAGATCGAACACCCAGGCTTCCACCGCATTGAGTTTGATCTTGCTGTCAAACTCGAAGGTGTTGGTGATGGCGCTGGTCAGCTCGCCGTTCAAATACCAGCGGTAGCTCAACACGTCACCGTCGGGGTCAACCGCGTTGACGCGCATGGTGAGCCTGCCGCTCAGCACGGTGGTGTCCTGTGGCGCACCGGGCATGCCGGCCGGAATGCGGCTGACGATCACCGGTGGTTGGTTTTTGTTCGTCACTTCGATGACGACGATCTCCTCGTCCCGGCCGCCGCGCAAATCGCGCGCAAAGAAGCTGACTTCATAACGGCCGGCGCTGTTGAGATCGGTCTGCCAGGTGAAGATGCGCGTGCCGAGCGAGTCGAAAACCGCACCGGGCGGCAGATTGGCCGCGCTGTAACGTATGGCCTCGTTGTCGGCATCGGTCGCACTGATCACAAACTCGATGCGGTTGCCTTCCACAGCCTGCTGATCCGGCACATCGACGAGAATCGGGAAATTGTTGCCGGTCACGCCGGTGGCCCGGAATTCGATCGGCGAACCGCTCAGGCCGGTGCCGATGGCTTCCGCTTCATTGGCGCCGGGGCCCACGGTCCATGGCACTTGCGCGATCCCCTGGGCATTGGTCATGATCGTGGCCGCTGCCTGTCCGGCAAAATTACCGCCGCCTTTCTTCACCACATAGCTGATCGGCACGCCTGCAATCGGGTTGCCATGGATGTCGGTGACTTTCGTTTGCAGCGGAAAGTTCAACGGCAGGCCGGCGGTGCCGCTCTGGTTGTTGGTGCGCGCCACTGCCTGCATCCGGCTGGCAGTGCCCGGCGTTGCGGTCACCGTGAAGAACAGCGGCGAGTTGGCCAGGCCGTTGGCGCTTGCGCGGATCTTGCGCGGGCCGCTCACGCCATCGAAGGTGATCTGTGTCGAGGCAAAGCCGCCATTGGCGGTATTGATGAAGCCGTTGGAGAGCTGGCCGCCGCCCTGGATCAATTCGAAAATCACCGGCACCCCGTCGATGCCGTTGCTGTTGGCATCCACCACGCGCACCACCAGGGGCGTGGCCAGGGTTTGATTGACAGCACCGGCGGCGCCATTGCCGCTCACCTCGACCAGCGCGACGGGCCGACCGGTACGCGCCTGCGCCTGGAAATCCAGCGGCGAATTGTTGAGATTTGTCCCGCTGGCGCGCACAACATTCAAGCCGGCGCTCGGCCCGAGACGCCACACCACTTTCGCCAGGCCGAATTCATCGCTGCTCACGTTGGCCGTCTGGCCGCCGTTGACCTGGCCGCCGCCGAAGGTGACTTCAAATTTGATAGTCTTGCCGGCCACCGGACGATTGTCCTTGTCCACCACACCCACCACCAGCGGCTGCAGCAGCTCTTCCAGCACCACCCCGGTCTGGCCATTGCCGGAGATCAACTGCATGCTGCGCGCCGGATTGTTGACGGCATTGAGCACGAAGATGAGCGGCGAGTTGCGCAGACCGGTCGCGCTCGCGCGCACGCGGTTCTCGCCCACTGTCGGTCCGAGCACATACTGAATTGCCGCCACGCCGTTGCTGTCGGTCACCACCGGGCCCGGGCCGAGCAGCCGGCCTTCGCCCGCTTCAACGCTGAAAACCACCGTCACGTTGGGCACACCATTGTTGAATTGATCCGTCACCAGCACACTCAACGGTTCCAGCAGTGCGGTGTTGACGTTGCCGCTCTGGCTGTGGCCGCTGCGAATCGCCATTTGCGTGGCGGCCAGCGGCGTGAAGCGCACACTGGTGCCGGGCTTGATCTCATGCACGCCGTCCACTTTGGCCGTGATGATTTTGAGCTCGGCTTTGGTCGAGGCCAGCGAGCCGGTGGCGCGCCCCTGGGCGTCGGTCACGCCGGGCTGCTGTACGTTGTTGTCCGAGCCGGAGGCGAGGAGTTGCACCGGCTTGTTGGCGAGTGCATTGCCGAACTTGTCCTTCACGGTGACCGTGATGGTGGAACGGCTCTGGCCGTTGGCCGGCACCGGCCCGGAGGCGGTGATGGTCGAGGTCCGGGCACTGGGCAGGCCGGGTGTGGCCGCGGCTTTGAAGGTTGCCGGTGAGCCCTGCAGATTTTGCAGGCCGTCGTTGGCGCTGGCAGTCACCATCTGGCTGTCCGGCAGAATCGTGCTGCCGAGAATCCATGTTACCTCGGCAATGCCATTGGCATTGGTAACGACGGTGGTGTCGGCCAGACCTGTGGTGCTGAAGGTGCCATTGGCGATGCCGCTGGAGCGGAAGCGCACCGGATGGTCCTTGATGGGATTGCCCTGGCTGTCGAGCACGCGCACGCGCAGCGGATTGGCCAGCGGTTCGCCCGCCAACCCCTGTTGCCGGTTGCCGCCCGCGATCGCAAGCACGCGCGCCTTGCTGGGTGCGGCGGTGGCCACGAACAGCATGGGCGAGTTCTGCAGCTCGAGCGAGCCGTTGAAGGCGCGCGCGCGCACTTTGTTGTTGTACAGACCCGAGGTGGCGCCCAAAGTCAGCGTCACCTGCGCCCGCCCCTGATCGTTGGTGGTCACCGTGTCCCTGGTCACGCCGTCGAGATTGCCGCCGCCCTCCAGCACTTCAAAGATCACCTTTACTCCGAAGAGCGGATTGCCGGCACGGTCAGTGACCTGCACCACAAAAGGCTCGGGCAGGGGATTATTCACCACGCCGGAAAGGCTGTCGCCGTCGATCTTCTTCAGCACCGCGGGCGGGCCGACTTGTGCGCTCGCCTGGAAAATCTGCGGAGAACCCGGCAACGCGATCGCCGCCTGCGCCCGCACCTTGTTGTTGTTCGTGCCGATTTGCGAGCCCAGCGTCAGGCGCACCTGCGCCCGGCCGGTGGAATCCGTTCGCACGATGCTGCTGGTGCCGCCATTGTCGAGCCGGCCACCGCCCTCGATGACGGTGAACGTCACTTCCTGTTGCGGCACACCGTGGTTGAGCGTGTCCACCAGCATCACGCGGAAGGGATTGGCCAGCGTCTCGCCGGCAATCCCGGTTTGATTGTTGCCGCTGATCATCGCCATCTCTTTCAAGGCTGCCGCCCGCACCACGAAATTCTGCGGCGAGCCCTGCAGCGCCTGGCCGTTGAACTCGGCACTCGCCCGCACGCGGTTTTCACCACCGGTCAGCGGCCCGAGCACGAAGAGGGCGCGGGCTTCACCGTTGCCGTCGGTGCGAATCACGGCGGTGGACTGGCCGTTGATTGTGCCATTGCCCTGCTGCACTGTGAACGTCACCGATGCACCCGAGATGGCTTTATTGCCGGCATCGGTGATCTTCACCACCAAATTGCCGGGCGCCGGCGAGCCGGCCGTCCCCACCTGATTGTCACCCGAGACTTTGGCCAGCCTGGCCGGTGTGCCGATGCCAGCCGTGAAAACAATGGGACTGCCCGTCAAACCAGCGGCGCTGGCACGCACCTGATTGCTCACCGTTGCATTCGATCCCAGGGTGAGCACGACCTGCGCCAGGCCCTGGGCGTTGGTCACGAGGTTGGCCGTCGTCGCACCCGCAAGATTGCCACCACCCTGAATCACTTCAAACAACACCGTGCTGCCGGAAACCGGATTGCCGACGACATCCGTCACCTTCACCACAAAGGGTGCGCCCAACGGCTGGCCGGCCGTTCCCAATTGGTTGTTGCCGCTCACTTCGACCAGCCTGGCTGCCGCGCCCACCGTGGCTTGCGCCGTGAACACCACCGGTGAGCCGGACAAATCCGCACCGCTGGCGTTGCGCGCGCGCGCCCGCACTTGCTGCGTGCCAACGGTGTCGCCCAAAGTCCAATTCACCGCCAGACGGCCATCGGCACCGGTGTTGCGCACCACGCTGACGTCATCCACGCGGAATTTGCCACTATTCAACGTGCGGAAGAACAACTGGCGATTGGCGGCCGCCTGGTTGGTCGCCGTGACCAGGTAACGCCGCCATCCGCCGGCAGTGGCTTCCGCTGTCACATCGACGATGGTCTCCTGCTGATTGCCGGCGGCATCATTCATGCGCCAGGAAACACGCAGCACGCCGCTGTCCACCTTCGCCCAAAACGTCAGCGTATAGCTGGTGTTGGCGGCATACGAAATCACCTGCGAAATGCCCACGCCGTTGCGGTTGGCATTGACGAACACGCTGCGGCTGCCCGCATGCGGATTGCTGCTGTTGAGCCGAACTTCATCCGTGGTGGGATTGCCTTCCAGCGTCCATTGCGAGGGCAGACCATTGTTGCCCTTCTCGAAGCCGCTGTTCTCCACAAGATTGTGGCCGCTGGTCGTACCGCCACCGCGCATGGTCTCAAACTCGACCGGGAAACCCGCCACCGGCTGGCCGCCGGCATCCGCCACGCGCAGCACCAGGGGCGCCGGCAAAGTGCTGGCCACGGCACCCGTTTGATTCGATCCACTCACCAGCTCCGCAGCGCTTGCCACACCACTGCTGGTCTGCGCGGTGAATTCAAAACGCTGGCTGGTGAAGGCCGCCGCCGCTTCGACTTTGTTCTGACTGCTGCCGTTGCCAGGCGCGAAATCAACTTCCACCCTGCCGGTGGAATCACTGATGACGCGATAGCTTGAAAGCTGGCCGGTGCCTTCCGTCACCACCCACGACACCCGGCCGTCCGCAGTGGGATTGCCAAAGCTGTCCGTCACCACCACGGTAAAGGGCTGTGCCAAAAACTGCCCGGCGGGACCGGACTGTCCACTGCCGCCGGGCTGCACCAAACCACCCGGGAAACCCGGTTTTGCGGTCAAGTGGAACACCGCCGGCACCAGAGCACCGAATTGCGCCTCCACTTTGACGGGACCCGCCAGGGTGCCGAGCACGACTTCCGTGCTGGCTATGCCGTTTTCATCCGTGCGGCTGCCGCCTTCTTCCTTGCCCTGCGGAATGTAGCTCGCATCCCGCGTGATCAAAAACTTGTCGAGTCGGGCGCGGTCAAAGCGGCCCTCGACCACGAGGGTATGCTGGCCCGCCGCCCATTCGAAAGTCTTGGGATCAAATTGAGGATTGGAGGGGTTGCCCGTGCCGCGCTCGCTGAGCAAATCCCACTTCCAGGTGTTGGAACGCTGGCCTTGAAAAACGTCGTAGACGAACGGCGCGCCGCCATCGACCCTCACCGTCCAGGAATTGGCGCCGCTCTCCCCGGGCGTGAGATTGCGTGCCCAAATGTAGTAGGTGCCGCTCACTGGAATATTGAAAGTGTACACCGCCGAGCCGGCGTCATTCTGCGGCACCGGATACACCAGATATTTGCCGCCGGAGGCCTCGGGATCATCCTGCACCACCAACGGCGCGGTGATTTGTCCCGATTCCGCCTCGAGGCGGATGTTGTTGTCCGCGCGGCTGAAACTGGCCTGGCCGAGCGTCGCGGTGAAGTTGACCTCCGCGCCCGGCACGGGATTGTCAAAGCTGTCGTACAGCGAAACCTTCAGGGGATTCGCCAGCTTCTGCCGGACCCGCGCCGTTTGCTTGTCGCCACTCACCACCAGCAGTTTCGCCGGTGACCCTGGTTGCACGCCGACTTCAAACTGCGTGAGGGCGTTCTCCGCGCCCAGCGTGCTTTCCAGCACGAAACCGGAGTAGGAACCGTTCTCCCGCTTGTTGGGATCAGAGAGCGTGCGGTCAAACACACCATTGATGTAAACATCGAAGAAATGCGCGGCGGCCTCCCTGCGGATGATGACTTTCATCTCGCTGCCCGCCTGAGTATTCGGGCCGAAGGCAGTGCCCTCATCGAGTATGGTCACCAGATTGCCGTTCTGCATGTGCCACAGCCGCGTCTTGCCGCGCTCGTTCGAATGCTGGATCATGTAGCCGTTGGGCCGGGTGGTGAAGCTGTCCGCCAGTACCAGCACACCGGAAAAATTCGCGCCGTAGACCGTGGCATTCTGGCCCCACACTATGCTGACTTCCTGCGCATTGCGGCCGAGTTTGAACACCGCCGGCGTCCAAATGTCGATGGTGGCCGTATGCTGCACTTCGTTGTTGATGATTTGCAGGCGCGCATCTGCCGCCCAGTTGGCGCCCAGGCTCGGACCGGGCCGGTCAAAGGTGTCGCTGCTCAGGGTCAGGACAGTGGTCGTCACTTCCACGACATTGGACAGCGCGGAAGTGTTGCCGATTTCATCCGAACTTTTCAGGGCAAAATAGTAGCGTGTGCCGCTGCGCAATCCGCTCACCGTGACCGTCTCGATACTGCCCGCCGGCTTGGGATTGCCCAGACCCGCCACCGGCGTGGCGCTGTTGAAATTGGCCTCGGTGATCAACGAAGTCGCGTAACGCAAATCATAGGAACGCGCCGTGCCGGTGTTGCCATCATCGCCGGGCGCAGTCCAGCGCAATTCCACGCTTGTGGAAGTCACAGTGGTGGTGGACAAATCCGACACAAAGGCCGGCGGCGTCGCGTCGGTCTGCTTGTAGAGATGAAAATCATCCACGCCGTCGCTGGTGTTGCCGTGCACCATCATGCCGGCATAGGTGGTCACCGCGTTGCCCTGCAATTTGGCGGGATCATCCACCACGGCATCGAGCTGATCATTCAGATAAACGACAAAGTGATGTCCGCCGGCATCGCTGTGCCATTCCACCCGCAGCCGGTCGCCTGCCTGTGGCGGCGGCGTCACGTTGCCGGCCACAGTTGCCACGCTCACGCCCGGCAGGCCATTCACGATCGTAAACAACCGCACGCTGGTCTCATTGCGCAACAACAGATAACCGCTGGCATCGGTGGCTGCCCTGTCCAGCAACAGGGCCACGCCGGTGAAATAACGGCCTTCGGCATTGGAAAGACTGCCGTAGGTGAATTCCAAAACATTGGGGTTGGTGATGACATTGGGAATGGCAAGATGATTGTCCCAGGCGTCGACCGTCGCGGTATTGACCAATTGATTGCTTTGCACCTGGAAAGCGGGGTGTGCCGTCCAGTTGGCACTCAACACGCCGCCGTTGAAATCATCGGCAAAATCATCGACACCGGGCTGGTAGCCCTGAATGGCATTGAAGAACTCGGTCGCCATCAGCTCATAGCCGCTGTCATTGGGATGCAGGTTGTCGGCCATGAGCGTGGTTTCCCAGTTGGGATCGGCGACCAGGCGGCTGTGATTGTCCACCAGCACCAGCTTGTGCCCGGCGGCGACTTTGTCGCTCACCAGCGCCGGCAAAAGAGCATTGAGCTGCTCCGTGGCCGTCTCCTTTGCCGCATTGTCCTTGCGCGGCACCACAGTGGAAAGATACGTTTGTATGGCGGGGTTGTAGGCGTGAATCGCATCCAGGATCGCGGCGATGTCGTCACGCACCTGCGCCGGCGTATCCCCCTGTGAGATGTCATTGGTGCCGACCTCCAGCAGCACGTAATCCGGGTTGTGCTGCGTGAGATAGGCGGTCACATCCAGTTGTTCCGCGCGAAAGCCGCTGTGCCCCTCGTGCTCGGTGTCGGAAAATCCGCTGCCATCCTGCAGCGAGCCGACGAAATCAAACGAGACACCGGCATTGCCCAGGAGGTTGAAGAGATAGTAACGATACCCGGCACTGTGGGAAGAACCGACGCCCTCGGTGATGGAGTTGCCCAGTGGCATGATCCTGGTTTGCGCGTGCCCCGCGCCGAAACCAAAGCCTGCCACCATCACACCCAACCACCACACCCGCCGCAGCCATTGCTGGGAATTCATTGCTGACATGTTGCCATCGCCTGAAAATTTTTATTCATGTCTGTGCCGCTCTGTTTTGAAGAACGGCAGAGCGGCCGCCAATCCTGTGCGCAATAACGCCGACGCCGGGCGCAAAGCATATGCCACTGCCGCGTCGCAGCGACACGGTCATGACAAGACTCGAATTATCAAATCATTGACCTGTGCCAAAACGGCTTGTAATGTGGCGGACTCTGTGTTTTCGGCGAACATCTGTTTCAGGATTGAACAAGACTTATGGCAGGAATGGCAGGCAAAATCAGGAAGGGGAAAAACGGGGAGTTGTTCGCAGGGAATCGTGGGAAGCAATCATCCGCGCCCTTCCCGGATAGCCGGGAGGGCAAAACAATCCCATCCTGTCTGTTCGAAATATTCCAACCCCGGCAGAGCCGGGTTTCCTCCAAGCCGGATGTCATAAAGACTCCGGGGATTTTGAGGGAGCCGCCGGGCCCGTGCAAAAACAGTCGTTGCAAAGTCAGCGACTGCGGCAGGCCACCCAATCCGATCTGTCATGCCCGGCAACGGCTTGCCATGGCATCCCACGGGTTTTCACAAAATGCAAGCATTGACAACCGCGGCCGGCCAACCTGGGAACCTCTCCGCATGAATAAAGAGACAGAGCCCCAAGCCTCACCGGCGAAATTCCAACGTCAGGCAATGCGGCCCGGAATTGCCGTAACCCAGCAGGGCGCCGCCGCGCACGGCAAAGACCGGTTTGCCGGAGGCCGCCGACAGGGTATCGCGCGCGAGCTGATCCAGGCTGGCGATGCCATAAACCGGCATGAGCACGCCCTTCTCCCACACCAGGCAGTTGGCATAACACAGCATGGGCAAGCCACCGGCCTTCCTGCTCGCCACCGTGCCGGCGGTGCCCGGCCAAAAAGGCACTCGCACGACTTTGAATCCGCGCCGGCGCAAGGCGGCGGCGATGCGATCATCCCAGTGATATTCCGGCTCGGCCAGCACGGCGGTGCGAAAAGCGCCGGGTTTGGCCAGCTCGGTGAGAATCTGCAATTTTTCCTGCAACAGCGCCGGCAGAATCAAATACGGCCGCGGCAGGGTTTGAAAACGAAATGTATTGCCCGCGGCTTTGACTTCGAGATTGTGGCCGGAAGCGGCAAACTCCACCGCCCACTGCGCCAGGATGCGTCTTTCTTGTGCCGCGTTGAGCGCCAGCAGGCGAGCACGCGCCAGCTCATCATCCCCAACGGCGATCACAGTTTCAGAAAGCGGCATGACCAGCAGATCGAGATGAAAAGGGTCGGGCGGCGGCGGGGAGGGCAGGGGGAGAAACGGGCCCTGTAAAAAGCTGGCAAGCGCCAGCGTATCCAGCCGGTCGGGGCACAGCACCAAATTGCCGAGCGGAATCAGGTTGGCGCCGGTAAAAGGCACCGTTGCCCGGGTCTGCCGCAGGCCATAGCTTTCATCCAGCGCGGTGAAAATTGCGCGCAAGCGATGGTTGTCCGAGGGGCTGATCCACAGCGTGCCATGACTGTCCACCAGCGCCTGGTCGCGCGGCCACGGGCCGTAGGCGCTGGCGTCCTGCACGAATTGCAGCCGAGGCCGGCCATGGCGGTCGCGGCCCAAACCGCCACGCGTCAGACTGGCAGTGAACACACGAAAGGATTCCGATCCCGGTGCAAACTGGCTGAGAATGACTGCCTCCGCCTCGGGCAGCGCCGTGAGAATATCCGCCAGCGACAACACCCCCATTTCCGCGGACCAGGTGTAAACCAGCAGCAGCTTTTTGATCTCGCCGGCGTGCGCACTTTGCAGCCGAATTTTGGCCTGTGCCAGAGAAGGCCTGGAGCCAGCCAGCGTCAGGAGCAAGGCCGGCAGCAGAAGCATCACGGGCAGGGCGCGATGGTTTTGTGATGCGGCAGGATTCACAGGGTGACAGACAGACCGGGTTCACGATATGATTTGACAGCGCTCGCCGTCATTATCAAAGACTCCGAGAAAGTTCCAGTCTCGGCTGAGCCCAGGCTTCTCAGATTTCAGGCGCCATAGAAACACCGAGGTTTTTAATGCAACGGCCAAGCCGTTGCAGGAACTTTTCATCATGAAGACAGCAAAGCCCCGGGCCGATGCGTGCTGCCCGGGGCTTCGCTATTGCAACCAAAATAAACTGCGTCAGCCTTTACTTCGCCAAGACCATCTTCCGGGTCTGGCTGAAGCTGCCCGCTTCCAGCTTGTAGAAATAAATGCCGGAGGGCATGCTCGCCGCGTTCCAGGTCGCCGTATGGCTGCCTGCCGGCAGCTTGTGATTGACCAGGGTCGCGACTTTCTGGCCGAGGGCGTTGAAGACTTCCAGCTTCACCTTCACGCTTGCCGGCAGGGAAAAGGAAATCACCGTCGTGGGATTGAAGGGATTCGGGAAGTTTTGCGCCAAGGCATAATCCGCCGGCAGGCCCGCCATCGGATCACGATCCCGCACCGCGGTGTTGATCTTCGGGATATCGGCAGCCGAAAAAGTGTAGTACATCATCATGGTTGGCGTCGTCTGATTGCCGGGCTGCACCGTGCCGCCATTGACGTCATCAGAATTGTAGACGAAACGGAGGCTGTCATCCACCAGCTTGGCAACCGAGACGTATTTGTCCTCCGTTCCCGGCGAAGCGGTGAGATTCACCGCTGGCGAGCCCCAGGTGGCGCCACCGTCAGCCGAGGCCGTCGCATAAATGTCGAGGTAGTTTACGCTGTCCGGATCGACATCACCGGCAGTGGGCGCACTGAAGGCGACATACAGCACGTTGCTCTCATCGACACCCAGCGAGGGCCAGTACAAGCCGCTGCCCAAACCACGGCCCCAAAGCTGCGATCCCGGCAAACGATTCTGCTCCGCATCCGGCAGGTCGGCACGGCTCGCAACGTAGGTCACGCCGGTGGTCGGGCTCCAATGCAACAACGGTGACTGGGTGTAGAGAAAAGATTCCGGCGCGGTGCCCGCGGAATCGGGCAGCACGAGAAAATTCTCGAATACAATGTGGGGGATGCCTTCCCGGTCGTAAATCAAATCGAGATGACCGTTGGGCCGAAAGTCCCCGTCCGCCGGCGGAACACCCCTGCCAACGCTGGTGATGTTCGACCAGGTCCAGGTGGCGCCATTATCCGAAGACTCGGCGAACAGAATTTCATTGCTGTTGAAGCCGGCATCGTAGGCGCAAAATGCGGCAATACCGACTTTGTCGCCCCAGGCGTCGATGGCGTAGGCATCGGCGTCACCACCGCCGATCCACAGGCCGCCAGTGGTATCCGGCGGATCGCCCGGCGCCGCGCCGGCTTTTTGAAACATAAACCGGAATTCCCAGTTCAGTCCGCCGTCGGTGGAGCGGCCATACACGGGATACTGCCCGCCGCCCAGGCCGGGGAAGGGATCAAAGGAAAAATGCGTCACCACCACGTGAAAATAGTCCTTGCCATCCACCACGATGCGCGGCCAGGTCAGATCCGAGCCTGTTGGAAAATTGCCGGTGAGGGAAGCGGTCCAGATACCAAGGCCTTGCAAAGCGTCAACGTTGACCTCCAAACCGCCGTGCGAAACAATGACACTGCGTCCATCGGCGGTCGCAGAAAGATTTCCCCAACCGCGCCGCGCAGACTCGACCTTGGTCATGGGTAGCAAGAAACCATTGCCGTCATTGTAGGCGAAGAAGGTACCGCGATCGGCCCAGGTGCCAATGGCACCCTGCGAGGCGGTTCTGGCAACGGCCAGGATGCCCCCGCCATAATTGTGGAGGTGCCGGCCCATGGCATTATTGGTCATGAAATCGTAGGTGGACTCGATCAACGGCAGGCCCGGGCCAAATTTGGCGACAGACTTGGCCAGCGTTGCGGGCTGCGGCTGCTGTGCCATGATGTCCTGTGCGCCGACGGCAGGGACACGCCGGACTTTTTGAATTCTTTTGTCGGATTGACGGTCAATTGCTGAGGCGGCGGCTGTGAAGAGCAGACAAAAAACCATTGCACAACGAAGCACCCCGAACACCCCTCTGCCTTGTATTTTCGCCGAAAAAAGTTTTGACATCGCCATTCCCTCAAAAAAATGATTGGTGCTAAAATCAGGCGTCGGGAGGCCCGCTTCTGCCCGGGCGCTCCCGACGCATTGAAATCCCAACGTGTGAGACAACAAACACCCCCGGCCCCAACCGGCTACTTCATCAGCGTCATCTTCGTCACCTGGGAGAAACCGTCGCTCTGCAACTTGGCGAAGTAAACGCCGGAAGAGAGGTTCTTTGCGGGTTTCCAGGTGAGCGTATGCTTGCCCGCCTGCACCAGGCCATTCACCAGCGTGGCCACCAGCCGGCCATGCACGTCAAAGACGCTCAGGTTCACTTCCGCCGGTTTGGCGACTTCGAAGGTGAGGGTGGTGGCAGGATTGAACGGGTTCGGAAAATTCTGATGCAGCGCAAACGAAGCCGGCACGCCGGAGACCGGGCGATCGTTCACGCTGGTGAGCACAACCTTGCTTTTCGGTACGGCATGGTAGAGGTAGTTGGTCGGTGCCACACCATCGCCCTGAATGCTATTGCCGGTGCTGCCATCGGAGGAATAGACAAAACGCAGACTGTCACCCACATCGACCGCCAGCGAAGCCCAGGTATCTTCCGCCTGCGGACTGTCGGTCACGTTGAGCACTGGGCCCCAGTTCGCACCCCCGTCCGCCGAGCCAATGGCATAAATGTCGGTGTAATGCGCACTGTCTGGATCAACGTCATTGGGCCGGAAGCTGGCGAACAGCAAATACAGATTGTTGTCGGCATCAACACCGGCGGAAGGCTGGCAGACAACATTGCCGTCGATGTTGTGTTGCTGGAAGGCGCCGAGACCGCCCGCAAACACATTGATCTCCTGGTCGGAGCCCGGAATGTCGCTGAAATCGACAACTTCCGTGATGCCCGTTGCCGCGCTCCAATGGTAAATGCCGGCCGAGGTGCTTTCATAGAGATCAATGCCGGTGCCGGCCGAGTCCGGCAGACCGGTATAGGTCTCCCAGAAAATGTGGAGATTGCCGTTCTTGTCATAAATCACGTCGCAAGAACCGGCCGGCAAATCCGCCGAAGTGCCGGGGGGCAGCGTGGTCGGGTTATTGGTCAAATTCTGGTAGGTCCAGGTCGTGGCATTGTCCGAGCTGGTCCACAGATGAATGTCGTTGCCGGTTTCCGCCACCACCACCGCGACATTGTCGCCCTGGCTGGCAATATCCTGATCATCGGCGCTGAATGCGGGCGTCCGGGTGGTGGTGTCGGGCCACAGGAATTGGAAAGACCAGGTTGCACCCTGATCACGGGAGACGGCGACGCTTTTGATCAGCCTAACGCCAGTGACCGGTGGTACCGTGGCGTTGGTGGTGGAACAAATGATGATGTTATCTTTGCCATCCACGGTCAAGCGGGGCCACTGATCCGAAGCGGCGCTGATGTTGCCGGTGATGGTGCTGGTCCAGATGCCGAGTCCCTTGAGCGCATCAACGTTCACTTCGTTGGCAATGTGGGAAACGGTCACGCTGCGGCCATCCGCCAGCGCGGAAATGCTCGACCAGCCGCGGCGCACCTGCTCAACCTTGGTCATCGGCGACCAGGAGGTCCCATCAAAATAGGAAAAGTACGTGCCGCGATCATTGGTACCTGCATCGGTGGCGCCCATGCGGCCAATTGCCAGGGTGCCATCCCCATAGTCAACGATATTGGAAAGCACACCGCCATTGGAGCCGTAGTCGTAGGTTGACTCCATCAACAAGACCCCCGGCCCGATCGCGTTGGTCTTGTGCAGCGCCCGGGTGGTTTTCGCAGCCGGGATCGGTTCATCCCCGCGAATCATTTGTGGCTGCCTGGCCTTGTCAATTTTGTGCAAAAAGTGCCGGGCGCCCGTACCCGCAAATGCTGTCAAGGCAAAGCTCAAACACAGCATGGCGGTAAAAAGTTTACGCATGGGTGCTACCCTCCACTCATTGGTTGGATGGATGATGTGAGTTGTAAGTGTGGCCGAAAGGCAAAAACGGGTGCTTGTCATCTGAGGACAGCAACACCTCCCTTCAGGAATCGGTCAGCGGGAGGGATCGGAGCAGTTCGACTGCCGGCCCGGATCGCGACGCCGGGCCGTTTCCGCTTGGCTTGAATACAGGGGTGAACCACTGCAGGCAATCACAGGCGCAGACCTGTCAGGCAATCGCTCGTTTGGCGCCGCCAGCTTGCCGGTGATCTCTCTTGAAGGATGCGGCCGAAAATAAACACTCTCCCAAACTTTGTCCAGCAGTTTTTTCAAACGTCGGTGAAAATCCGCCCTTTGTGGTGCTTTTTGCACTTTCTCGCGGGATGAAGCCAATCCGCCCCTGCCATTTTGCCACGGCACTTCTCCAACCGCAGGGCTGTACCAATAGCTGCATCAATAACAGAAAACAAAAGCCGTATCGCTGAGCAACAAGATGTCTGCCGTGCGACAGGATGGGCAGCGACTTTTCATCCCAACAAAAACTACCGTGGGCCAAAGGGGAGGCCCTCCGGCCTCCCCTTCACCTTTTACCCACTTCCAGACGCTGACACAAAAAAGTTCCGCTCCCGCTTCACGGGCAGCGCCGGGCGTCTTACCAAAAGCACATTGCCGGACTGGTTCTGGCATGTTCTGCCCGGCCCACTGCGGGCTAAATCTCGCCAAAGTCAGACATGACCTGGCGCACCACCGCCTGAGCATCACTGGCATTCAAATGGTACAGCGGAAAGCCAAACACCACCGTCCGGAAGTTGGTGCCGACATGCTTCACGCCCACGATCGCGCCCTGCCAATCCTGATTGCCGCTGGCGGAATTGAATGTGTAGATCCCCTGGGCGCCCTCCCGCACCGTGAACACATCGATGGGAGAGAGACCCGGCCGGCTCGGAATCGGGTTCTTCGCCAAATCGACGGCGAAGTTGGGATATCCCGCCTGGCCGGTGGCACCATTAAAGTCAAAGAAGTTGCCCGGGGTCTGGCGGGTGGAGGCAATCCCAAGATAGTTCCACACGAAGGCATAGGATGCCGGCGCATTTGCCTGTGCAGGGTTGAAATTGGAGACCGGCGTGGTCCCGGCGATTTGGTTGATCTGGCGCCAGCCCGTTAACCAGAGTTTGCCCCCGACGGTGAGATAATCACCCAAAAGCTGAAGTTGGCGTGGCGTGTTGTTAGCGGTGGCTTCATCGCTTTGCCAAATGACGCTGGAGTAGTTGCCAAAGCCCTTCTTGGGGGTGGGGGCACCCTGAGCGAGATAATCCCACAGAGTCAAGCGCGCACCCACCGCAGTCAGAACTTGCGTATAGAAATTGTCAACATTGGCATCGCCGGTGGCCGGCGGCCGGCCGGCCAACTGGCCGTTGCCGTCGTCCACCACCAGCACACCCGCGTTCAAGGTGGCCACTACGATGGTATACCGATACAACGCGATGTCACTGAGCTTGCCGGCAAGATCGCGATATTGCACCTCGAAGGTGTGCGTACCCGGTGTCACGTTGGTCAGTTCCAGCGTGGCGATCTCGGTCGAGAATTCCGTCCAAGCGCCACCATCAATGCGATAGCGACTACCGGTGGAGGCACCGCCGGCGTAGTTGAATGTCGGCGCCCAACTGAACGATACGGTATTGCCGGTGGCCAATGAGAAGGCAGAACTGTCAGGATAGAATGCCGCACCGTTCTTTAACGCGCTCAAGACCACGCCCGGCTTGACGGTGGCCGAGGCCACAAACCGGAATTCTGCCGGCGACTCGTCGACGGCGAGCGCGTTGTCACGCGCCTGCGCATAAAAAGTATGCTCGCCCTCCGGCAGCAGGCCGAATGGCGAGGTCAGGCTGAATTCAAACACCGGACTCGACTGCCATTGCGACCACTGGCCGCCGGCGTCGATCTTGTAGCGGTAGGTGTATTCCGGCCCGTTGTCCGGATCATCCACTGCCACGGCGGTAAAAACCGCACCCTGGCCAAAAGTCGCACCGGGGGCGGGATTGCCGACCACCTGGATTATGGTGTTGGGGGCGACGTTGGTTGCTGTAAAGGTCAGGGTTGCCGGCGTGGGATCGTCGGCGCCATCGTTGTCGCGCGCCGCAACGGAAATGGTGTGCGGCTCATCCTTGTTGGCGGCGGTAAAGCGAAAGGTGGAGTCGGTTTTGGTGGTGAAGAGGCTGCGGCCATCCACGCTCACGGTGTAACCCTTCACCACGCCGTCCAGGTCAATGCCTTTCCAGGCAATGGTGACAAAATAGCTGTTGGTGCTGCCGGGCTTCGGCCCGGAGGTGATCTCCGTATCCGGCGGCTCATTGGTCTTGAGCGTGTAGTCGCCGGGCTCGACCAAGCCGCATCCTGTCGCTCCCAGCAGCGCCAGGCTCACGATCACCACCGGCCGCAGGACATGTTTAAAGCTGCCTGATTTCATCAAAATCCTCCCGCACTAGGCGAAATTATCTGGCCTTGTTCGTCGCAGATCTTCGAGAATCACACCCACAGGGACGCATGCACGCCTGCAGGCATCACCTTGCGAACTCAAAACTGAAACGACAGCGAAAAGCGGTGCGGCTGATTCATGAACGAGCTGGTGTCCGTAAGATTGCCGAGATCGGCGTAGGCGTAATCCACCCGCAGGACGTTCCGCTCGGCACTGAACGGTACGTTGACGCCAAAGCCCAGCGTGAAGCCGTCGGTATCATAATTGAAATTGTAGCCACCGCGGAGGGAGAAACGCTCGTTGAAGGTCAGCTCCAGACCGCCATTCAGACGTTCCTTGTTGTCCGGCGGATGTTCGAATTGGGCGGCGAGGTTGCCTTTCACGCTCTCACCCAGGTCCACGCCCGTCATTGTCTCCAGGTCTGCTAGCACGCCGGTTTTGAAGGTCATGGGCAGCGGCGCGGAGTCAAAATCCTGGCGGCGCGGCTGACCGCCGGTGGTGCTGGCGGTGCGATAATCCAGGAAGCTGCCGTCGAATTTGGTGTCGGCGCCGAAGTTTTGAATCACCATGCCCAGGCGCAGCGAGCGGAAGTCGGTTTGATATTGCAGACCGGCATCGAAGCTCACGCCGCTGGAGACATAATTGGCCAGCTCTTCGCGAATGTAGCGTACCTGCACGCCGAAGGTGAAGCGGTTGCTCACCTGGCGGGAGTAAGACAGACCCACCGCGATGTCGGAGGCCGTGAACAGCTCCCCGGTGCCCTCCGGCCGCGAGGGCGTGCGCACCACGAGATCATCCATGTGCAACACGCCGATATTCAAACCAAACGAGCCGATGGCAGTGGAAACCGGCAGCAGCAGCGCCACATTGTCATATTTGATGTCTGCCGGCAGATTGAGGTGGGTGAGCAGGATCTCCTTCCTGGTTGCCCAACCCAAACCGGCGGGATTCCAGTAGACCGCCGAGGCGTCGACCGCGCCTGCAACAAAGGCGTTGCCCATGCCAATGCCGCGCACCCCCACCGGAATCTTCAAAAACTGAAACGAAGTGGTGCCCACCCGCTCAATCCCAAGCACGCTCATCGGCGGGAGGAGCATGGCCAGAATATATGCCACGTATTTTTTCATGGTCATTTCTCCGGAAGCAATCTGTTATCAGTGATCGGCAGATTGCTGCCTGTTCACTGAATACCGACCACTGGTTATTTCACCACGATGAACTTGCCGATTTTCTCCTCGCCGCTGTCGAGGGAGACGCGGTACAGGTAGATGCCGGCGGTGATTTCCTGGCTCAGCCGCGTGCGCAGATCCCAGATCGCCACACCCGAGCCGCTGTGACGAATTTCCTGCACCAGGTCACCGGCAAGGGTGAAAATCTGGATCGTGGCCTGCTCCGGCAAGTTCACGAACTGAATCGTCTTGGGGAAATTGCGGTCGCCAACCTCATTGAACCGGCCGAATTGTTCGAACTCCGAGCTGCCAACGTAGGGGTTGGGCACCACATAGACCTCATCCAGCGTCGTTTTCGCCGTGGAGTTGGCCACGGCGATCTTTTGCCGGGCTATGCCGCGTGAACTTTCCAGCACACCCACCCCGCCGATCGTGCGGTCATTCTCGGGATGGTTAATGCCGTCGCCGTTGTCACCGTTGTCATAGGCGGTGACCACGTATTTAATCTGCACCAGCGGCGGCACGCCCCGATCGACATATTCGTAGCGGCCCTGCGCGTTCAACGGCGGCAGGCCGCGGTCAAAACCCAGGCCGTTGACCACATCAAAATCGGCCACCAGGGTGAAACTGACACCATCCAGGCTGCGCCAGATGCGATAGCCTTCGAAGTCGGGTTTCTTGGCGATCGGATCGATGGAATTTTCTGCACGCCGGTCCCAGGTGATGCGCACCGCACGCTCGAGCGGTTCGAGCGTGAAGTTGGGCGCGTCGGGTGCGGTGGGGCCGCGGAAGTCATTCTGGAACAATGACAGCGCCTGACGCGAGTTTTGCACGATCAGATCGACGTTTTCCGCCCGGCTCAAGCCGGCGCGGCCGCCATTGATAATCGCCAGGGTTACCGGCAGGGTCGCACCCGGCGGCATGTCACCCAGCGAGCCAAAGGAAAACACAAACCGCCAGTCGCCGTTCACGAACTGATCAGGGTCCCGCACGCCACTCGACATCTTGACATATTTCTCGACATTGTCGTTGGGGTCGCCGCCGGTGAGACGGTTGAAATTGAGGTAGGTTGTGCCCACGGTGGGCAGCGGGGTTTTCAACACCCGCACGCCGAAGAATTGTGCCTCCAAACCATCGCCGTCATCATCGCCACCGATCGCCGTGCCCAGCGAATCGATGAAAAACGTAATGTCATCCTCCGAGCCCGGCCGGCCCTGCGCATCGGTCTGCACATCGAAATCAAAGAAGGTGCCGAGATAGACGTCCCGCAGGGTTTCGGTGCCGATGTTGGTCACGAAAAATTCGAAGATGAGAAAGTCATCCCGGAAGGTTTCCGACCATTGAAACGAGTGTTGCACCACCCGCACCCCCAGGGGCGTAAAGCCGTCGACATCGGGGCTGCTCAGGCAGGAGGCGCAGGTATCGACGTAGGCGGTGTACCACTCCTGGCCGCCGCGCGCCGTGGTGTCTTCGTCCTCCTTGCCGTCCCCGTCGTCATCGAGTGCGCCGGGAACCTGGTCACCATCCCTGTCGGGGTCGGCTTCGTCAATCAGGCCGTCGAAATCATTGTCGAGAAAATCGGCGGAAATGTCGCCCACCGGGTCTTCATCAATGTGCGGTTCGGGATCATAGTTGAGAACCCCGTCGCCATTGGCATCGGCGTTGGGGCCGTCCCAGTCATTGCTGGGTGCGCCGTCCCCGTTGAGATCATCAGTGGCCGCATTCCAGTCGCCATCGTCGTCGTTCTCCTTGGCGCCATCATCGGTGGATTGATACAGCCAGGAGGACAGGGCGCCGAATTCGCCCGTGCCGTTATCGCCATCCGTCACCGTGGACACAATGCGCTGGTTGTTCTTGATGGCGCCCACCCACAAGCCGCCGGAGAAGAGAAAGCGTGTGCCGGTGCCCCCGGGGTATTCCAGCTTGGGGGCAAGCTGGGAGGAGGAGGGATGATAGGGGGTGGGCGGTCCGGCTGGCCGGTCATCGGGGTTGGACAACTCGCCGAAATTGGCCATCATCAGCCATTGCAGGCCTTTGTCATGCACCGCAAACCGGTTCGCCACGATGGCGTTCGGCTTCAGCAGGCCAAACACCTCCTGCGGTTGCAGAAGGCGCACCTGACGGTCGCGGGACTTACGCTCTTTGCGCTCGCGGGCCAGAGCGTCGGTCGAGCCGAGCACCGCCAGCGCGAGCACAGAGACAGCCATGATGCTGACAAATCTTTGCAGTCTCATGAAATCTCCTTCCGTCTGATATAACCGCCGCGCCCCGGCCCGCGAGGCCGCCGGGGCGCGCGAATTGGGTCGTATTAGAATTCGGTGGTGAACCCGATGCGAATCATGCGGCCGTTTTGCCATGCCGCCGGATTCGGCGCCGAATTCGCGAAACCACCGTAGTTGCGCGTGCGCGAAGTGCCGGAGTTGCTGAAACCGATCAGGTTGCGATAAGCATCCACGATACCGCCATCATCCGGGGAAATGGGATTGAGGCGGTTGAACAGGTTTTGCACTTCGAAAATGATGCCCGCCCGTACGCCGGAAGTCAGGTTGAAGAACCGGCGCATGCGCATGTCCACATTGAAGGTTTCGGGATAGCGCTTGGAGTTGGTGAGCGGCACCAGCGTGGCTCCGCTGAGTGTCTGGGGCGTGTAGGGCATGCCCGTGGCGTATTGTGCCAGGAAGTTCACGTTCCAATTCTCGAGCAGCGGGAAATTGCCCAGCTTCGGACCCTCGCCCTTGCCGTAGTGAAAGTCGAGATTCAGCACCACGCGATGGCGCTGATCCCAATCGGCCGGGAATTCCACGCCGTCGATGATTTCGAGCGTGTCATAGGTGTCGCGCGGATCGGAATGAGTCGCCTTTGCCACCTGGAAGGTGTAGGTGGCATCCCCCGAAAAGAAACGGCCGGCACGCTGTTGCAGCGCAAGCTCCAGACCTTTCACCGTGCCGTAGGTGTCGTTCTGATAGGTGTAGAAGGTGTTGCCGGCCGCATCGAACTCCTGGCGGATCTGCAGCAGGTTGTCGATGTCCTTGAAGAAGCCGGTGATGGAGAACAGGGTGTTCAAACCGACCTGGCGGCGAATGCCGAATTCGTACTGAATGGTCTGCTCGGGATCGAGATTGGGATTGCCGACGATCGAGTTCGGGCTGTCGATGCGCTGGTTGACCTGGTTGAACACATTGGTCAACTGCGGCCGCTGGAAGAAGTGACCGTAGCTGAAGTAGAACATGTCGCGATCAGTGACCGGGAAGGAGAAGCCGACACGCGGCAAAATGCTCCACTTGGTTTTGGGAATTGTGAAGCGCGGCACACCCACCGAAGTGTCCTGATAGGCAACCTGTTCGCCCTGATCGAAACGCTCGAAACGCACACCCAGATTCACGATGGCCGTGCTGAACTCCATCTTGTCCTGCAGGTAAGCCGCCTGCCAGTTGGGATAAACGGAGTAGGAGTTGCCGAACAGACCGCGGCCGTCATAAGGCCCGAGCAACTGCCGGCTGGCGTTCTTCAGTTCGAAGTAGTTGGCTTCAAAGCCGGTCTTGATCTGGTGATTCTTGGTGATCTGGCTGGTGAGATCGAACTTCAAAGAATAAGTGGTCGAGGAGCGTTTGTTGAAACCGGCGCGATCGGCGGCCCAGTAACCGCCGTTGATGTTTTGGCCGCGGAAGGGATGGGTGGCGCCTTCCAGGAACCAGTTTTGGTTGGCATTGCGACGGTCGGGATCGTTGTTCAAATCATACAGGCCGTCGCCATCGTAGTCTTCAAAGGGTTCACCGGCATCATAGTCGCCGTTGCCATTCAAATCCGTGAAGCGTTCCGCCGGGGTGCCAAAGCCGCGATACGGCTCGATGAATTCCGGCACGCGATCCTGGCCGTAGAGCGCCAGGACGCGGTCATATTCCGCGATCCAGGCATCCAGCTCTTCGAAGCTGGAACGGGAGCGGCCATCCTTGCCGAGCTTTGGCAGCGAGCCGGAGAAAGTGTGGAAGCGGCCGAATTTGACCTCATAAAAGGTTTTGCTGGTGAGGGTGTGGGTCCAATTGATGGTGAACTGATTGGCGCGGAACTCCCCACGCGAAATGTGGTCATACCCCTTCCAGTCATAAGGCTGCAAATCTTCATCCTTGCGGCCGTCGCCGTCATCATCGAGGTCATTGAGGGCTTCTTCATCGGTGCGGCCGTCGCCATCGTTGTCGATGCCCCAGGCAAAGTCGCCCAGATAGTAATTGGGGGCGAGGTTGGTGTCTTCGTCGATGCGGCCGTCGCCATCATTGTCAATGCCATCGAGCAGCTCTTCATCCCGCCGGCCGTCGCTGTCCTGATCAACCAGATCGCTGATGCCCAGACGATGGCTTTCCGCCACCAGCTCGCGCACGTCACGGGCGAAGCGGAAGGTCCAGCCATGCGTGTTGTCGGAGTTGCCGCGGAAACCGAAGGTCAACTTCTTGTTGGGCGCCATTTGCCACAGCAGCTTGGATTCCCAGTTGTTGCGCACGGATTCGCGCTTCCCACCCAGGCCGAGCAGACTGCCGAAGATGGTTTCGTTGCGCAGCGCCTCGGAGGTGTTGAGCTTGGGCGACTCCTTGATCACCGACTTGTCATTGAGCCGCCTCATGGCGTCAGGATGATAACTGGCACGGTCCGAGAGCCGGGTTTCACCCTGCAGGAACAGCGTCATGTAACCGGGGATCTTGAGGCCGAGTTGCGGCAGCAGGTTCGTGGTGATGGGTTCTGGACCACCGAGACTCGCTTCCAGCCAGTCGAAGTTTTGCGCACTCTCGCCCAGGCCGCTGTCGCCGAAGTGGTCGGTCTGCATGAAAACGTGGCCGGAATACTCGCGCTTCCCCTCCTGGGTGTTGAGCAGGATGATGCCCGACTGCGCATTGCCGTATTCCGCATTGAAACCGCCGGAGATGATCTGCAACTCGCTCAGCGCGGAGCGGCCGACGGTCAACCCGATGGTGCGCGTTTGCGGGTCTTCGATGCTCACCCCGTCCACCAGATAGGCGACCTCACCGGCGCGACCGCCGCGCATGTGCAGGTTGTTGCCCTGCCCCTGCGCGCCCGCGCTCAGCGCCACCGCATCATTCACGGTGGTGATCGGCAGCGACTGAATTTGATCGCTGGTGGAAACTTTCGAGGAGGCCGTGACATCCTTTTGGATCAGGGGCCGTTCGGCAATGACCTCGACCACATCGCCCAGTTGCAGGGTTTCGGAGGACAGCGCGAAATTCTTGGTGGTTGTCAAATCCGCCGAGACCCGCACCCCTTTTTCCACCACTGCGGTGTAACCAATAATCGAAGCTTTGACATCGTAAACCCCGGGTGGGATGTTCAGGATGTAATATTCGCCATTGATGTCAGTGGCCGCACCCAGAGTCGTGCCGACCAGAATCACAGTGGCTGAAGGCAGCGGAAAACCCGTCTCCTTGTCGATAACCTTGCCAGCAATTTTTCCAGTAGTGCCGGCAAATACTGCGGCGGCGCCCACCAGAAGCATGGTCAAGATGACCATAACACTGCCTAAACGCGCATTTCTCATAGGAAACTCCTCCGCAACGTTATGTAGAACCTGCGAAATTAGGATGCGCCAAGGGGGGGATAAAATCACGGCATAAAAATACTTTATTAAACACACAAAAATTTTTCAAACGCAAAGACTGTACCATTTATTACATTTGATTCACAGGTAACTGGGTGCTATGAAGCAGGCGGATGTGCCGCCCTAAGTCTATGAATTTCGATTCATCCTGACCGGAAATTCAATGGCATGTTTCCTCCGCCGAATTTTTCCCGCGCTGACAGTGCAATTCTTTACCAATTTTGGGAGGGATTTTGCACAAGTTTTATAAAAATTACCTGTCCTGAAAAAGAGTGGCCGCACTCATGCGGACAAATCAGCCGCACTCAGCCAGCAAAAGAGGAGGTCACGGGAGAGAAATTTCCGGGCATGCGTCATCGCGCGGCCGCCAACACGGGCGGCCAGGGCAAGCGCATGCTGCTCAACGCACTCCAATCAAGCTCTTCCAATCGGGGCGGGTCAATTCCCGCTCGTCGCTCGAGTAGATCAATTCATATTTGCCAAAGCCATCGAGGTCGGCGAAAATGAATTGCTTGCGACCTTCTTGAAAATAAGTCCAGACTTCATACGGCTTGCTGTGCGTGCGCGCCGGAAAGCGTTCGACTTCATTGGGAATGCCGAACTTGATCGCCACTCGGCCGCGATCAGTTTGCCAGCCGGCGCTGAAGCCCGCGGTGAATTGCTCATTGGCATATTGCACCCGCCGAAAATATTCTTCGCGAAATTCATTGACAGGGGTCTCCGGCACCGGATCCAGGCGCCGCCAAATCTGGCTGACATAAGCGCGCTGCAACACCGGCGACAGTGATTTCAACATCTCCCTGTCGGCATCGCTCAGCAGATACTGCATCTCTGCGAGATGCCGCTGGAACTCACGCTCCGGCAGGCGGGCAATCAATGAATCCCTCTCCTCCGCTGCAGTACGCCCGCCGACATAAAACGTTTTGGTGTGGGTTGCCACCGCGCCGCTGTGGCGATCCGCCACCTGCACCGACAATACGCAAACCGAATCCGGCAACGAAGCGGCGTGAAGGGCGCCGACTTCAACGCTGGAGGTTCCCGGCTGGCGGGCATGCTTTGCCGGCAGGGTGCGAAGAGCCGCCCCCCTGGCATTGCGGATGGCGTACTGCACTGCATAACTGTCCGCCGCCGCAAGATTGTAAATCTCGAAATAAAAATAGAGCAGGGGCAGGCTGCTGCTGAACGTGGCGCTGGCATGCGGCATGACGTTGAAACCGTGCTTGGCAAACTTGCCGCCGGTGCTGTCCACCCGGATGCTGGTGGCCAACTGCAGATCGCTGAGCGCCAGTGTGTCCGTGGGAATGGCGTGTGCCTGAAATCGCAGGGCAGCGTGCCCCTGTTTTCGGGAATGCAAATCGGTGAGAGTGAGGGTGAGATCGTAGACCCCGGGTGCCAGCAACAGCTCGAATTGATTGGGAAGCATGCGTCCTGCCAGCTCCTCCGGGCGGCGTGCGCTGAGGGATTGCTTCCATTCGTCACGCAGTAAAATATTCCCGGCGGTATCCGCGATCACCACCGAAGTCTGAAAATCACTTTGCAATCCCTGCGGCGCCGGACGAAAGGACAATTGCTCCAGGGCAATTTCGGTGTAAAACTCCTGCCGCGTCCGGCCCGCCGGGCCACGGAAGGAGGCGGTATCCAGATAAAAGCGCAACTCCCCCCGACTGCGAACAGGCAAATCCACGGCAGGCAGAAGTGGCCGGAGAAGCAATATCAGCAACATCGGCCAGACAAGCCGCCGTTTTCCTCCAACCCCGCGCTCGGAAGCAGCCTGTCTGCTCCCGGGCACCCTCTGCTGAGCACTGCCCGGCAACAAAAATGGCCTCACCTTTCTGCAGAAACCCCCTCTGCTGGCGGTCGGCTTTTGCCCGGAATATGTTTGCATGGGAGAGCGAAGTTTCAGCGCGGCTCACCGAATACGTTGGCCAGAATCTGCTCCACGGTCTTCGCCATCGCCCGAGTGTTGATGAGATTCACCGTGACGGACCCGACACGTGACACTGCAACCAATGGAAAGCCGAACAGGACGGTTTTGTAGCCGCTGCCGGAATAAATGATCGCGCAGGGCGTGCCGGCAAATTCTTCACTGTTGATATCGAGCGACCGCCGGAGGTCGCGATAATAGTTGTTGCTGAACACATAAACCGCCCTGGCATCGGGTTGCGGGATGAGCTGATTGACCCGTGTGCTCAGGTACTGGAAAACCGTGGTGCGCGGCACCTGATAGCTCGTTGTCAAATCGGGGAAGCTGCTGTCGCTGCTCAGCAGCCAATCGAGATTGAGATCGGCGGCCTTGGCGCGCAGCACGTGAAAATATTTGTAGCCCGTGGAATTGAGCGCGAGATCCAGGCCGGTGGGCGAGCGGCCGGAAAGTGATTGCAACGGGTCGCTGCCCGCCACCCAAAGGTTGCCGCCCATGTCCAGATAATCCTGCACCAGACGGTCGTTCAAACCCAAATTGCCGGTGGCGTTGGTGCACCAGATGATGGTGGAAAAGGCACCCAGTCCGATGACCGGCGCACCGGTGGCGTCGGTGTCATTGGGGGTGGTCGTAAACCGCGGCTTCTGTGTCGCGAAGCGGGCTTGATAATCCCAAAAAGTGTAGTTGCGATAACCCGCGGCAATCATCAGTGAATCATAAAAAGCATCCGACGCCTGTTCGAATTGGCCATTGGGGTCGTCATCCAGCAGCAGAATGCCGCGATCGAAGGTCGGGCCGGAGACGTGAAAGCGCCGGCGCGCCGGCGTGGGGTCGACGGTGCCGGTGTTGTCCACCGCGCGCACCTCGACGGTGTACCAGCCCTCGCGAAATTTGAAATTCACAAAAAATGACTTGGTGTATTGCCAGGTGTTGTCGAACAGGGGGCCCTGCACGCGGTATTCATAACCTTGAATGATGCCGTCGGCATCATTACCGTGCCACTCCAACCGCAGCTTGAAGGGATTGTTTTGCGAGCCGTCGAGCGGCGTGGGCGCAAAGGCGGTTTCGGGCGGCTGGCTGCCGCTGAGTATGCCCTGCTGCGTCGGCTGCCTGTTGCAGGACAACAGCAGGGCGGTGAGCACCGCCAGTGCACCGGCGGAGAAAGTCGGGCGCAGCATTGGCATCATGGCTTATTCCTCGAAAACGAACTGAAACGTCAATTGCACGGTGTTGGTGATGGTGAAGGCCGTGGCCCCGTCTTCAAAAGGCATCGGGGTGTCGTTGCCCAATACAACCGAAAAGACTTGCGAGAAAAAGCGCGCCTTGGGGTTGAACGGAATATCGCTGTTCTCCGAGCCGGTGGCCTTGCGCACGAACTCCAGCGTCCAGCGGCCGTTTTCGTGGCGGCCGTAACAGCGAATGTCAGCCGAGCCGCCGCTCGGCGTCTCCAACACATGACCGGGCACCGTCACCGCAGCCTGGGGTGTGGCATAAGCGCTGCCGGCCAGTGGCGCCGCCTCGGACTCCAGCAGAAACAGTCTGTTCTCACTGGCATCGGAGTAAACCGGCGGCAGCCCCGGCGGCGTCGTCGCGGGATCATTTTTCCAGGCATAACGCGGCCGGTCATCGCTGAGGTCGCGGGGGGTGCGGTTGTCGTCGTAATTCTCATCCCAAGTGTTGCGGCTGGTGCCGGCATCATTGTAGAAATTCAAACCGTCGACGCGCAGCAAATACGGCTGGATCGTGCGGCCGCTCTGAAAGCCCTCGAGCGTCATGTCCTGAAAATATCCCATGGGATTGGTGGTGGCGGCATCCCACAGCCAAATGTCGGTGTCTTTGCTGAGACCATGCCAATAAAGAAACAGCCAGTCCGAACCCTGACTGTTGCGCACCCAGCGCGACTCGGCGGGATTGTAGGTCCAGGTTTTGCGCTGCAAACTCTTGCTGGCATCCGGCCAGGTTGCCAGAAAGCCGACATAAATCACATTCAAGGTGTCCTGCCGCGCGGTGTCGATTTGGGTTTCCTGCCACCACACCGCTTTGAAGTCGACCAGCAGACCCTCCGCCGGCAGATTCACCCCGCCGCTTTTGGCATCGAGGAAAACCCGGTAGCCCGTGGCCTTCTGCCAAACCGCATCAAGCGCACGGCCATCGAGCACCGGGCCCTGCTTGACAAAAGGGGCGTAAAGTTCCTGAGGCTGTTGCACCGCAGTGGGCAATTCCCCGCTGCCGCAACCCAGGAACAACCCCGCCATCCCCAGGGGCCAGCTCATCATGAACCAAATTTTCCGGAACGCCAACATGGCGGTCACTCCGAGTTTTCTTCATGCCGCTGCACCGGGCGCCGGCTTTTTCATGGCCTGCCGGCACGGTGGCAGCACACCGTTAAGCAGCAATCCATTCAGACAGGCGCCCTCCTGGCTGTGCCGGGATTTCGAAAAATCCCCTGTTGTGACTTCTCTTGAAGGGCATCGACAACGGCCCGGATGCGGCAAAAAGTTCCTGCACACATTCGCCGCACGCACCGCTTGTCTGGCAATGCCTCAGTTACATGTGAGGACTTCGCGCAGACATCATCATCTTGTCTGCAGGCAGGGAAGTCTGCGCCATGGCATCTTCGTAAACATCCTGCAATGACTCAAAACTCCAGCGCCAGCGAGAAGCGTTGCGCCGTTGTGAGAAATCCAAAATCAGAATAGGCATAATCGAGACGGGCATGCACACCGGAAAGCCCGAAGGCGGCGCCGGCGCCGAACGAAAAGCCCTCGAACGGCTCATCGACTCTGTCGAGCTTTTCCAATTCCAAATTGGTGCGATACCCGGCACGCAACGCGACCAGCTCTTTCAGGCTGTACTCCATCCCCCAAGCCAACTGTTCAACATTGTCATTGGGATGGTTGCCCTGCATGGTGACCACCAGACGGCTGGACCCGTTGCGATAGAGATCCATGATTACACCCAGACGGAAATCGATGGGCAGGGAGAATTGTTCGCGGAAGTATCTGGCGTCCGGGCCAAAATTGCTGATGTTCATGCCGAATCTCAGGCCGCGCACGCCGATGTCGAACAGCGTGCCGAGATCGAGTGCCACCGCACTCGCACCCTCATGGCTGATATATTCGCGGAGGTATTTCACCGTGCCGCCGAAGGAGAAACGGTTGGTCAGGCGGCTCGCATAAGTGACCCCCACCACCCAGTCGCTGGCATTGAAATAGCCGCCGGTCCAGCCTTGATAGGGCACGGTGATTTTCATGTCGCCGGTGGTGAGCATGCCGATCTGCACGCCCAGCACGCCCCTCCCCCCCAGCGGCAAAATGACCGCACCGAACTCATAGTTGATATCGGCCGGCCATTCCACGTGGCTCAGCAACACCGCTTTTTTGTCGAGCGTGGTGAGGCCGGCGGGATTGTAGTAGATCGCGCTGGCATCATTGGCCAGCGCGACAAAGGATTCCGCCAGGCCGACAGCACGTGCCCCCACCCCGATTTTGAGAAACTGCATTCCGGTGGTGCCCACTTTGCCGCGGCCGGCGGTGTCACGCAACTCCAGATCGCGATCCTGCGCCCGCACGGCAAGCGCCGGCAGCAATGCCGCGCACACCAGCAGAACAATTTTTTTCGCAACCATGACCAGCTCCCTTAGTAGATGACCGCGAATTTGCCGACATACGTGCCTTGCGGCGAAGTGACGGAAAAGAGATAGACGCCGCTGGCGATCGCCTGAATGTTGCGCGTCACCATGTTCCATGATTCACTGTGCTTGATCGCGCTGCGGGCGGGATAATCGTGTTCGAGCGTGGCCAGCAGATCACCCGCGAGCGTATAGATGCGAATGGTGCACCGCGGCGGCAGGTTGGTGAAATCGATGCGCCGGTCGGTATCTGCCGTGCCGCGTTCCCAGCCCGCCGCCGGATAATTTGCACTGAGACGGTAGGGATTGGGCACCACCAGCACTTCGCTGATGGCTTGCGTTCCATCCGGCCCGGCGGAGGGCGCCACCTTCTTCATATTGATGATCGGGCTGCTTTCCAGCGACTCCAGCCCGGTGGGGCCATAACCACTGTCGAACGCCGTCACCGCATAATAGAAAAATTCGCCATTGGTCAGGCCGCGGTCAATGTAGGTGTACCAAATCCTGCCGGTGGCGGGATCCAGGGTTGGGTTCAACGCGCTGAAGCCAAAATCATAACCATAGCCGTCAATCTGATCATATTCACCCAGCAATTCCATTTCGTTCAACACACCAGTGCGGCTGCGATAGACACGATAGCCCTGAAAGTCCTGCACCCGGCTGAAACGATCGACCGTGCTCTCGGCGGAATTGTCCCAGCGGATGGTGACGGTTTTGTCGCTGGGAATCACTTCCATGTTGGGCGCGGGCGGTGGCGGCGGCCCGGCGAAATCCGGCTTGCCGTCGGCCGGCGGGTTGTCATAAACATCACGCGCCCAGCGGGCATTGATGCCCAAGTCATCGAACTCATCGCGCTCGCCTTCCGGCTGGCCGCCAATGTAAGCCAGCGTCAGTTTCAACGTGCTGTCGGGCGGCACCTCGAAGGGACCGAAGGAGAGAAAGTAGCGCGTGTCCATACCCGAAGGATCAATGCCTGGCGGCGGGTTTGACTTGGTTTGATCCGGATCGATCTCGCCGTTGGACATGATGCGATATTTCTTGGCATCGGTGTCGGGATGGCCGGAATAGTCGAACGGATTATTGGGATTGGTCGGCCCCCAATCCGTCGGCGGGTCCCACCAGTTGTAGGAAATGGTCCTGGGATCCGGGAAGAGCACACGCACGCCGGTGACGCCCGGGGTGGCGCCATTGTCGCCGTCGTTGTCCTTGATCCACGCCACGTTGACGGTGTCGCCATCATCATTCACCCGCAGGAAACCGGTGATATCATCAGCATAATAACGGGGAATGGAGGTCAAGCCGCAGTCGCCGTCGATATACACCCCCATGTAAAGTTTTTTGAAGGTGCGCGGCTTGCCGATCAGCCGCGAAATGTTCTCGATCAAGTAATCGAAGATGACAAAATCCTCGGCGTAGGAATAGCTCCAGGCATAACTCTTCTGGGTAATCTTGACGCCCAGCGGCCTTTGATGTCCTTCCCACGCAAAGGTGGTGTTGGTGTCGGTGTAGACCGCGATGAAGTCCTGCTCGGAAACGGCGCCGGGGCTGTAGGTCGGCGCACCCGGGCGATTGGTCAATTCCAGAATCGAGTCGGCCTCAGCATTACCGGGGAAAAGCTCGTTCCAGTCCTGCCAGCCGTCGAAGCCGAAGGAAACCAGGGTATCCACGCCGCCATCCGGCCTGTCGACCAAAGCGCCGATCCAAATCGAACCAACGTAGAGATATTCGATGTTGGAGTTGGCGGGGAATTCGCAGCTCGGCCGCCGGCCGCGCGAACCAAATTCACCAAAATTGGTGACCGACAGCCAGATGTTGCCCACTTGGTGGGCCTTGGTTTGGGTGAAAGGTGGCAGCGCCGTGCCTTTGGCCGGCGCCCGGTCCCGGCCGTGCCTGGCCGCCTCGTGCCGCGCTTTGTCGCCGGCATGGGCCGGCAGCGCGACCGCCCACAACAAGACTGTCAACAGGAGTAGCTTCTTCATGTCTCCATCCCTTCGCGGGACGATCGCAGCGGAGCCCGCGTCGAGCTCCGCCGACCGTTCGCGGTGAATCAGCAGTCTGGTTTTTTATGCCAGTGCCGTCAAGCCTGCGGATCGTGACAGATCGCCGTGGCCTTTTTCACCAGCGCCACAAAGGCCTCCCGCCCTGCGGACGGCGCGCCCGCTCCCGTGAATTCGATACGCCCGTGTCGCAACGGGCGTGTCGCATGCAATCACCAACCTCACTACCCAAAGCTGCGACAGGCATATCACCGCTGTCAAAGGGGACGCAAACCCTGCCTGCGCCTATTCAAACTGGTATTGCGCTGTCTTAAAATACTTTGGTTTATGTAGTAGTTTCAGGGTCTATGCCTGAAGGCACTACTACGAAAACTCATTTTCATTTCTGATGGATGCTGCGCGCGGTGTGGCAAATTAGCCTGCAAACACCATTCTGGCCGCAGAGATTTTGGCGACGCCGCCTTGTCCAGCTTGCCACAGATAAATATCAGCGTGATTCTGCGTCGATCAGCGTCCGGGAAATTTGGTGGCGGCAGCGCGCTGCGTTGCGCTTCACCCACAGCGCGCAGCAGGGAGCCAAAATATTCCTCCTCTGATCGTTGCACGAAAATCACCGGCTCAGCGGAGGCTGAAACGTTTCCGGCCGGACACCGGACTAATAAATAATGGCGAATTTGCCGACATACGTGCCTTGCGGCGAAGTGACGGAAAAGAGATAGACGCCGCTCGCGATCGCCTGAATGTTGCGCGACACCATGTTCCACGATTCACTGTGCTTGACCGCGCTGCGGGTTGGATAATCATGGTCGAGTGTCGCCACCAAATCACCTGCGAGTGAATAGATGCGAATGGTGCACTGCGGCGGCAGGTTGGTGAAATCGATGCGCCGGTCGGTGTCCGCCGTGCCGCGTTCCCAGCCGATTGTCGCATAATTCTCACTCAGGCGGTAGGGATTGGGCACCACCAGCACTTCCGCGAGAGCCTGGTTTGCTTCCGGGCCGGCAGAGGGCGCCACCCGCCTTGCATTGGCCAGCGGATTGCTCTCCAGAGGCTCCAACCCGGTCGCCCCATAGCCGCTGTCGAACGCGCTGACGGCATAGTAGAAAAATTCGCCATTGGTGAGGCCGCGATCCACGTAGGTGTACCACACGGTGTCGCTGCCAGCATGGCGGGTGGGCGCCAGGACATCAAAGCCGGTGTCCGCCCCGAAGCCGTCGACTTGATCGAATTCTGCCAGCAACTGCCACTCGCCCTTCACGCCAGTGCGGCTGCGATAAACGCGGTAGCCCTGGAAATCCCTCTTGCCGGTGAAGCGGTCGATGGCAGACTCCGAGGAATTGTCCCAGCGCAAGGTAACCATGCGATCATCCGGGATGGCCTGAAGCCGGGGTGCGGGCGGCGGTGGCGGCCCGGCAAAATCTGGAATGCCGTCGGCCGGCGGGTTCTCATAAACATCACGCGCCCAGCGGGCATTGATAACCAGGTCATCGAATTCATCCTTCTCGCCTTCCGGCAGGCCGCCAACGTAGGCCAGAGTCAGCTTGAGCGTGCTGTCGGGCGGCACCTCGAAGGGACCGAAGGAGAGAAAATAGCGCGTGTCCATGCCCGAGGGATCTATGCCCGGTGGCGGATTTGACCGGGTTTGATCCGGATCGATCTCGCCGTTTGACATGATGCGATATTTCTGGGCGTCGGTTTTGGGATGGCCGGAATGGTCGAAAGAGTTGTTGGGATTGGTCGGTCCCCAATTGTTCTTTGGTTGTGGGTCCCACCAGTTGTAGGAAATGGTTTTGGGATCCGGAAACAGCACCCGCACGCCGGTGACGCCCGGAGTGGCGCCGTTGTCGCCATCATTGTCCTTGATCCACGCAATGTTGACCGTGTCACCGTCATCACTGACCCGCAGGAAACCGGTGATATCATCAGCAGAATAACGGGGAATGGAGGTCAAGCCGCAGTCGCCGTCGATATACACCCCCATGTAAAGTTTTTTGAAGGTGCGCGGCTTGCCGAGGCTGCGCGAGATGTTCTCGATGAAATAGTCGAAGAGGATGAAATCCTCGGCATAGGAATAGCTCCAGGCATAACTCTTCTGGGTGATCTTGACGCCCAGCGGCCTTTGATGTCCTTCCCACGCAAAGGTGGTGTTGGTGTCGGTGTAGACCGCGATGAAGTCCTGCTCGGAGACCGTCGCCGGGTGGTAATTGGGCGAACCCGGCTGGTTGGTGAGCACCAGAATCGAATCGGCGGCAGTGGTGCCGGGAAACAGCTCCCGCCAAATCTCGGCGCCGTCAAAACCATAGGAGACGAGGGTATCGACGCCGCCGTCGGGCAGGTCCACCAGCGCGCCGATCCAAATCGCACCCACATAAAGATAGTTCACATGTGAATTGGCGGGGAACTCGCAGCCGAGCTCCGTGTCCGAGCCGAACTGACCGTAATTGCTCACTATCAGCCTGAGGTTTCCCACATCATGCATTTTGTTTTGCGTGAAAGGTGCCTGCGCCGGGCTTTGCGACGCTGTCCTGCCACGCCGGTTGACACTTTTGGCGGTTGTGTCCGCGCCGCTGGTGACACCGGCCGTCAAGCCCGCCGCGATGATCAGCCATCCCAAATTTCGCATCATGACATCATTCCCCCTTTCACAGGAACTGGCATGGGCGTTTGCACACCAATCACGACGAAAATGCCGCGCAGACTCTCCTGGCTGCCTGCCGGCCGGATGCCTGCGCTACAGCATTTTCGTGGCAACCAAATTTGAACTGCGGAGCCGCGGTGAGCGCCAGGCTTTTATTGCTTTGCACGCTTGACGGTTTGACGGTTCATTCAAAAAATCTTTGCGCCATGGTCGTTTTTGCGGGTAATCGCCATGCCGCACATGGCACCCCTCCGCATGAAAGAGTGGCACAGACAACATGTCTGCCTGCGCCGGGGCATTTTCATGGCGTGCTTCCGGGGATTGTGCCGGCCAGCCCAATGCATTTTGCCTGCGGCGACCTCACCCCTTGAAAACTTTTATACCTCGTGCTCAAAATCTCACCATTCCACCGCCAAACCCAGCAGCACGTTGCGGCCGGCGGTGAAGGCCGAGGGATTCAAATCCTGCGGCCGGTAGAACGCCAGCACCTGGCCAGTTTCTGCATAAATCGCGCGGGCATTGCGGCGGTTGGTGAGGTTCTTGATCTCGAGCAGCAGGGAAGTTTTCAGGCCTCCATAGCGAAAATCCTTGTTGGCGCGCACATCCACCCAGGTGCGATAGGGCAGGCGGGCGGAGTTGCGCGTGGTGTATTGATCACTCGAGCGGCCGGTGGGGGTGTAGGGTTTGCCCGACTCGAAGCGCCAGACCACATTCACGCCCATCTCGGGCGGCAGGCGCACGCCGAAGAGGGAGGGCCGCGCGCCCGAATTCACGCGAAAATCGAAATTGACGTTGAGCGAATGCCGCACGTCCCAGTCCAGCGGCCATTCGCGAATCGGTATGGGCTGGCCGCGCGCACCATAATCATACCCCTGGCGATAGCTCGAACTTTTGCCGGTGGCATAGGCCAGGGTGTAGTTGATGAAGCCGGAGGTGAAGTGGCTGTAGCGTTTCTCGAGCGAGAACTCCAGGCCGCGTGCGCTGCCGAAATCACGGTTGATGTAGACACTGTAGGTGAACGGTTCCCGACCGCGGGTTTCGGTGTTGAGCAGGCCGTTGTAGTCTTTGAAGAAGGCGGTGGCGCCCACCCGGACTTCGTCGCCGAACGCATGCTTGACGCCGAGCTCGTATTGCGTCGTTTCTTCGGAGCCGAGGTTGGGATTGCCGAGCAACTGCAGCGCGCCGGAGGATTGGGTGTCCTGAATGAACAGGAATTGATAATCCACCTGCTGGGTGAAACGGCCGAATTGGAAGTAGAGAATATCCTTGTCGGTGATGGGGTGGGAGATACCCAGCCGGGGATTGAACGTGATCTTGAATTTGCGGCCGAAGAGGTTGGTGCCTTCATCGACATCGTCTTCCACCTGCGCGCCCGGCGTCCACAAGTCCCAGCGCATGCCGACATTGACGATCAGGCTTTCATATTCGATCTTGTCCTGCACATAGAAGGCGGCGTTGGTGGGCGTGCGGGTGTAAAAGTCGCGGAAGGCGCCCAATGCCGGCCAGGGGCCGTCGTCGATGGGCGTGCCGCCGGCTTCGGGATCCCAGCGCTCGTTGTAGCGATAGGGGTATTTGATCTCGGCCAGGAACATTTCGTAGTAGGCCACTTCCAAACCGGTTTTGAGTTGGTGGCGGCGGTGCACCTGGCTGGTGAGATCCATTTTGAGGGACGAGGTCTTGGTGTTGCGATGATGATAGGTGCCGCGTGCCGGGAAACCGGCTTCGTAGAAACCGTCCTGATCGTCATCGCGCGCGGTGACACCACCGAGATCGAGATAGAGCTGGCGCACCTCGGGCGGCAGCAGACCGCCGGGCGTGAGGCGATAGTCCAGATCGGAATAACTCAGCACGAGATCATAAAAGGTCTTCTCGCTGAGCGTGTGCGTCCATTTCAACGAATGACCGAACGAGTGCTCGTCGCGCTGCCAGAAATTCTCCGGAATGCGGGAGAAGGCGTGGTTGTATTCATCGTAATAGCTGCGATCGGTTTGATAGCTGTAAACGAGTTTCATGCGCGGTGAAAAACGCACGCTCACGTTGGCGAGCGAGTTGTAATGGTTGTCCATGCGGTTGGGCAGGCCGAGACGCAGCAGATTCAGGCCCAGCAGATTCAGCTCGCGGATTTCCTCGGAGCGATCCTCGCCGGTGGGCGCGTAATAGGCGAGATCGAAGGCGGTGGTGAGATCGGTGAAATAACCCGAGCCGGCCACAAAATAGGTGATTTCCCGCACCGGCAGCTTGATCCCCAGGCGCGGCAGTAAATGCGTGGTGATGGGCTCCGGACCGCCGAAGCTGAGTTCGAGACGGTCGCTGTTGTGCGAGTAGGTTCGCAGTTGCGTGCCGTTGCCGTAAGGAGTTTTGAAGCGGCCAATGCCGAAATCATCGGTGAGATACACCACCCGGCCGGTGTGCTGTGCGCCGCCCTCCTTGGTGACGACATTGACGATGCCCGACATGGCGTTGCCGTATTCGGCATTGAAGCCGCCGGTGATGACTTCCACCTCCGAAATGGCGTTGGCGGGAACCGACAGGCCGCCACTGCGTGCCGTCAACTCATCCACGGGGTTGGAGGTGAACTGTCCCACTTGCTCCGCGGTGGTGCGGGTGGCCTGCTTGAAATGAGGGTCGTGGGAAGCCACACCGTCCACCACGTACAGCATTTCGCCGGTGCGGCCGCCGCGCACGTTGATGTGCAGACCTTCGCCCACCACCCCCGGCTGCCGCGCCACCAAATCCCGCACATCGGAAACCGTCGGCATGTTTGCGATGCGATCGGCGGTCATGCGGTGCGAGCTGAAGGTCACATCCTTCTCGATGATCGGCCGTTCCGCCACCACGGTCATGCCCTCGGTGAGCTGCAGCACGGTGGGCGAAAGGGCGAAGTCGATTTTGGTGGTGAGGTCGGCGGCCACCTTCACTTTGGTGACGGTCAACGGCTCGAAGCCGATCACGGTGGCACGCACGGAGTAGGTGCCGGGCGGAACCTGCAGAATGAAGTAATAACCGCTGGCATCGGCTGCGGCGCCCAGAGTTGTACCCACGATCATGACGCTGGCCCCGGCCAGAGGCTCACCCGTTTGTTTGTCAATGACGCGTCCCGCAATTTTGCCGGTGGTGCCGGCAAACAGCAGACCGCCGGAAAGCAGCAGCACCAGCACACCGGCGAAACTCCTGCGGATGATTTTCTTCATTGCGCAACCTCCACTCTACACTTGGAGCGAGTTCAGATGCGTACAGCAGAACCGGCACCGGGCCCGCGATCACACCGGCAAAGCCTTCAGACTTTCCGGCGAGCTTTCACGCCTGGCTGAGCCGTGGCCCCCCACTCAAAAAATCGGGCAATCCCGGTCGCTCACCGCACACCGCCGGTCGTCGGTGCCGGAGAGCTCCATTTTTCCTCTTTTCCTCCACAATGATTCAAAAGCGGTATGCGAGCGTGAAGGTGATCTCGTTGAATCGCAGCTCGGTGGTGGAAAGCCGCTCGTTGTAAAAATCGCCGGAACTGAGCCACCACTGCATCTCGCGCGTGCCGCGCTCGAACGCCATGTCCACCTGCCAGGCGGCCTTGTGCAAACCCAGGCCGAAGGTCATCACATTCGTCTGAATTTGACGGCCGAGATACCGGCCTTTGAAATAACGGTCTTTGTAGGGACTGGGGTCGGTGTAGAATCCCAGGCGGAGGGGGAATTCCACCCCGGAGGTGGCGGCGCGGTACTCCAGCCCGAGATGAATGGCATTGCCATCGAGCAGGCTGGCGTCTTGTTTCACACCGTTGTTGGAGACCCGGGCGGATGCCCAGGGTCTGGCTTCGTAGTCAAATGCCAGCGTCAAACGCGCCAGTGGTTTGAGCGCGAGACCCACGGTGTAAAACATGGGGAGTTCCAGCGCGAACTTGTTGAGCAAATTGGCGGGCGTCTCATAACTGACACCAATCGTGTCTGCAACGACGAGGGTGGGAAGCGAGACGGACTCACTTTTTTCCACGATCTCAAACCGCCAGCCGGGCGTCAGCGTGACGCCCAGTGCCAGCCAGTCCATGGGTCGGGCCTGAATGCCCACTGTTGCAAATGAGCCGGAATATGCCTCCTCGTCGACGAAGGAATAAAAGACTGTTTGATCCAGAAAGACGGATTTGAGCTCGAGTTTGTACTTCGAAAAACCATCCAGCAGGTGAAAGCCGGCACCCAGGCTGAGTTGCGGCAGGAGATCGACGGCCAGCAAGGGCGAGACGGCGTAGAGGCCGCCGGAGGGGGTTTCCACCTCCGCGGAGGTGCCGGCAGGATAGATGTAGAAGGTGTCGGTGGTCTTCTGCGCCAGCGGGCTCATGCGATGGTAGGCGAAACCGGCGGTCAGCCGGCGCCCGCCCAGGCTGAAAGAATAAGCCGCACCGGCGAAGCCGGGCAGCAGCCGCGGCGCAATTTCCGAAACCACTTTCATGCCGGCAAGCGGTTGCAGTGCGACCTCCTGGCTGTTGAGATTGAGGCTGCCATCCACCGCGAGACGCAGGCCGGGAGCTTGCGCCAGGCCGGCAGGACTCCAAAGCATGGTCTCCAAAGAACGGGAACTGGCAACGTGTGCCCCTCCCATCCCCAGGGCGGCGGCGCCCACCCGACGGAAATTCAATTCGAATTCCCGGTCAAGCGAGCGGGCAAAAAAACGTTGCGAGACAATGCGGCGCGCATTGTTGGGGTCTTCGAACTGCGCCAGCGCCTGCCCTGGCAGGAGCGGCAGCAACAAGCCCAGCAAGACTGGTAATGTGATCTTGCGCATGGCAACTTCCCAAAAGAAAGTCTGATATGGATTGCAACCTTTTCCGCACGCCGGTCGTCTTAGCAGCAGAAACGAAGCAGCCCCCTGACGCCGGGCTTCATTGGCAGAATGGCCAAGGAAGCAGGCACCTGCATGCAGCAGCTTCGTTTCCGCAGAACGTGAGGCTATCGACGCTTGACTTGGCGGTCCGTCGGTAGCCTTTTTTGTTTTAAGCCAGATTGTCCGGCATGGCCGGGCCTAATGAACAGACCGGCAGCCGGCAACCAATTTCGACGTGGGCACAGCTTGCCTTTGGCACGGCTGCCCTGGAACGGAAGAAACCCTGGCTCGCAACGCCCAAGACCCGGCCAGGATGACGTTTGCGCCTGTATTTGTCGGAAATCGTGGCCTGCTGACAAAAGAGTCCCTGCATCAAGCCGATCGTTTCATCAAGAACTTCGGAGTTTTCATCCGCATAAAAGTTCAAAAATCTCGGCGGAGCCGAAGCGGGAACATTTCCGCACAGACTCTGTTTTTCTTTTCCGGGGGAAGTTGGATTTCTATGCATCCTGCAGGTACAGCAAAGGCGGGAAGGTTGTCCTGAACAGCATCACACTGCCTTACTTTTCGCGTGGCGTGTTTATAGCAAAATTTGGCTGCATTGTCAAGGCAAATCTCTGCTTGCGTGTAATCCCGAGGAACGTGTGGAATGGCGCAGGCGTCCCTGTCTGAAAACAAGAAGTCCGCGCTCCGTCCCCGCACGTAACTGAGCGATTACGCAGGTGTGCAAACTCGCATTCGCTGCGCCGCAATCTGTGCGGCAGCGCGGCGCGGGGCTTCATGCCGCGATGGCAAAGCCGATTCCCCGCAGTTTTTCCAGCACCGCGGGAGCCATGCCGCGGGCGGCCACATGATAGTTGGCGAACTCCCGGCGGTAGTTGTACTCGTGGCGCAGTTTGTCGAACCAGTGCCCCTGTTCTTCCAGGGTGGCGTGCGGATCGGCCAAGACCTGCCGCAGCCGGGCATCGTCTGCGGCGATGTCATAAGCCTGACGTATGACGGCGAGCAATTGACTTTCGCCGGAGGCGGGGATCGGCGGCACCAGCTCGATGCGGGGCGTCGTGACCGGCGGCAGGAAGAGCGAGGCCTCCCAAGCCGGCGCCACGCCAAGAAACCGACAAGCCGCTGCATAAATCATCATCGTGGCGCGCAGCTTGCCCTCGAGGGAATATCCGGCGATGTGCGGGGTGGCCAGGGTCGTGCAGCGCACCAGTTCCGCATCAATTTGCGGCTCCCCCTCCCAGACATCGAGGATGGCGCCGGCGAGGCGGCCGCGCAGCAAACTCTCCTTGAGGGCGCGATTATCCACCACCGGCCCGCGCGCGGTGTTGATCAACAGGCATTCCGGCCGCAGGTGTTGCAGGATTTTCTGATCGATGAGATGAAAGGTGGGATCCGGACCGCTGCGGGTCAACGGCGTGTGCAGCGTGAGAATATCCGCCCGCAGCAAATCTTGCAGGGGAAGAAAAGTGTGGCCGGAGGAATCCCCTTCGGCACGCGCACGCGGCGGATCATTGAGCAAAACGCGCAGCCCCAGGGCACGCGCCTTTGCCGCGACTTTGCTGCCGACATTGCCGACCCCGACGACGCCAAGGGTCAAGTGTTCGAGCCTCTGCCCGCGCCGCACCGCCCAATACAGCAGGGCGGCGCAAACATACTCCGCCACGGCATTGGCGTTGCAACCGGCGGCGCTGGCAAATTGAATGTTGCGGTGCCGCAGGTAATCGAGGTCCACGTGATCCGCGCCAATCGTGGCGGTGGCCACAAACTTGACCGGCGTGCCGTGCAACAGCGCGGCATTCACCGGCGTGACCGAACGCACCAGCAGCAGATCCGCTTCGTGCAACAGCGCGCGCGTGATGGCCCTGCCGGGCAGGAGACGAACGCTGCCCAGCGTCGCGAATGCCGCCTGAACAAAAGGGATATTCTCGTCGGCAACGATTTGGAGCATGGCACGGGTCGATTGCAGGATGCTCCCGGGCGCCGGTTATGTCTCGCCGGCGGCGCAAACGGGGCTCCCTGCCGGTTGACGGGCAAACGCACGGGGCTGTCCGACAAATTCCCAACCCCGGCGCTCCGCCGGGGTTGGGAATTCGTGTTGTGCGAATTCAGGGGATTTGGCAGCGGCAAAGCCATTGCAAAAGCTGTTTCGAGAAGCTGACGATGACAAACCGGCGGGGAGTTAAAACCGGCTGCCAAAGCCGCCGCGGCCGCCACCACCGCTGCGGCCACCCCGGCCACCCGCGCCCCGACCACCGCCGCCACCACGCTTGTCGGCCTTCGGGCGGGCTTCATTCACGATCAGGGAGCGCCCCTGCATTTCCCTGCCGTCCATCTCTTTCATGGCCGCGATGGCCTGCGCCTTGGAAGGCATTTCGACGAAGGCAAAGCCCCTGGGCTCTCCGGTAAACTTGTCCTTGATGAGCGTCACCGAAGAGACCTCGCCGTGCGCGGCAAACGCCTCGCGCAGCTCATCCTCCGTCACCGACCGTGCGATGTTACCCACGTAAATGTTCACGGTACCAGACTCCATTGTTAAAGAATTAGCCTCCCTCCGCCCGGACCGACAGAGGGAGGAATCAGCCCGCATTCTCGGGTTACATCGCGACGCGTCGGTGCAAGTGACTCGCGAAACAGGTCGGACGAACTGATGAGCGGGAGTGGATTGAATTTGGTTGCGGCCTGCGGTGCAACGGCTGCCGGCGCAACAACGCACGCGCAGCCCCGCTGCCGCAACGCTTTTCTAGCTGAACAAAATTGCGATATCCTCCGCGCTCAGATGCTTGAACAATCCGGCGTCGGTGGTGATCAAATCCGCAACCAGGGCTCGCTTGCGTTCCTGCAACTGCAGAATCTTCTCCTCCACCGAATTGCGCACGATGAGTTTGTAGGCAAACACATTCTTCTCCTGGCCGATGCGGTGGGTGCGGTCGATCGCCTGCGCCTCGGCGGCGGGATTCCACCAGGGATCGTACAGAATCACATAATCCGCCGCGGTCAAATTCAAACTGAAACCACCGGCCTTCAGACTGATGAGGAAAACCCGGGTCCGGGGATCATTCTGAAACCGGTCAACTTGCGACTGGCGGTCGCGCGTGTGGCCGTCGAGATAGGCGTAGGGGATGCCCTGCTCGTCGAGTCGGCGGCAGATCAGCCGCAACATACGCACAAACTGGGAAAACACCAGGACTTTGTGTTCCTCGGCCAGGATGTTTTCCAGAAGGTCATTGAGCGCATCAAATTTGCCCGACACCGGCGCCACCTCCTGCTCGATGAGCGAAGGGTGACAGCAAATCTGGCGCAGGCGCATCAGGCCCTCCAGCACGTACATGCGCGAACGCTCCAATCCCTGCAAATCGATTTGGCGCATCACATGCGCGCGGTAGTAATCGCGCCAGCGCTCGTAGAGCTTGCGCTGCTCGGGGAGCATGTCGCAATAAAAAAGGTTTTCAACCTTGGCGGGCAGCTCCTGCGCCACCTCCTGTTTGGTGCGGCGCAAAATGAAGGGAAAGATCATCCGGCGCAGCAGGCTGGCCGTGGCGCCATCGCGTTCGCGTTCGATCGGCCGGGCAAAGGCGCTGCGGAAATAATTCAAACTGCCGAGCAGGCCGGGATTGAGAAACTGGAACTGGCTCCACAACTCCTGGGTGTTGTTTTCCACCGGTGTGCCGGTGAGCACCAGCCGGTGGTTGGCCTGCAGCAGGCGTGCTGCCTTGGCGGTCTGGGACAGCGGATTCTTGATGTGTTGGGACTCGTCGAGAATGGCATAATGGAAGCGGACCTCCCGCAAAAACTCGATGTCACGGCGCAGAATGCCGTAGCTCATCAACACCACGTCATAGCCGTCGAATTTTTTGACGCGGCGGCGGTCCAGGCCGGCATGGGTCAACACCTGCAACTCGGGGGTGAAACGCGCCAGTTCGTTTTGCCAGTTGAACAGCGCCGAAGTGGGGCACACAATCAGGCTCGGCATGGTGATGCCGCGGTTTTTCTCGCTTTGCAGCAGGGCAAGCGCCTGGATGGTTTTGCCCAACCCCATGTCGTCCGCCAGGCAGCCGCCGAAGCGGAATTCCTGCAGAAAATACAACCAGTCCAGGCCGCGCTGCTGATAAAGCCGCAGCGTGCCCCGAAAGTTGCCGGGCAGTGGCTGCGCTTGAATCCCCTTGAAATGACGCAGCCGCTCCCGGCTTTCGCGATAGCCCGCATCCGTCTCTTGGCCGTCCGCGTGCTCGAGCAGGGAGTCGATGAGAGTGAGATGATAACGCGATACCTTGATCCGGTCGCTTTCCACCTCGCCGAGATTGAACATGTGCGCCAGTTGCTGCTGCCATTCCTCCGGCAGCAGCGCCGTGCTGCCGTCGCTCAGTTTGACGTAGCGGGTTTGATGCAGCAGGGATTTGCGCAGCTCCTTCAGCGAAAGCGCGATGCCGTCGAAATCGATGCCGAGGCGGCAGTCGAACCAGTCGATCTCGGTGTTGACCGCCAGGCGCAACTGCGGTTGTGCCCGGTTCACGCGGAATTGTTTGAGGCGGTCTTCGCCCAGAACCACGAAGCCCTGTGCAATCAGCTTGGGCACTTCGAACAGCAGCCAGTCCAGCGCCCGGCTTTCACGCAGCACGAATTCACCCGTGGTGCTCTGCCGCGCGCCGGTGGCCACCAGCTTCTCGCGGGCGGCCATTTCCGCCGCGTAATCGCGCCGCACACGCAAAAAACTCAGGCCGTCACCGTGATGCAACAACAGCTCTTCACCCCCGTCTGCCGGGATGGTTTCCGGCGCCTGAGACTCCACCTCCCTGCCGCCATAAACGAATGCCAAACGCACCACCAGCGTGTCATATTGCTCGCTGAGATGCAGGCGTTTTTCGGTGAAATGGTCGATCACCGGGATGTGGTTGGTTTGCGGCAACGCCAGGCAGGACAGCAAGCCGGGAATGCGCTCGATCGTGCCGAAAAACTCGCTCAGCTCGGTGTGCGGCACATACAAGGCCCCGGGGTTGCCCGCCAGCGAAAGCAAAAAATCGCGCGGCACCGTGCCCTCCACCTTGATCAACTCATCCTCGTGCACCACCCAGGCGGGTTGCGTACTCAACAACCGGGTGTTCGGACCAATCACCAGGGTTTCGTGGTTGCGAATGAGGGTGGGGCGCAGCAGAATGCCGCCTTCGACGTTTTCCAGATGAATTTGGAAGCGACCGGGGGTGGCATCGACCTGCAGCGGGCGGGTACGCTCGTGATCCGCCTGCCAGAAGAACTCACTGTCGCGCAGCAAGTCAAACAGCATGCCGATTTCAGCTCCGTATTCCAGGCTGTAGCCCAGTCGATCAACGTAACCGTTGAAAGGGTATTGCGGGGGGAGGTACCGTTTTTCGCTGTAATTGTCCAGCATCATCAGCGCCAGATTTTCGCGCTGGGTGCAGGTCACGCGGTAGTATGGCTGCTCGTGAATGGAAGTGGGATAAGCCGCGCCATAAGTGCCGTCCTTGCGGCGGCGGCTGCGATACGGAGTAATCTGCCATTCTTGCGGCCCCAGGGCCAGGACGAAATAAATGCCCCATCCCTTGCGCTCGCCGGCCGGATCCAGCCGCAGGGGCTTGGCAACTTTGCCGGGATGATGCGTGCAGGTGAGCAGCTCGCGCCAGCTCCTGCTCTGCGGAGTGGCGGGCGGCGTGCCATTACCATTGGACTTTTTCTCCGCCCGCCGGGAATACTCATGCGAGGCATAATAGTCGCGCGCCTGCAACAGCGCCGCGACCACGTGCGGACACGTGAGGGGATGTGAACAGGTGCAGCTCGTGATGAAGTGGTTGTCCTGGCGCTGGATTGAGACAATCTGGGCCGGGAAGTCATTGACCTGGGCGGAAAAAAAATCGTCATCCGTTTCCAACAACGTCACCAGTCCGGCTTCATACCAGCGCATGCCGCGCCGATAGGCCTCCTGCGTCGCCAGGCCGAGTATTTCACCATTTTTGATTTGCATCGTTGCGCAACCCGGGATCGTCTTTATTCCATAATTACAAGCCCGCACCGACTTGATGATTGGCGCTTTCGCCGTCGAACGGACTGCGCCCTGCCACCGGCGCATCAGTTAGCTCCAATTGGTGACCGCCGGTGCCGGCGATTGCAACCGGTATTTCATAAACCGCCTGCCGCATCAGGCACAGACCACCGGCCTGATCGCAGTAGGAATACACCAATTCCACCCGCAGAGCCGCGGCCTGCTCGGCGGCGGCAACCTGCAGGGGCAGGGTCACCTCCGGCTGCGATGGTGCCAGCGTCACGCCATTGCCGGGCGGGCGCAGCGCCTGGTTCCGGCTGCGCACCAAGATTTGCAGCGGCGCGCCTTGATTGAATTCCGTCTGCGGCGGCAGGATGATGCGAATCCGCAGCGTGGCCTCGCCCGGCTGCAGCGTTTGTTCGGGCAGGCGCTGCACCGGCGTGCCCATCATCACCAGATGCTCCGCCACCGGCAGGGCCTGGGGCTTCAGACGCAGGGTCGTCGTCTGCCGGGTGTGCAGATCAACCACCCGCACCGCATGATTGTTGGTGTCGGCCACATAAAGCCGGCCCTGCAACAGCGCCAGCCCCGAAGGTTCAAAAAAGCGCGCGGCCGCGCCGTTTTCCAGACCGGGCCTGCCGTCGCCCACCAATGTCTTGCACAGACGCAAATTCGGATCCAGCACTTTGATCTTGTGATTGTAGGTGTCCGCAAGAAAGATTTTGCCGTCATGGAAACAAACGCCCAGCGGGTGTTGCAGACGCACGTTGTCGCCGCTGCCGTCCTGATCGCCGAACTGAAAGAGATCGCCACCCGCCAGGGTGCCGACTTTATCGGTGCGCAGATCGATCTGGCGCACCGCCGAAATCTCGCTGTCCGCGATGAACAGCCGCAGCAACGCATTGCCGATCACTTCCCCGGTGATGCCGCTCGGCTGCGCGAACGCCGCGCTCAGGCGCTCGCCGTCACGGCGGGCTTCATGGCCGCTGCCGGCAAACGGCTCCACCCGGTTGGTCTTCAGATCGATCGACCAAATCTGGTGCGGGCCGGCCATCGCGATGTAACCGGTGTCGCCATGAATGAAAATATCCCACGGCGAATTGAGTGCGATCTTGCGGCCGGGGCCGCCGCGCTGACCGTAGCCGCCCTGTTCGCCGGTGCCGGCAATGGTCGTCACGCTGCGGCCGACAAAATCCACGCGGCGCAGCAAATGGTTGTCGGTATCGCAGACAATCAAATCCTCCCCGTGCCACGCCATGCCCTGCGGTCGGAAGAAATGCGCGGTTTCAAAATCACCGTCAGCACTGCCCGCCAGACCGCTGCCAATGATCTCCTGAATCGTGCCGTCCGGCCGGCAAACCAGCAGGCGATGATGGCCCGAATCGGCGATCACCAGGCGCTGCGTGCGGGCCTCGGCAACGATCTTGCCGGGAAAACTCAGCAGGGACTCCGGCCACTCGGGCTGCTCCAGTCGCACCGGCAGGGGCGTATTGTCCAGTTTGCCCTCTTCTTGAAAGACCGTCAGGCCGACTTCGATATAGTTGTCCAGGATCTCGCGATTGCCTTCCCCGGAAAAAACGCCGAGCAAATAGCCCTCCGGATCGACCAGGATGAGCGTCGGCCATGCCCGCACGGTGTAGGATTGCCAGATTGTGTAGTCGGGATCCACCACCACCGGGTGTTCGATGTCATGGCGCAAGATCGCCTGGCGGATGTGCGCCGCTTCCTTCTCGTTGTGAAATTTCGCCGAGTGCACACCGATGACGGCAAACGGGCGCCCGGCGTATTTCTCTTCGAGATATTTCAGGTCCGACATCACATGCAGACAGTTGATGCAGCAATACGTCCAGAAATCCAGCAGCACGATTTTGCCGCGCAGTTCGGCGAGCGTGAGCGGGCGGCTGGTATTCAACCAGATCGCACCGGCTGGAAACTCCGGGGCTTTGATTTTCACCCGGGTGCGAACTTCGCGAATCTTTTCACGGATTTGGGATTGTAACGCCAGGCGGTCGGCTGCAGAGCGAATTGGGGTCATGAGGATTAAGCTTTCGGTTCGGCTTGCACAGTTCGGCTGAAACTTTCTGCTGCTGGGCAAGTGGCGAAAAATAGGCAAATTGCCAAAGAGATACAAGCAAGAATTCCGGCAAGAAGGTCGAAGTTGAAATGGAAAAAAGCATTGTTTTTGTTTGACTGACAGCGCGGCGGGCCACCCGGGTCCGCTGCCGTGCGATTCCTCCGGCAGGAAGCGGCGGTTTCGTTTCCTCACCATCCTCGTGCTGCAAGCCCGCGGGTGGCAACCGCTGTCAGTGAAGTAGAAGCAAAGGCCTCGCGTGCAGGGGCAAGACGAGTTTATCGTTTGCCGGCAGGGCAGGGTGCAGCCCTTTCCTGAGAGGCCGGAGCCGTCACCTTTCCTTAAAAAGGCCGCGGCTCAGACTGCCAGCCCAATAGCCCTACTTAAATTTTGCACCCAGCTTTCTCCCCTCCACCAGCAACGCCGATTTGATCGCAACGCCCAACCACCCAGGGGGTGCATAAAAAATTTTGCACGCAAACGTGCGGTCAACTCCGGCAGGAGTGACTTGCTTGGCCCTCCCGAAAAACCGCGCCAGATCAGGAGAAACTCCACAGCCACTCCCGGAGGAGCTTGAAGACACGTGGGAGTCCCATGTCTACAGGCAGTTCGTTCTTCACGGAGTTTTGTGAACACGCCATTTATCGGGGGCAGCAACAAGCCGGCATGCAAAATTCAGCAACGTAACGTGTGGCATGGCGCCGGCCTCCCTGCCTGCAGACAATAAGGTCTGCGTTGTGTCCGCACACGCTACGGAAGCAGTACCTGTCCAAAAAATTTTGGTTGCAGCTCGAAAACCGCACGGTGTTTCCGCGGTTGAGAAACGCCGTATGCCAAGCCATTTTCCCGGAAAGCAAACACAGTGCAGAATTCCGGCATGTTTCCCCATGCCGGCAGGATGCCTGTGCGCCAATCATCGTGTGCGGCAGGGAGGCGCGTTCCGCGTCACACATCAAAAATCACCTGCGCTTCCCAGCCGGCGGCGGTTTCGCGCAGATGCAGGCCGTGATAGGTTACCGCCTTGATTTCGGTTTTGATTGTGTGACGTTGCAGATCGATCCTTTCGCCGCGGGCCAGGGCGGTGAGGGCGGTGGGGGAAAATTTTTCGATCTTGAATTGTGAAAAGACTTCCAGGCCGGTGAGGCAGTGGAAATTCAACTCGGCCAGCCAGGCAACCAGCAGCGCTTCCACGTCGCTGGCAGTGACGCTGATCGTGCGCGCCAACACGGGCCGGATCGTTTCCAAATCGGTGATGGCATCGAACAGGGCACGCGCCGCGACGATGAACAATTCCGGCAGGGTGGCGGCGTAAAGGCGATAGCCGACATCCGCCGTGTGATCGATCGGCTCGAAGCCGGAAGAGGGTATGGACATGACGCCGGCCTCCTGGCGCCCCGGGAGGCAAAGAAGTGTGAAAACGCAAAAGACGTGTTCAGGGCGTCGCACTGCGCCCCGCAGGCCAGCGGGGCGCACGACGCTTTCGAAAACTTTCAAATGGGTGGATTCTCATCCAAGAATGACAGCCCGGCCACGGCGGGGGGGCGCGAAAACCGTCGTGACCGCGGAGCTTTTGAAAACTGCGAGACGCCGGGAATGCAAAGCAATACACGCGTTGCGGCCTTCGCGGCTTCGTGCTTCCATTTGGTTGCGGTATGCTGGCCGCGTCACGAAGTGATGTGCAACGTCCCGGCGCTTGCAGAGCTGGCGGGGTGAACCGCGGCAGCGATGACTTGCCCGCCGCCGGCCGCTGCAAAAATTTTCTGGGCGTCACATGCCGGAAAGCTCAACCTGCTGCAACTGCTGCAAGACATATTTGCGGATCACCGTGGGCGGCTGGGGCTGGTACAGCACGTTGCCGTTGCGCATCATCTGAATGAACAGCGGTTCCATGTCGCCGTTCACTTCATGCGCCACCGGCTGCACGATGCGCTCGCCGGTTGTGCGATTGCGCCAGAGATGCTTGCGGCCGGATTTCTTGCCGCGCTTGGCGACGGGCTTGCCGTCGATCTCGACGATGTCCATGGCAAAATCCATCACCGGCGCATTGGAAATCGCGGTGCCGACGCCATAGGCATCGGCGATGACGTTGTATTGCAGGATTTTTTCCTCATCGATGCCGCCGGAGAGGAAGATCTTCACGTGCTGATAGCCGCGCAAATCGAGCTCCCAGCGGATTTCGCGCGCCAGGCTGACGAAGTCACCGCGGCGGTTGCTGGGAGTGTCCAGCCGGATGTAGGTGAGCCGGTCGCCGAGTGCCTCGGCGACGCGCAGCGCTTCGAACTTTTCGTCATTGAAGGTGTCGATCAAAATCGCGCGCGGCACGTCCGGTTCGATATAGCGGTCGAAGGCCTGGGCCGCGGCAACGGTGTCACCCACCAGCAAAATGAAGGCGTGCGGGATCGTTCCCGAGGGCTTGATGTTGAGCAGATTGGCCGCGGCCACGGAGGCCACGCCATCACAACCGCCGATGAAGGCGTTGCGTTCGATCATCGGCGCGATGGCGGGGTGCATGCGCCGCGCACCGAAGCTGATCACCGGCCGGCCGGCGGCAGCCTTCTTGCAGCGCGCCGCCCGTGTGGCCACGCCGGTGGCCTGGCTGAGCAGGCCGAGCAGCGCGGTTTCAAACGGCCCGAAGTCAAGGTAGCGCCCCTCGATGGTGAGCACCGGTTCGTCTTCGAAAAACAATGAACCCTCCGGCAAGCCGTCAACCGACACCGGCAACCGCCGGAGAATCGTCATGGCCTCCTCCAGGCCGGCGAAGATGCCCCAGTTGTTGGGTCGGGGAAATTTTTTCAGAATGAATTCCACCGCAACGTGCGCATCCCTGCCCAGCTCGGTGAGCATTTGCCGGGTGCGCTGAAAGTACACGTCGGTGACCTGGCCGGAGAGAATGTCTTCGGCGGAGGCGAGGTGAAACATGGCAGCATCCCAGTTTGATGAACGGTGCAAGATCGCGAAAGCTTCAGACGGCGCGCAATATAGAGAAAATCCCGCTGGCAAACAACAACGATTCAGGGGCATTTCACCCGCAGCTTCAGCGTGTCGCCGCGCTGCTGGAGAATTTCGACGGCGAGCCCCGGCACCTGTTTGTGCAGCCGGGTGAGAGAGGCGAGTGGCAGGGGGCGGCGCCGCAGCAACAGGTCGCGGGTGGTATCCGCGGGGGCCGAGGTCACGCGAAAAATGTCGTGCACTGCATTGTCTTCGCCGCTGCGGCCGTCGGCTTCGAGCAAATCGCTGGAGCCCCCGCTGATGCGCCAAATCAGCAGGCCGCCGGCCTCTCCGGCGGCGCGGCCGGGCAGGCCGCGATCATAACCGCGATGATAGCGGCGATGCTCGAACAGCAGCGCAAAGCCCTGCTGTGGCACCTGCCACAAGTAGAAATTGTGGCGCGCGTCGCCGTACACGAGCGTGACCCTGCGATTGCAGGGCATTTCATGCAACGCCAGCCAGCCCAGGCGGGCGCGAAACCACGGATTGAGAGGCGCGGGACAGTTGCCAAAACCGCCCGCCACGCTGTTCTTGTGGCCGTTGCCCATCATGTCCCACAGGGCGACATCATGGTGCATCTCACCAAGCATGTGATTCATTTCATGACAAAACGGCCCCATGTGGGAGAGGCGGGCATGGCGTGCCTCGTCGTAATCGTTGGCGCCGCCGGTGAAGGTCCAGCGCTCGGAGGAGAAAAAGAATTCCGGCAGCGGCCGCGCGTCGCACACCCCGAAGAGGCGGGCGCCCTTGCCGCGGCGGTTGCCGGCATAAATGATGACCATCCGGCGCTGTGGCGTGATGCGCACATCAAGGCCGTGGCGGGCGGCTGCCTGGCGGGCATGTTGGTAAAGCTTGTCCCAGTTGGCCGCGCCAAAATAAGCCGTTTTGCGCGCACCCAGCGGCAGCCAGCGCGGCAGGCCGTCGGCAGTGGAGTCATTGAGAATCTGCACGACCGGGACATATTTGCCGCCCGACATGTCGGCAAAGTAATCGACGAAACTGCCGAACACCGGCTCGCCCTCGGGCGAGCGCATGCCGGTGTGTTCGGTGAAGTAGCAGCCGCGGGAGGCCATCATATTGTGGAAATCCCGCCAGCGGTAAACACGGTCAAAAGGAATGCGAACGCCGGCGGAATCATACCAGGCATGGGTCACATCATCGAATTCCACCAGCAACAGAGCCAGCGTGTCGGGCGCGATCGGCAGCCGCGGCAGCCCGGCAAAGCGCTGCAAATCGACCATCTTTTGCGCATGGCCGGCAGTGGCGATCACAAAACAGAGAAGACCGGCACGCAGGCGGCAGCAGCGTGCCGTGAGCGGCGCGGTCATCAGGCAATCCCCGGCCAGGAGGCGATGGGTTCGGTGGAGCGCACCACGTGCATGCCGGCTTCGGCAAAGCGGCGGAACGCGGCTTCGGCTTCATCGGTGTAGTCGATCACGCCCGGCACCACCACCGGGGAGGTGCAGTCTTCCAACAGGTAGACCTTGCGGGCGAGCGCGGGATCCGTACCCCCCATTTCGTTGAGCAGATCCGCGATGGTCCACGCCACGCAATGGCTCTTGGCCTGGCCGGCGATGATCACCACATCGAACTCCAGCAGCTTGTTGAGCAGCCGCGTATTCTTGTGGGCAATGATCTTGCCGTGCGGGCCGGTGAGCACCTCGGGCCGCAACACGGAGTAATTTTCGGTGAGAGGGTTGTTGCCCTTCACTTGAAAATCCGGCTGGCTGTGACGCGCCATGCTGTGAAAGAAGATGGCTTCCTCGACCGCGGAGACCAGGGCATGGCCGATGCCGCCCAGCATGGCGTGATAGGGCCAGATGGTGAGCGCATATTTGCCGCCGCGCTGCAGTGTTTCGACGTAATGCTGCAAGTATTGCTGCCCCTCCTGCACGTCGAGCTGGAGATTGTCGGCCACCGCGGGATTGAACCGCCATTTGCCCTGCGCCACGTCTGCAGCGGAGATCAGGGTGTAGGGCGCGGGATGTTCGCCCTGCTCATTCACCAGGAAAATCGCATGAAAAATTTGCATGGCCTGATGGGTGTCCAGGGTGGGGCAGATTTGCGTCAGGCGGTGCAAATTGCGGTAGATGAATTCGCACAGGCGGCGGTTGTCCTCCACCGCGCCCCGGCCGGAACGGCCGCCGACAAACAATTCGAACCCGGGAACGCAAAAGGTGTTCTGCACATCCACGGTGAGCAGACAGATGCGGAACCGGTCGCGTGCGGCCGGCATGATGCCGTGCTGCCGCGCCCAGGCCTCGGCAGCGCGCGCGCGCTCCTGATAGGGTACGCGCCACACTTCACCCACGCTTGCGGGATTGAAATGCGCCGGTACGGGAAGTTCTGTTTCGGTCATGTTTGCATACTCTCCTGCAGGTTTTTTGGTGTTGCACGAGCGACAGCGCGATGGTACGATTTTAAACGATAAAACAAAAGGGCGTGGCGGCGGCTGGAACACGCACGGCCTGGCCACAGGCGGCCACGGTATTGCACAGCCGCCTGCGGATGCAGAGGGGCCGCCCCTTGCTTTCTTCCTTTTCGCTTGTTAGCTTGTTGCCACGCAAAAACCTTTTGACCTTGTTGTTGTCTGCCAGGTCCGTGCGGCGCTTTTTCATGCTGCGCGCCCTTCCGCGGCAGGGGCGGCATGCCTGCAAGTCCAAACTGCGGACGCCGGTCGAAGCGGATTGGTTCCAGGGCCCGGGCGGCGTCGCGGTTGTGCCACCGCAGTCCGGCTCATACCAAACCACGAGTGACTCTAAAAAATTTAAGGAGGAGGAAGGAAGATGGGATCGGTGCACCTTGTCGATGTGCTCATCATCGCCGGCTATTTTGCGCTCATGCTGGCAATCGGCTACTGGGCCTTCCGCAAAGGCAAGGAGGAAAGCGCGGATTACTTTCTCGCCGGCCGGGATGTCGGCTGGCTGGTGGTGGGCGCGAGTTTGTTCGCCTCCAACATCGGCAGTGAACATCTGGTGGGCCTGGCCGGTTCCGGGGCTGCCGGCGGCCTGGCAGTGGGTCACTTCGAATGGCTGGCCTGTTTGATTCTGCTGCTGCTGGGCTGGCTGTTTGTGCCTTTTTATTTGCGCAGCGGCGTGTACACCATGCCCGAGTTTCTTGAACAGCGCTACAACGCTGCAGCGCGCTGGTATCTGGCCACGGTGTCCATCATCGGCTACGTGCTCACCAAGATCAGTGTCACGCTCTATGCCGGTGCGGTGGTGATTCGCGAGCTGACCGGCATGGACATGCTCACCAGCGCCATTGCCCTGGTGATCGTCACCGGGCTTTATACCATCGCCGGCGGCCTGCGCGCGGTGGTCTACACCGAGGTGATTCAAACCTTCGTGTTGATCTTGGGATCGGTGACGCTCACCGTCATGGGGCTGGTGGAGGTCGGCGGCTGGCAAAAGCTGACCGCCAGCCTGCCCGCAGATTTCTTTTCGATGTGGAAGCCGGTGAGTCATCCGGATTTTCCCTGGACCGGCATCGTCTTCGGTGCGCCCATCCTGGGGATTTGGTATTGGTGCACGGATCAATACATCGTGCAGCGCGTGCTCGCCGCGCGCAATCTCGAACAGGCACGGCGGGGAACGATCTTCGCCAGTTTTCTCAAAATTTTGCCGGTCTTCATCTTCGTGCTGCCCGGCATGATCGCAGTGACCCTTTTCCAAGACATCACCTCCGCCACCGCCGACCGCGCCTTTCCCAGCCTGGTCACCCGCGTTCTGCCCATTGGGTTGAAGGGCCTGGTGATCGCCGGGTTGCTGGCCGCGCTGATGAGCTCACTCAGCTCGGTGTTCAACTCCTGCTCGACCCTGATCACCTGGGATCTCTACAAAAAGTTGCATCCCGGCGCCAGCGAGCACCAGTTGGTCATGGTGGGCCGCGTCGCCACCGGCGTGCTGGTGGTGCTCGGGTTGATGTGGGTGCCGTTCATGAAATACATCTCCTCCCAGTTGTACATTTACCTGCAAAGCGTGCAGGCTTACATTGCGCCGCCGATTGCCGCCTGTTTCCTCTTTGGCCTGTTCCTCACCCGGCTCAATGGCAACGGCGCCATCGCGGCACTGTTGAGCGGTTTCGTGCTGGGCGCGTTGCGGCTGATTTTGGAGCTGGCCAACGGCATCGACAAAACCGGCCTGCCGGACGGCACGCTGTGGGCCTGGCTCGCCGAGATCAATTTCCTGCACTTTGCCGTGCTGTTGTTCGTGATCTGCACCGCCATTCTCATCGGCGTGAGCCTGCTCACCCGGGCGCCCTCCCGGGATCATATTGCCGGATTGACTTTTGCCACCACGCCGGTATCCGCCCGCAGCGCGACGGCGAACGCCGGCATGAAAAAACAGCATCAGATCAACATCCTTCTCTCGCTTGTTCTGGCGGCCACCATCGGCGTGCTGTGGATCATCTTCGCCTGAGGTTGTGTCACCCTGCCTGACCGGAGGCCGCGACTTGCAGACAAAATCCTGCGAGGTTCCCGACGCCCCGTGCCCCACTCTGCTCCGGCTCCTCGCTGGATGACGAGGCGGGTGGATATGGCATACCCCGGCCCGGCCATCGAAAAAACGACTCCCGCACGACGCTTTTCTTCTGCGGGAGTTGCTTTTTGCTGCCGGGACAACCGAGGCTCGTTTTGCGCGAACTGCCCGCGCTCAGGGCAAATCCGGGGATTTGACCGCATGTTCCGGGCGGGGGCACTGATCCTGACGGGGCGCGCTTCTGTGAGCATCCTGCCCCGCACAGAATTGCGTCTGCACCTGCCCAATTATCCAGCACGCGCACACCGGTGTGCAGCCTGCCAGAAGGGACGGAGATTTCATCCCGACAGAGGGGGCTTTGCCACAGCCCGGCCGGTGCGCAAACAGTGGAGCGCGCGGCAACTGTTTCAGGAGGATTTCAAACCCAGAAATTTTTGCATGACATAGCCGGCGATTTGGGGGTTTTCCTGCAGCCGGCGCACAGAGTAGGCGTACCATTGCCGGCCAAACGGCACATAGATGCGCAGGCGATGGCCGGCATTCACGATGACGTCGCGCAGCTCTTCATCGACGCCCAGCAGCATTTGAAATTCGTAGGCGGTGGGCGGCAGCTTCAATTCATCCACCAGGCGCATGCCGTCCCACACCAGGCGCTCGTCATGGGTGGCAATGCCGACATAGGCGCCGCGGTGCAGCAACTCATGCAGCAGGTAAGTGAAATTCTTGTTGATCAACTCGCGGTTCTTGTAGGCCAGGCGGCGCGGCTCGACGTAGATGCCCTTGCACAGTCGCAGATTGGTGGGCTTGCCGTCGGCGAGCAACTGGCGCACATCCTGCAGCGAGCGCCGCAAATAGGCCTGGATCACCGTGCCGACGTTGTTGAACTCCTGCCGCAGCAGTTCGTAGAGACGCAGTGTGTCGCTGGTGCAGGAGGAATCCTCCATGTCGATGCGGACAAAGTTGCCCAGCTCCTGCGCGCGCTGCACCACCCGCCGGACATTCTCCACGCAGAAGTCGAAATCCAGCTTCAGGCCGAAGGCGGTCAACTTGATCGAGATGTTGCTGTCGAGCTTTTCGCGGTCGATGGTTTCGAGGGCATGCAGATAGCTTGCCGCGGTGGCCGTCGCCTCGTCGCGCCGGGAGACGTGTTCGCCGAGAATGTCGAGCGTCGCCATCATGCCGCGCTGGTTGAGCGCGCGCACGGTGCGCACGGCATCGGCAATTTGGTCGCCGGCGATGTAACGATTCGCGACGCGGCGCACCAGGGGCTTGGGCACCAGCGGCAGTGTCGCCACCACCAGCCGGTTGAGCAACTCCACGTTTTCCTCCTCCCGTCCGTACCCAATAAGGTCTGCGGTTGGCGGGCCGCAAACCGGTTCTGTTTACCTGCGATGCCTGCCCCACACTTCCACATTGACCAGATTGGGCGGCCTTTCGCCGCGCAAACCGGCAAGAAGATTGTTGGCCGCCATGGTCGCCATTTTGCCGCGGGTGGCAATGGTGGCGCTGGCGGTGTGCGGGGTCAAAACCACATTTTCAAGGGTGAGCAAATCGGGGTGAACAGCGGGCTCGTTTTCGAAGACATCCAGGGCGGCGCCCGCCAGGCGGCCCTGCCGCAGCGCGGCGGCGAGCGCGGCCTCGTCCACCACCGGACCGCGGCTGGTGTTGATGAGATACGCGGTGGGTTTCATCAGCCGCAGCGTGTCGGCGTTGATGAGATGGCGCGTGCCGGGCAGCAGCGGCACGTGCAGGGAGACATAATCCGATTCGCGCAACAGCTCCGGCAACGGCACGCGGCGCGCACCGATCTCCTGCTCCAGCACGGGATTGGGCGTCTCATCCGTGTACAGCACGCGCATGTTGAAGCCGCGGCTGCGCAGGGCCATGGCGTGACCGATGCGGCCGGCACCGACAATGCCCAGAGTGCAGCCGGTGACATCGCCGCCAAGAAACATGAGCGGGCCCCAGCCTTTGAACTTGCCCGCCCGCAAAAACCGCTCGGATTCGGGAATGCGGCGGGCAATCGCGAACAGCAGAGCCCAGGCGTGATCTGCCGTGGCCTCGGTCAGCACCCCGGGGGTGTTGGTGACCAAAATGCCGCGGGCCGTGGCCGCCTGCAAATCGATGTTGTCGAAACCCACGGCATAGTTCGCCACGACCTTGAGCTGCGGGCCGGCGGCGTCCAGCAGCTCGGCGTCGATGCGGTCGGTGAGCAGCGTCAACAGGCCGTCGCAGCCCCGGACACGGTCGAGCAGCTCGGCGCGGGTGAGCACGCGGTCTTCGTGGTTCATCTCAAAGCCCGGATGGGCCGCGCGCAGCAGGTCAAGCCCCGCCTGGGGGATGGGTCGAGTGACGTAGATTTTCATGATCGGCTGGAATTGGTGAAAGAGGACGTGAGTGGCGGGGTATGCCGCCGGCCGGCACGACGCGCCAACCCCGGCGGAATACCCTGCCGTCAACATGATGCACGGGGTGGGAATCTCAGGCTGCCGCCCGCAACAGCCGCAAATGATCCATGTACATGCAGTGATCCTGCACCACCTGGATGCCGGCCGCGGCGAGCTTGTGGGCCGCTTCCTGATGGCGAATGCCGGTCTGCATCCAAAAGACCCTGGGTTTTGGCTTCATCTGCAGTGCCTGCAGCGCATGCGGCATGACGTTTTTGGGCGCGCGAAAGATCTGAACAATGTCAACCGGTTCGGTAATGTCCTCCAGCGACGCGAGGCAGCGTATGCCAAACACCGACTCATAACGGGGATTCACGGGGATGATCTTGTAACCGCGGGAATGCAGATAGGCGGGAACTGTGTGCGCTGCTTCGTGAAGCCGGCTTTCATCCTTGATGCCAACCACGGCAATGACGTGGCTGTTTTTGAGGATTTCCCGGATCACATTGTCATCATCAATGATGAAGTCATGCCAAGCCATTTTGCCTCCTGAATTGCTGGGGTGAACTGCCTGCAATTGAATACTCCTCCACTCCGAAGGCATCGGTACGGTATTCCGCAGCATCCATCCTGGCAAAACGTTCCTTGCAAACCCTCAACCGAAACCTGCGGCCAGCGGCGGGGTGGTCAGCCGGTTTCGGCAAAAACACCAGAGCCTGATCATGCTTCCGCGCACGGCGGGCACATGTCAGGCTCCCGGGAGGTGTTGCTCGCGCCGTCCGCGGAGGCGGACGGCACGGATGAAACATAAATGCGCAACTTCTCCATCTTCACATCATCCTGTGGCATGCCGTGAATCAGCCACTGGCAGATTCAGCCCTGCCAGCTCTCCAACAGCTCCTTGATGATCACTGCATTGTTGCGTTGCGGGTCCGAGGTGCCGTAGAGCAGGGTGACCGGCCCCTCACGCACCATCTGTTGCAACCGTTCGAGCAGCGGCCGTTTGTCTTTCGCATTCAGCTCGGCGCGGTAGCGCTGGCGGTATTGCGGCCATTGGTCGAGATCATAGCCATGCCGCCACAGCTCATAGGAGGGGGCGAGTTCCTTCAGCCATTGCGACACCGCCGCCGCGCGTGTGCTGACCCCCTCCGGCCAGAGCCGATCTACGAAAATGCGCACGCCGTCACCCTCCCCGGCTTTCGCATAGATGCTTTTGCATTGAATCATAAGCAAACAAAAAAGGAAGCCAGCAACTCATGACTTCCTTGTGCAGTTCCCGTGATCCGAACGTCACCCGCGCGCCGCGGGGGAGGCCGCGCCGGTGAGCAGGGTCAGAGTTGAGGCAGCAGATTCAGCGGCTGAGACCGAACGCGCGATAGTTGTAGTCGATGTATTCCGCCCATTTGGCCGGCACTTCGCTCTCCGCGAAGATCGCCTGCGGCGGACATTCCGGCTCGCACGCACCGCAATCGATGCATTCCTGTGGATGAATGTAGAGCATGTTTTTGTAGGCCGGATCGCCTTCCTGCAGTTGGGTTTTGTCCAGCTCGTATATGCAATCCACCGGACAAACATCCACACACGCTTTGTCCATCACATCAACGCAGGGTTCAGCGATGATGTATGTCATACTGCCTCCACTTTGCTGCAGTCCAAGAGAACAAGAAACCTTGCACAATGAATCACAGCCCAGCCGGTTTTGAAACGGGCGCAATATAATAAACCGGCCTGTGCAGCGCAACTGTTATTTTGCCGCCCGGGCAATTTCCTGTTGAATTTCTAAAACCCGCTGGTTATACTGTGCGCGTTTCGGCCTGCCGGCACGCCTGCGAGCCGGAGAGGGGCCCGTTGCGTACCAGCCGAGGTGACCGATGACACGACGCACGTTTTTCGACAGAATTTTCGCCGCCCTTTTTGGAAGCACTGCTCTCGCCTTCGCCGGGTCGGCACTCGCCTACCTTTATCCCAACAGGAACTTCATCAGCGGCACGCGCCAATTCTCCAATATGGCGGGGCAGCCCATCCTGGCAAAAGAGATCGGCGAGGGCCAGTTCAAAAGCGGCGTCGCTCTCGGTTCGCCGGTCATTGTCCAGCGCCAGAACGGCGAGCTGCTGGCGCTGTCCGCGGTCTGCACCCATCTTGGCTGCACGGTCTCCTACATCGAGGATGAGCAGATTTTTCGCTGCCCGTGCCATGGCGGTGAATATGATCTCGATGGCAGTGTGCTGGACGGCCCGCCACCCCGGCCGCTGCCGCGCCTGAACGTCAAGGTCGAAGAAGACGGCAAAATCATCATCTCCTGACCCATGCCGGATCATCCGACAATCCCGCCGGGATCACCGGACCCGGCGCCGTGCCACCCCGCCGTTCGATGTGAACGCTGAGCCAAACCGGATCAAACTGCATGGCTGTGAAAGCCTGGCTGGCTGAAAGACTGCCGCTGGAATTTCTCCGTCGTTTCACGCACGAGCAACTCTCCGAGCTGCAACCCCGTCACGTCAACTGGTTGCACACCCTGGGATTCACCGCCCTCCTGCTGTTCCTGATGCAGCTCGGCACCGGCCTCCTGCTGCTCTTTTACTACAAGCCCGGCGCCCAAACCGCCTACCACAGCGTGCAATTCATTACCGAAAAGGTGACGCTCGGCGGATTCATCCGTCAAATGCACGTGTGGGGCGCATCCTTCATCGTCACCGTGGTGCTGCTGCATCTGCTGCGCGTGTATTTCTCCGGCGCGTACAAAAAGCCGCGCGAACTGACCTGGATGGCCGGCATGGGACTGTTGCTTGTCACCCTGCTGTTCACGCTCACCGGCTATCTCCTGCCCTGGGACCAGGTGGCCTACTGGGGCACGGTGGTCGCCACCGACACCACCAAGGAAGTGCCCCTGCTCGGGCCCTTCCTGCTTCAGCTCGTGCGCGGCGGCGAAACGGTGAGCGAGTTGACGCTTACCCGCTTCTTCGCGCTGCATGTGGTGGTGTTGCCCATGGCGCTGTTCGCGCTGCTGGCGCTGCACTTGTTCCTGGTGCGCTATCACGGCATTGCGCCGCTGACGCGCACCGATGAGCCGCCGTCAACCGAGGAGCAACTGCGCGCTGCGGGCGCCCGACCCTACTACCCCGATCACTTCAAACGCGAAGTCCTGATCGCCTACAGCGCACTTGCCGTGCTGGTGGCGGTTGCCCTCTGCCGCAAACCGCATCTTGGCGAGGCCGCCAATCCGCTGGTCACGCCCACCGGCATCAAACCGGAATGGTATTTTCTGCCGGTGTATCAAAGCTTGAAATATGTGCCCGGCTGGCTGGGGGTGTTGGGCAACGGCCTCCTCGTACTCTTTCTGCTGCTTTTACCGCTGCTCGACCGCAACCCGGAGCGCCATCCGCGACGCCGCAAGCTGGCCTTGTGGGCGGGCATTCTCTTCCTTGCCGGCGGCCTGGTGCTTGGCCTCCTCGGCCATCTCTCCGATACCACGCGTGAGCTCTTCGGCAGGAGGGTGCATTTCGACAACAAAGGCTTGCCGCGCGTGCTGCCGGAGGGTGAAGCCGCACCTCCATGAGAGCGCCGTGCACGCCTCGCCGGTTTTTGCCCTGCGTGGCAAGGCTGGCCGTGAACCCTTGGCTCTGTGAGACGCGAAATGCTGTGAGCAAAACATTCCCGCAACGATCAGACCGTGGTATTGCAATCCAGGAGTTGGCGGGCGCCCGCAACCTCGACAACCGCGCCTCAGCCCAAATCGCCATGCTCCTTTTACAATTTGGCGGCTCACGCCGCTGCCGGTCAAGGCAACCGAAGGCACTGCCATGAATGACAAGCTCACCTCATCTGCCATCGCCTTCCTGCTGGCGATCATCGACCAGGCCTACGATCACAAATCGTGGCATGGCACCAATCTGCGCGGCGCCATTCGGGGACTCTCCGCCAAAACCGCGGCATGGCGGCCCAATCCCAAACGCCACAACATTTGGGAGATCGTCACTCATGCGGCCTATTGGAAATATGCCGTGCGCCGCCGGCTCTTGGGCGAAGCGCGCGGCTCCTTTCCCCTAAAAGGATCCAACTGGTTCGTGCGGCCACAGGAGTTGACCGAGGCGGCGTGGAAAGCCGACGTCAAACTGCTGGAGGACATGCATCAGGTGCTGCGCACGGCCGTTGCCGGACTCGCTCCCGGCCGTCTGCGTGAAATTCCGGCGGGCAGCAAGCTCGACAACTTCACCGTGCTTACCGGCATTGCAGCGCACGATCTTTATCATGCCGGACAGATTCAATTGCTGAAACGACTGGCGGAGAGGCGTTAGTGCGGCAGTGCCACCGAACCCGCCGGCGACGCCACCAACAAAATCAAACATCACATTTTTCCCCATTCATCGGGATTGAATTCCCATGAAACGATGGTCACTGCTCGGTCTGTTTTGCGGAATGACGGCAGTGCTGCTGCCTGGTTGTCAATCACAGCCCGCCCCGCCGGCGGCCTTTCGCGCCGCGCTGCTCTCGCCCGGCCCGGTGAGCGACGCGGGGTGGAATGCCAGCGCCTACGAGGGTCTGCGGCGCATTCGCGACGAGTTGCAGGCGGAGATTTCGCAAATCGAGGTGAAAACCCCCGCGCAATTCGAGCAGGGTTTTCGTGATTATGCCAGCCGCGGCTTCAATATCGTCTTCGGCCACGGCTTCGAGTTTCAAGATGCCGCGGCAGCCGTGGCGCCGGATTTCCCCAACACGGTGTTCATCACCAGCAGCGGCACCACCGTGCGCCCCAATGTGGCGCCGCTGGTGTTCGAGATCGAGCAGGCGACCTATCTCATGGGCGTCATGGCGGCGCTGCTGTCGAAAACAGGCAAGGCAGGTTGCGTCGGCGGCATGGCAATCCCCTCGGTGAAGAGCGGCTTTCAGGCGCTGGCGGCGGGCGCGCAATCCGTCAAGCCGGACTTCGTCGTGGTGCAGAGCTTCATCGGCAACTGGGAGGATGTGGGCGCCGCCAAGGAGGCCACGCTGGCACTGATCGACCAGGGCGCCGATTTCATTTTCCAAAATGCCGATGCCGCCGGCCTGGGTGTGTTTCAAGCGGCACAGGAGCGCGGCGGCGTCTATGTTTTTGGCTCCAACAAGAATCAAAACGAAGTGGCACCGCAGGTGGTTCTGGCGAGCGCGGTGCTGGATGTGCCGCAGGCTTTTCTCAACGTCGCCCGTGCCGTCAAGGAGAAAACCTTCAAAGCGAAAATCATGCGCATGGGCATGAAGGAAAACGTCGTCGCGCTCGTGATCAACCCGGCCTTGCAGCACGTCATCCCTCCTGCCGTGGCGGCCCGGGTGGAGAAAGTCAAACAAGACATTCTCACTGGTCAAATCACGGTCCCCATGGGCTTTTAATCGGCCGGCAATGCGCCATTGCATCACGACGAAGGCGCGAACAGCCCGGGTGAAAATGCCTGTCTGCCTGCGGTATCCCCGCGACAGACGATGTCTTTGCTCCGGGTGAAGCGCTTCATATACTCGACCGGGAATCCCTTGCACCATGTCATTAATTTTTCACCTGAAATTTTGCATGCTGGCTTGCTCTGCCCCCGGAATGAATGGCGTGTGCACAAAACTCCGTCAGTTCTTTATTTCAAATGTGGGACCGCCCTGACTGTGAAATTCGCCTGTTTGCCGACGGCGTCACGGCTTTTCTCCCACGAAATGGCTTTTTCCGTGAGATTTCCGTTTTCGTGGGCGGATTGTTTGTGTTTGACTCTGACACCGAGGCTGGAATCACTGTTGTGCTGCCTGAATTTTGCATGCTGGTTTGCTGTGGTACGGAAGAAATGGCGTGTGTGAAGTGCAACCCTGTCGGAGTTAACCGCACGTTTGTTTGCAAAATTTTTTATGCACCACCTACTGGGTGGTCGGGCGTCGCGATCCAATCGGCGTTCCCCGCTGATGGGATCGATCTGGTTGCAAAATTCAGAGCCAAATATTTTTGATGAAATCCCGCCTGCTTGTTTCTGCCATTTCATCTTACTGCTGTTGCCACGTATCCCCTCGGTGAACCGCATCTTTCCTCTTGGTGAATCGCTGCGTATCTTTGCGCAAAATTCACCAGGAGGAGTCCCATGTGGTCTCGCAGACGGCGGGTGTGTCCCGCGGCGCGTCTTGCCCTCATCAAAAAGTATCTCGCCAGCGGTCTGACTCAGAAACAATTCTGCCAGCGGGAAAAACTGGCTTACCCCACGTTTCTCACCTGGCTGCGAAAGTACCGTGCCGCTGAAAGCCAAGCCCCCAATTTGCGCCCTGCCGCCCCCGGCTTCGTTCCGCTCCAGCTTGAACCGACCGCCCACCGCGCCGCATCCTGCACCCTGGAGTTTCCCAACGGCGTGTTGGTCCATTTCTCGGGCGACATCGCTGTGCAATTGCTCACCCGCCTGTTGCGCGCCGCCGGAGTAGAGCCATGATCGCACTCTCTCCCGGCCTGAGATTTTATCTCTATTCCCATGCCACCGACATGCGCAAGAGCTTCGACGGCTTGTCCGGGATCGTCACTTCCATTTTGGCGCGTGACCCGTATCCACCCGGTGAACCCATCTTGAAGCTTGCCACAGTAAGAGATATTTTTGAACTTTTTTCAGCGCGCGCTTTTGTGGCGACCAGCCGGAAATGGCAACCGAATGGCAATTCAGCCAACAACACTGTGGCCGGGATAGATCTTCTGAGAAAGGCCCTCTCCGGACAGGGAGCAGTATTGCAGCGAACGAGCGACAGCGGGGGAAAATACGCTGGTGGCAGGAAATATCAAATCATCAAGCCTCTTGCGACTGGGGCAGGGCCCAATCTCAAGAAGTCGGCGTGCGCCAGTTTTGCGGAAGCAGCGCGGCGATCTGGGTGATGGGATGGTCGGGCAGGTGGCTGAGAATATCGCGCAGATAAGCCAGGGGTTCCACCTGATGCAGCTTGGCGGTGGCCACCAGGGTGTAAATCATCGCGGCGCGTTTGGCGCCTTCATGCGAGCCGGCAAAGAGATAATTCTTGCGACCCAATGCCACCGGTCGAATGGCATTCTCAACCA